>NZ_CP098747.1:938750-1251666 GCF_023746535.1 Sneathiella marina | reverse complement strand
GCATTTATCCTGATCAATGAGGACGATGCCGTCCTCTTCGCGCTTGTATATGGCGCCAGAAGGGCAGGCTGCAGCGCAGGCAGGGTTCAGGCAATGCTCGCAGAGCCGTGGCAGATACATCATGAAGGTGTTCTCGAACTCCCCATACATCTCCTTCTCGATATCTCTGAAATTATAGTCCTGACTCCGCTTTTCGAATTCCCCACCGAGGATTTCTTCCCAGTTCGGGCCCCACTCCGGTTTCTCCATGCGCTCTCCGGTTATCGCGGAATGCGCCCGCGCTGTCGGGACATCCTTGGCCTCCCCGGAAGTTTGCAGATGGGCATAGTCGAAGGTGAAAGGTTCATAATAGTCGTCAATCTCGGGCAAATCCGGGTTGGCGAAGATTTTCGCGAGAAGACGGAATTTACCGCCCATCTTCGGTTTAATCTTGCCATTTGCCGCCCGAGTCCAGCCGCCATTCCACTGCTTTTGGTCTTCCCAATTGCGCGGATAACCAACACCGGGCTTTGTTTCGACGTTATTGAACCAGGCATATTCAACACCGGCCCGGCTGGTCCAGACGTTCTTACATGTCACCGAACAAGTGTGGCAGCCAATACATTTGTCCAAATTCAGGACCATGCCGATTTGCGCACGTACTTTCATTTTACCCTCCTATTCGGCGGCTTCGGTGACAAGATTTTCATCACCGAAATCAACATGTTCAATTTTCCGAACCATAACGAACTCGTCACGGTTTGATCCGACAGTGCCATAATAGTTGAAGCCATAAGACAGCTGGGCGTAACCACCGATCATATGAGTAGGCTTAACCACCGCCCGGGTGACCGAGTTATGAATACCTCCACGGGCGCCGGTCGTTGGCGATTTGGGTGTATTGATGGTTTTTTCCTGAGCATGATACATCATTGTCATGCCCTCCGGC
The DNA here is from genome assembly GCF_023746535.1 of Sneathiella marina. Classification (GTDB taxonomy): domain Bacteria; phylum Pseudomonadota; class Alphaproteobacteria; order Sneathiellales; family Sneathiellaceae; genus Sneathiella; species Sneathiella marina. Next base: position 1,250,738 of record NZ_CP098747.1, on the reverse strand, counting down.
ACACGCTGCGAGACAACGGCGCGGGCGACGATAGCGCCGTTGGCATTGTAAAGTTCCAGCCAGTCGTTGTCCTTGGTATCAATCTTTTTCGCATCCACTTCACTGATCCAGACGACGGGGCCCCCTCGGTTCAGGGTAAGCATCAGCAGATTGTCGGAATAGGTGGAATGGATCCCCCATTTTTGATGCGGTGTGATCCAGTTAAGCGCGACTTGCTTATCGCCGTTGCCTTTACTGGATACGGATGACAGGGTCTTGGTATTCACAGGCCCTTTATAGAGGCAGAAACCCTCCCCGAAATCCCGCATCCATTCGTGGTCCTGATAAAATTGCTGTCGGCCCGTCAGGGTGCGCCAGGGAATTAATTCATGGACATTGGTGTAACAGGCATTATAGCTGACATGCTCATCCTCAAGGCCTGACCAGGTTGGCGAGGAGATAATTTTTCTGGGCTGCGCCTGTAAATCTCGAAAACGGAGCTTCTCGTCCTCCTTGGGCCGCGCGAGATGCGTATGATCGCGTCCGGTTGCCTGCCCCAGAGCCTCCCACGCTTTGACGGCAACCTGACCGTTTGTCTCCGGCGCGAGGGAGAGGATCATCTCCGCCGCATCAATCGCCGTTTCCAGCTTCGGTCGATCTGTGTTCGATCCATCATGATGTGTCCCGTTAAGCAGGCCGAGAAATGCGACTTCTGCGTCGGTATTCCAGTTGATACCCTTGCCGCCATTTCCGAGTTTTTCCAGCATCGGTCCGATGGAGGTAAAGCGCTGGTAGGTATTGGGATAGTCACGCTCTACAGTGATCAGGTTGGGCATGGTTTTACCAGGGATCGGATCGACTTCACCTTTTTTCCAGTCCTTCACATCGAAAGCTTGCGCAAGTTCACCCGGCGTATCATGCAGGATCGGCAGCGAAACAATGTCCTTCTCTACCCCGAGATGGCCGGGACAGATGTCCGAATAGGCTTTGGCAAGGCCCTTGTAAATCTCCCAGTCACTCCGGCTTTCCCAGGCCGGATCAACAGCCTGGCTGAGCGGATGAATAAACGGATGCATATCCGAGGTATTGAGGTCGTCTTTCTCATACCAGGTAGCGCTTGGCAACACGATATCCGAGTAGACACATGTCGTCGACATTCTGAAGTCGAGCGTCACAACAAGATCGAGCTTTCCTTCCGGTGCCTCATCATGCCAGGTAACTTCTGATGGTTTTTGCGCGTTGCTATCGCCCAGATCCTTACCGAGAACACCATTTTTTGTGCCCAAGAGATGCTTGAGCATATACTCATGGCCCTTGCCCGAAGACCCCAACAAATTGGAGCGCCAGACGAAGAGATTACGCGGGAAATTCTTCGGATCGTCGGGATCCTCACAAGAGAATTGAAGGTCTCCTGATTTCAGCTTATTGACCACGTGATCCGCGCCGGAAATTCCAGCCGCATCAGCTTCACGCGCAAGCTCCAGCGGGTTCTGACTCAGCTGCGGTGCTGATGGCAGCCAACCCATCCGCTCAGAGCGCACATTACAGTCAAGCAGCGAGAGATTTTCCCATTTTTTCTTGTCAGCAGTCGGCGACAGAATTTCACCCAACTCAAGCTTTTCATAACGCCATTGATCGGAATGACTATAGAAAAAGCTGGTGGAATTCATATGACGTGGGGGACGGTTCCAGTCTAGGCCGAAAGCGAGCGGCTGCCAGCCAGTTTGCGGACGCAGCTTTTCCTGCCCCACATAATGCGCCCAGCCGCCACCAGACTGTCCGATACATCCGCACATGATCAGCATATTCATGATCCCGCGATAGATCATATCCATATGGTACCAGTGATTAACGCCCGCCCCGAGAATAACCATCGAGCGACCGCGGGTTTTGTCTGCATTATCGGCAAATTCACGGGCGACTTTTATCACGTTGGCGGCTTTTACACCGGTAAAGCGTTCCTGCCAGGCCGGAGTATAAGGAATGTTTTCATCGAAGGATTTGGCGACATTGCCTCCGCCGAGACCGCGGTCTATTCCGTAATTTGCCACCATCAAGTCGAACACGGTGGCAACCAGGATATCGCCCTCCGCTGCCTTGATTGTTTTCACCGGCACATGCCGCTCAAGAATACCGTCATGGTCTGAATGGCGAAATATCGGCTGCTCATTCTCTAGATTTCCGAAGTACGGAAAGCCGACGGCGACAACGTCATCCTTATCGTCAATGAACGTCATTTCTGGAGATATTTCGCTACCGTCAACCGCGCATTTCAGTTCCAGGTTCCATTTGGCACTTTTATCCCAGCGTGATCCAACAGTACCGTTTGGTACTTTGGCAGTCTTCGATTTGCCGTCATAAAGGACCGGTTTCCAGTCAGCGTTCTCGGTTTCTCCGATGGCATCTATGAGCTCACTGGCCCTGAGCGTCCGCCCGGCAACATAATGATCGCCCTGTTTTTCAAGCCGTACAAGGAAGGGCATATCCGTATATTGCAGGCAATAGTCATGAAAATAGCTGGATCTGCCAGATAGATGAAATTCTTTCAGGATTACATGGCCCATAGCCATAGCCATGGCGCTATCGGTCCCCTGCCGAGGGTTAAGCCAAAGATCAGTTAGCTTGGCGACTTCCGAATAATCGGGCGTCACGGAAACCGTTTTGGTCCCCTTGTAGCGAACCTCTGTGAAAAAATGAGCATCCGGAGTACGTGTCTGCGGAACGTTCGACCCCCAAGCAATAATATAACCCGAATTATACCAGTCGGCACTTTCCGGAACGTCCGTCTGTTCACCCCATGTCTGCGGAGAACTTGGTGGCAAGTCGCAATACCAGTCATAAAAACTCATGCATACGCCACCGATCAGGGACAGGTAGCGGCTGCCCGCAGCATAGGAAACCATGGACATCGCTGGAATTGGCGAAAATCCGATAACCCGATCCGGGCCATATTCTTTTGCAGTATAGATATTGGCCGCGGCAATGATCTCGTTCACTTCCTCCCAATCGGCACGGACAAATCCACCAAGCCCGCGTATCTCTTTATACTCGCGCATCTTCGATGGGTTTGAAGCAATACTGCCCCAAGCATCAACTGGGTCGGGATGCAGTTTTTTGGCTTCTCGCCAAAGTTTGATCAAACGACTGCGAATAAGAGGGTATTTCAGTCGGGCTGCACTATAGAGATACCAGCTATAACTGGCGCCGCGTGAGCAGCCGCGTGGCTCGTGATTGGGTAGATCCGGTCGCGTCCTTGGATAATCAGTCTGCTGGGTTTCCCAAGTCACCAGGCCATTCTTGACGTAGATTTTCCAAGAACAGGATCCAGTGCAGTTCACTCCGTGGGTCGAACGGACAATTTTGTCATGGGCCCAGCGCCCCCGGTAAGCATGCTCCCATTCCCGGTTTTCATCTGTGGTGATGCCATGTCCATCCGAAAATTCTTCTGGGCTGGCGGTGAAATAACTGAGCCGGTCTATCAGGTTGCTCATAAAAAATACTCCCAAAAATGTTGAATTACGGGTTCTTCACATAGGCGCTCTTGCGCAGGTAGAACCACCAATTGATCAAGATACAAACGCCGTAGAAAATGGCGAAACCGTACAGTGCGTATTCAGGGGTTGTCGCCTTGATCTGCTCACCGAAAACCTGGGGAATGATAAAGGCGCCATACGCGGCAATGGCGGATGTCCAGCCAAGAACCGGACCCGCCTGTTCCTTGTCAAATACGATAGCAATCGTCCGGAAGGTTGATCCATTGCCAATGCCTGTCGCCGCAAACAGCAGGATGAACAAAATGAGGAAGGGGAAAAAATAAACTTCCGGCGTCATTGATCCATAAGCCACCTTCATGAAGTAAGCGACACCCAGGGCAGAACAAACCATCACAACACTGATGATCTGGGTCACCCGTGCTCCGCCAAATTTATCCGCCATTTTTCCGCCGACGGGACGGATGAGCGCGCCGATAAAAGGCCCCATCCAGGCATACATCAGGGCACTCGGTCCGTTCGGATTAACAACGTCATGGGTCATTACGCCATCGACCATACCGTGCTGGAAGCCAAAAATAACCTTGATCGCCAGCGGCAGCGCCGCGGAAAATCCGATGAAGCTGCCAAACGTCATGGTATAAATTACCGTCATCGCCCAGGTATGTTTGTTATCGAAAATTTTGAACTGACGTTTCAGGTTAGTTTGAGTCTTCCCCGGGATAAGTTTCATACAGAACAGGGTCGCAACGATGACAATTGGCAGAACGAGCCATTTCGACAGCATCAGCCCCGACCCACCAACACCGGCTGGCAGCATAAGCCACAAACCAAAGACAGATGTTCCAAGACCGATCAGCAGCATCCCCCCGATTTTCAGGAACCCGCCGATCGCCGAGTCCGCGTCGGGCGAGACATATTCATCACGGATATTATTCATGCCAAACCAGACGGTAATAGCGAGCGGCACTAAAAACAGAAGCCAGATATAGCCGGCATTCTGGATATAGGTTTCCGTTCCCGCCGGAATTTTCCCGATCAGGGTCCCGGACGCATTTTCCAGGATCATCGGATCCCCGCCAAACAGGCCAAAAGTCATAACAAGTGGCACCAGGATCTGCATGGTCGTCACGCCAAAATTTCCCAAACCGGCGTTCATGCCAAGCGCATAACCCTGTATCTTTTTTGGGTAAAAAAAGCTGATATTAGACATGGAGGACGCAAAATTACCGCCGCCAAAGCCGCTCAAAAGCGCCATGATCTGAAATTGCCAGAGCGTTGAGTTCGGGGTCTGCAACAACATCCCGGTACCAAGCGCCGGGATGATCAGAAGCGCGGTCGTGAAGAATATTGTATAGCGCCCTCCGGCGAGCCGGATAAAGAACGAGCTTGGAATACGGAGCGTCGCGCCGGAAAGACCTGCAATAGCTGTGAGTGTGAACAACTCATGACGCTCAAACGGAAAGCCGAGATTGATCATCTGCACAGTAATGATACCCCAGTAGAGCCAAACCGCAAATCCGCAAAGCAAGGATGGGATGGATATCCACAAGTTGCGGGTGGCGATGGATTTTCCCTCGCTTGCCCACTGGGCCTCATTATCAGGATCCCATCCTCTCAGATCATGTGTTTTCAGATCAGACATTCTATACTCCTGTTTGCCCCTCGGCCGCCTATTGCGTCTCGCGGTGGCGTTGAATTTCAATGCTCATGCAGACTTTCAAGTTCCGGCAAATTGCGCGGTCCCCGAAGCTGTGGAATCTGTTTCTTTTCCATGCGCAGGATCGTGAAATGCATCCAGGTCAGCGCAACAGCGATAATGAGTGTCAGCAGCATGAAGCAGCTCGTCCAGACGCCCGTGACATCATTCATGAAACCGAAGGCAATCGGCAGGCAGAAGCCGCCAAGACCGCCTATCAGGCCAACGATGCCGCCGACAGAGCCAACATGCTCCGGATAGTAAGTCGGGATGTGCTTGTAGACAGCTGCTTTGCCCAAAGACATGAAAAAGCCGAGGACAATTGTCAGGACAACGAACAGCCAAAGCGGAATGGTGATATTGAATTCAATCGGCCCCTCAATTCCCGCCACCGTATAGTCCGTGGACGGATAGGAGAGGAAAAAGGTGCAGGCAACACTCGCAATAAAGGTCCAGTACATCACTGTTCGCGCACCCCATTTATCGGACATCCATCCCCCGAGCGCGCGGAATACTGACCCCGGCAGCGCATAGGCGGCAGCCAGCATGCCGGCAGTTTTGAGCTCCAGGCCGTAGGCCCCTACATAGTAGCGGGGCAGCCAGAGTGCGAGCGCAACATAGGCGCCGAAGACAAAGAAGTAATAAAGCGAGAAGCGCCAGACTTGCAGGTTCTTCAGAGGCTCCAGCTGCGCGACAAAGGACGCATGTTTTTCACCCGCTTTTTTACGTGCGGCAACATCAGGGTCTTCCTTGGTGAACAGAAAAAACAGGACGGCTGCGACAGCCATTATGACGGCATAAACCTGTGCGACGCCCTGCCATTGACCACCAACAAGGACCAGCAGGAACGGTGCACAGAAATTGGTCACCGCTGCACCAACATTCCCCATACCAAAAATGCCTAATGCAGTTCCCTGTTTTTCTTTTGGATACCATTTGGCGACATAGGCGACACCAACTGCGAAGCTGCCACCGGCGAGACCAACGCCGAGGGCGGCGACCAAAAACATCTCATATGTCGTGACCAGGGTCAGGAGATAAGCCGCAAAAGCTGTCAGCAGCATTTGGATCGTATAAACCAGGCGGCCGCCATATTGATCTGTCCAGATGCCAAGAAAAATTCGGCTTACCGAGCCGGTCAGTATCGGTGTAGCAACCAACACACCGAATTGCGTATCGGTCAGCCCCAGATCTGCCTTGATCTTGATCCCGATGATCGAAAAGATCGTCCAAACGGCGAAACATACAGTAAAGGTAAGAGTACTGGCAGCCAGCGCCCTCTTTTGATCGCCCGCACTTATATGCATCATACTCATAAATTTATCCCCTCTCGCACCGTACTTTGCCGGACAGGTCAGTCGTTCTTGGAGTAATGGAGCGCGGTTATGACAGTGAAGGGTTGATCCAAATCAACGGTGTGAAGCTTTGGTATAAAAACAAGCTTGCTACTGGCAAAAATCAGAAGATGTCTTTTGAAAAATCAAGAACAAAAATAATTAATATGGATTTCACGATACAAGTTGACTAAAGTGTTTCTTGATAAATATCAATTGAGGGACAGATGCGATCCGCTGACTTACCAGAAGTACGGTCTATTCACCTCTTCCAGGCCATGGAGGAGGAGACATTTGATTCCATTGTCAAGGCCGCCTATTTCCAGACTTTTCCAGATCATGTCGTACTTATTGAGGAAGGCGATCCGGCAGATTTCCTCTATGTTGTCGTCGAAGGATGTGTCGAGCTGTACGCCTCTGCGAATGGCCGGGAAACCACGATGGCGATGGTGTCTCCAGTTGGGACTTTTATTCTTGCAGCAGTCTTGAAGGATGCCGTGCATCTGATGTCAGCACGCACTAGTCAGCGATCTCGTATCTTAATGATCCCTTCAGAAGATATCCGTGCCGCCTTCGTCAAGGATCCCGCCTTTGCCGGAGCAATCATTCAGGAATTGGCAAACTGCTATCGTTCTGTGGTCAAGGAGCATAAAAACCTAAAGCTCCGAACAGGCGTCGAACGACTGGCAAACCGGTTGCTGCGCTATCATAATGACCAGGGCTGTCATGGCTTCCTGTTACTTCCCCATGATAAACGAACACTGGCCTCTCTTTTGGGAATGGCACCTGAAAATCTCTCCCGAGCTTTCAACACCTTGAAGCCTTATGGCGTAACCGTCGACGGAGCAAAGGTACATCTTGGCGACATCTCCGCCCTTGAAGCTCTTGCAAAACCGAGCCAGCTCATCGACGCCCGATCAGTGTAGAGATCAACAAATTTTAGCAAGAATGTCCTGTCACACTAAGCGTAATCTTGAGAATGGGCATCTGCTTACCGTTATCATGACTATTCGCGATTTCCATTATGAAACGGCTTTATTGTTCAAATACCACCGTACGGCTACCGTTTACAAACACCCGTTCTTCTGCATGTAATTTTATGGCACGGGAGAGAACCCGAGATTCAATATCTCGGCCACGACTGACAAGCTCGTCCGGATCACAGGCGTGATTTACCCGCTCCGTCCCCTGCTCAATTATAGGCCCTTCATCCAGATCGGGGGTAACATAATGCGCCGTTGCGCCAATATGCTTCACTCCCCTATCCCAGGCCTTATGATAGGGTTTCGCCCCTTTGAAGGCCGGTAGAAACGAATGATGGATATTGATGATTTTACCGAAATATTTAGAGCTGAATTCGTCAGACAATATTTGCATATAACGCGCCAGCACAATTAACTCCGCGCCCGTTCTGACAACCAGTTCATCGAGCTTTGCTTCCTGCTCAGACTTGTTTTCCTTTGTAACAGGCCAAAGGTGAAATGGGATGCCAAGCCTTTCGATGGTTGCCCGCGCATCCGGATGGTTGGAAACAGCAGCAACAATTTTTATCGGCAGGGTTTCTGTCTGTACGCGATACAATATATCCTGAAGACAGTGATCGAATTTTGAGACCATCAGGATCGTTGGTACTATTTGTTGGGAAGACGCGATGAGCACATTTGCTGAAAATTCATCTCGGAACCTGTCCAGACTATCTTGCAGATCAGCTAGTTTGACGCCTGCCGTACTACAGTCAAGACGCATGAAAAACTGCCCGGTTCCATCCTCCCGCTTCGTGCCTGTATCCGGTTGAAAAAACTGTGAACTTTCCAAGATATTACAGCCCAGTTCACTTAACAGGCTTGATAATCTGGAAACAATTCCCGTGCGATCAGCGCAATTTATTTTAACTATTGTCGTCATTCCGTATCCCAATTGTTTGAGCTATATCTTTGGCTTTGTGGCATTACGTTTTCGAATGTTCTTCCGGTATTTTCAGTACTTTTTTTTGTAACGGTAATCGTTCAAGACTCCCTTTCGGCAAAATGCCCAATCACCATCAATCCAGAAACCTTTTATTTTTCCGGTGCGGTCACAAAGAGCAGTCCCAGGTTCCTAGTTAAAATTTCCGACAGGATCAACCCGCAAACATGCAACACTATGTTCAGGTGATATATTTTGAAGTGCCGGCGCCTCTTCCTCACAGGCAGGGGTAACGAAAGGGCAACGGCTTGCGAAACGGCATCCTTTTGGCAAGGAGATCGGGCTTGGAGGATCACCCTCAAGCATAATTCGCTCCCCCTTTGGTTTACCGAGAGAATCTGCGGAGGGCACGGCTGAAATAAGAGCCTTGGTATAAGGGTGCAGGGGGTTACGAAAAATCTCCTGTTTGGAGCCGCGCTCAACAATTTGGCCAAGATACATCACCGCTATTTCATCGCAGATATGCTGCACTACCGCGAGATCATGGCTGATAAAGAGATAGGTTAGCTCAAATTCTGCCTTTAGCCGGGCGAGCAGATTTAAAACCTGGGCTTGAATAGCCACATCAAGGGCTGATACAGGCTCATCACAGACAATAAGATCTGGCTGTGTCGCGAGGGCACGAGCGATACCGATGCGCTGTCTCTGTCCACCGGAAAACTGATGTGGAAAAAGTGATTGCTGTTCCGGCCGTAAACCAACTATTTCGAAAAGTTCTGCCACCCGGGCAGCCCGCTCTCGAGCAGTACCCATTTTCATCAGTTTTAGCGGTCGTTCAACAATTGAGCCGACGCGCTCTCGAGGGTTAAGGGATGCGTAAGGATCCTGAAAGACAATTTGCATCTTTCGCCGCATCTGGCGAAGAGAATCACCACCAAGATGTGTAATATCCTCCCCATCGAGAGAGACCTGCCCTGCTGTCGGATCAACCAGCCGCACGCAGGCAAGCGCCGTTGTTGTCTTACCTGATCCACTTTCGCCAACCAGGCCAAAAGCGACCCCGCGGTCAATGGAAAAAGAAACTCCGTCCACCGCATGAACAGTAGCGCCGTCACGCGTTGGGAAATGGACCTTGAGATCCTCGACGTCCAAAAGGGATGGGGAATTTATCATGCAGTATCCTCCGTATCCAGCCAACAGGCGACAGATCGGTTCTTCGACATAAACTTTGTTGGAGGAAATTCGGCCCGGCATCGATCTAAAACTTGAGCGCAGCGCGGTGCGAAGGCGCAACCGACACGTGCCAATTCAGCGGCACTTGGGACCACCCCCGGTATCTCGAACAATGCATCAGGATTGTCTGCTGGATCAACCTGCAACGTCGGGATACAGGATATGAGGCCCTGTGTATAGGGATGGCGTGGTGTACGTATAAAGTCAACCACGGGTCCTTCCTCTATCTTGCGGCCGGCATACATCACCATGACCCGGTCCGTCATTTCCGCCACGACACCTATGTCATGGGTGATAAGGATGATAGCTGTTTTGGTCTTTTCCTGAAGGCCTCGAAAGAGATCAAATATCTGTGCTTGAACTGTAACATCAAGAGCTGTCGTCGGCTCGTCCGCGATCAGCAATTTGGGCTCGCATATCAGTGAAATAGCGATCATTACCCGTTGACGCATCCCACCTGATAGTTGATGTGGATAATCATCAATACGTTTTTCAGGGGAAGGGATACCAACCAGACGTAACATCTCAATTGCCCGATCCCGTGCCTCTGACCGTCGGATACCAAAATGCGCACGCGCGGTTTCAGCGATCTGTTCTCCGACAGAGAATACAGGGTTAAGTGACGTCATGGGTTCCTGAAAAACCATGGAAATGTCGTTGCCCCTTATTTGCTGAAGTGCGGCTTCGCTGGCCTGCACAAGATCTTTCCCCTCCAACAGGATTTTTCCGCGAGATATTCGGCCCGGAGGATTTGGAACCAGCCCCATGACCGCAAGTGCTGTCATGCTCTTCCCGCACCCCGATTCACCGACTATGCCCAATGTCTCACCATACGCGACATCGAAGCTGAGATTGCGTACAACGGGGACTTCCATTCCGTCTATCTGAAAAACCACTTCCAGATCCTGTACAGATAGCAATGGGGCGCTCATTACCTTTTCCTCAATTTTGGGTTTAAGGCGTCATTCAGCCCGTCGCCGACCAAGCTTATGGCTAGAACCGTCAGAAAAATGGCGATACCAGGGAAAGTAACCCCCCACCAGCTATCAAGAATATAAGGCCGGTTGTCGCCAATCATGCGGCCCCAGCTCATATTGTTGGGATCACTTAGACCGAGGAATGCGAGCCCCGCCTCAAACAGGATCGCCGTGCCGATACTAAGGGCAGCCGATACAATGAGCGGTGGTGCTGCGTTCGGCAGGATCACCGCCCAGATCATCCGCCGGTTTTTAGCGCCGATGGCTCGTTCCGCGCGTACATAATCCATCTCACGCAAGCGCAGAAATTCTGCCCGAGTGAGCCGGGCTGTGCTGGTCCAGGAGACAATACCAATGGCAATTGCGATATTGGTTAATGTGGCAGAGAAAAGCATCACGACTACCATCGCCAAAAGAAGATTGGGCAAAACCTGAAAAAATTCAGTGATCCGCATCAGCAGATTATCGACCCAACCTCCGTAGTAACCAGCTAACGCACCAATTGTCACGCCGATCAAAACTGTCAGTACCGCAGCCGACGCACCAATTGTAAGGGTAATTCGTCCGCCATTGATTAACCCTGCGAGAATGTCCCGCCCAAGGTAATCAGTGCCAAGCAGGTATTCCGATGCACCTGGTGGCGTTAGCGGCATCCAAACCATATCGGTGGGGGCAACCGAATAAACGATCGGGCCGACTAGCGAGAACAGGAGCACGAAGACCAGTAGTGTCAATCCGGCGACTGCAGACTGGTTGCTACGAAACATCTTCCAAGTCTGGCGTGCCGGTGAGACGGGTTTTTGCGAGGAATCTACATCAAAATCACTAAGGGATTGGTCGGTCATTTTGCGCTAATCCTTGGGTCGATCAGACGATAGGTAATATCAATGAGAATATTGACGATCAAAACGAGCAGTGCGGAGAAAAATAATATACCGAGTAGAGTAGGAGAATCACGTCGTAATATTGACTCAAATGCCAGTGTACCGAGGCCAGGCCAAGCAAAGACAGTTTCCACCAACACGGCGCCAGAGATGACTTGCGCAAATTGTAGACCCGCAAATGTCACTACTGGCAGGATCGCATTGCGAAGCGCATGTTTATAGACGACGAGGAAACGGCTCAGTCCTTTTGCGCGGGCGGTACGGACATAATCAGACTCCAATACTTCCAGCATACTCGCCCGCGAAAGACGGCTATAAAAGGCAAGGTATATGGAAGCCAGCGTGAGGACGGGAAGTACGAGATGTCGCGCCACATCCAAAATATATGCAAAACTCCCTGACGGCGTATCCGCGGAGACCATACCTGCTACAGGAAGGATCGGAATGGCAACCGCAAATAGAAGGATCAGCATGATACCAACCCAGAAAACCGGCGCCGAAAAACCGGCAAGCGATATTACTGTGACTAAATGGCTGAGAAATGAATTGCGTTTCTGAGCTGAAGCAATGCCGAGCGCTGTTCCGATGAAGAGAGCAAATAGAAGAGCCGTGACAACCAGCAACAATGTCGCGCCAATACGTTCCAATATCAGGTTGGTTACCGGCATATCATAATAATAACTATAGCCGAGGTCACCCTGTAGAACATTGCCAAGATATGTTAGCAACTGCACATGGAAAGGTTGATCTAGACCAAAACTGGCGCGAATTTCAGCGAGCAGTTCGGGTGTCGCCCCGCCCATTTCTCCAGCCAATACCTCAACCGGGTCCCCGGGTGCTATATGGATAAGCGTGAAATTGAGGATCAGTACCGCGAGCAGCAACGCGACCGCATTGCCGATCCTTTTGGATAATGATTTCACCATAGTATTTCCTGCGCGATTACATCCTACAAGAGAGAGGAGCCGCATGCCTGATTTCAAGCAGCGGCCCCATTTATCGGGCTTAGTTTTTCAGATATACTTCATGCCATGGCGCCAGAGGACCAAATACACTCGCAGGCGGATTTCCCACCTTTTTCGAGTAAACCGTGGCGGTAAAATCCTGCGGCATATAGATGAAGACGAGGTCTTCCGCAGCTTTACGCTGGATTTCAGCATATGTTGCCTTACGCTTGTCTAAATCAGTTTCGACGGCTGCGGCATCAAGCATCGCATCCATTGCTGGATCGCAATAGCCCTGCGTATTGGACCAGATTACGTTGCGAATATTGTCGCAATCAAAATGACGGTGCACTCCAATGACTGGATCAGGATAGTTGAAAGAGCCGTTCATTGTTGCCTGATAGTCAAAACTAGAGATCCGCTTTACCCAGGTACCAAAATCCGGAGCCTGGCGTAATTCAACCTTCACACCGATTTTACCCAGCTGAGATTGTGTATATTCTGCCATCGGAACATGAGCCTGTTTGGCCCAGCTTGGAATATCAAGGGTGAAGGAAAAACGCTCGCCATTTGCTCCAGCAGGATATCCGGCTTCGTCAAGCAGCTTCGCCGCCTTGTCGAGATCCGCTGTTATGCTGGGGACATCGCTTGTATAGAAAACGCTTCCTGTATGAAGCGGGCCTGTGCCGACAGTAGTCCGTCCACCAAACAGGATTTTCGCGATGAAATTTGTATCTATCGCGGTTGCCAGCGCTTCACGCACTTTGCGGTCGTTGAAGGGTTTATCTCGCAAATTTAACTCAAGATAGTGAATATACCCAATGGCGCCGTAACCTTCGGTTGTTACCGTGAGGTTACCGGTTTTTTCAAGCCGCTCTGCATCCGTCGGACGTATACCTGAGAAACCGATATAGTCGATTTCTCCTTTTTCCATCATTAAGACACGGGTCAAACTGTCCTTCACGACAGAAAAGACCAGCTTGTCGAGATAGGGTCGGTCTTTAATAAAAAATTCCTCGTTTTTTACCAGCACGAGGCGTTCAGCCGGCACATTCTCTGCCACTTTGAAAGGGCCGGATCCAACTACATTTTCCATGTTGCGTGGATGTTTTTTTACTTCCTGACCGTCACCATATACGTGTTTGGGCAGGATCGGCATCAAAAGCGGCTCCAAAGAGAGCAACAGCCCGGGGATAGGTGCAGAAAGCTGGAAGACAACCGTGCTGGGATCTGGGGTCTCGACAGAGGCCACATTTCCGAACATGGCTTTTCCGAACGGATGGTTGGTTTTCACTGTGTCCAGTGAAAAGGCAACATCCGCAGAAGTGATCGGCTTACCGTCATGAAATTTAGCACCTTGAACCAACTTGAAACTGTAACTCAGATTGTCGTCGGATACGCTCCAGCTTTCAGCGAGATATGGAGTCGCTTTGTAATCTTCATCTATTAATACAAGGCCGGCAAAAATCTGCGAACCTGGAACACCGGTCGCTGCACCGGACTGAACGCCCGGGTTCAACGTACGGTAACCGGTTGTGGTCGTGTTAAGAGTGCCGCCTGACTGAGGCTCCGCCAGAGGCGCCGTCGCGGCGCCAAGCAAAGCCGCAATCGCCAACGGGGCAATGATCGACAATGGGCGCATAAAATTGGATTTGAACATATCTGGATATTCTCCCTGAATGATTACAGATCATTTTTTTTCTTTAGTGACGAAAAAGGTTGCACCAAAAATGAAAAATTGCAAGAATATTTTCAGTTAACTGAATTTTATTATGAGATCATTCATATTATGCAATCAAAACAACATGAAATTTCAGATGAAGAAGTAAGCGCAAATTCGCAAATTCCAGTTGGACAGCAAATCCGCGAATTGCGTCGTGCTCGCGGATTGACACTGACCGATATGAAAAATGTCACCGGCCGGTCAGTCGGCAATCTGAGTGAAATGGAACGCGGTGTCAGTCCAATTACCATTGAAGCGCTGGATGCCATCGCCCTCGCCCTTGATGTATCGATTAATTGGTTTTTCAGCGGTACCGCCGTCGCCGCACCGGAAGAACGCGATGTAGTGGTAAGGCGCTCGGCACGTCGTGAGATCAATCTCAGTCAAGCCGGCACCCGGGAAGAATTATTATCGCCTAATCTTAAGGGACAGCTTGAGTTGATCCTGACAACATTTTCACCAGGTGCTGGTACCGGCGATGCAGGCCGTGCTCGCAAAGGGGAAGAAGGCGGCATGATAATCTCCGGTACGCTGGAACTTAGTGTCAATGGCAAGTCATATGTCCTTGAGGAAGGAGATAGTTTTCAGATGCTCGGTGCTGGCAAGCATTGGTGCCATAATCCAGGAGATGTCGATACTGTGGTCGTCTGGGCCATCAGCCCCGCAACCTATTAGCCGCAAGAGAGCTATTATTATGAGCGAAATTACAGTCTTTACTGCAAAAAACATCCGTACAATGAACCCACCGATGCCAGAAGCCAGTGCGGTTGCTGTCCGGGATGGACAGATCATTGAAGTGGGCACCTTGGAAACGCTGAAACCATGGCTTGACGCGCATCCTCACAGCATTGACCACCGTTTTGCAGACAAAATTTTAATGCCCGGGTTTATTGACCCTCATCTCCATCCGTCTTTGGGGGCGATATTGCTATCGTGTCATTTCATCACGGCAATGGAATGGAAGCTACCGGACCGTACTTGCGCCCCTGTCCGAAGTCACGTTGCGTATATTACTCGTTTACAAGAAATCAACGAAAGCATAGATGATCCGACGGAACCGCTGATTACCTGGGGGTACCATAAAATCTGGCATGGTGAAGTTTACAAAGAGGCGCTGAACGCGATATCCACCACCCGTCCCATTTTTGTTTGGCAACGTTCTTTTCACGAAATTATCGCAAACGACGCGGCGATTGAATGGATGGGGTTAGATCGTGAAGATCTTGAACGGCACCCGCAAATTGACCTCGCGACCGGTCGCTTTTATGAAACTGGACTTGCCATTGCGACTAAGGCAATGAACATGCATCTTTTTCAGCCTGAACGTTTCAAGCACGGACTGGAACTTGTAAAGAAGGCTATTCATCATGGAGGTCATACGACTATTGGAGAAATGGCCTATCCCCTGTTGGATGATGAGATCGAATGGCATTTCCTGAGTGAAGCACTGGAACGTGATGACGTTCCTTTCCGTATGCAAATTATTCCCCGTGGCGCTCTTCGTGGTACCTGGGAAGGATCCGCCGATGAAGAAGTCGCGCGTGTGGAAAGCTATGCATCGCGCGGAAGTCACCGTTTACAATTCGGCAATGGTATCAAACTTTTTACCGACGGAGGTTTCTTTGCCGAACTGATGCAGATGCAAGATCCAGGTTTCATCGACGGCCATCACGGAGAATGGCTCATGGCGCCTGAGATGTTTGAAGCTTTGGCACGGGCTTTCTGGAATTCAGGTAAGCGTATACATGTGCATTGTACCGGTGATCTCGGCGTTGAGCTGGCGCTCGACACGTTGGAAAAACTACAGTTTGAGCGACCGCGTATTAATCACCGCTTTACGATTGAACATTTTGGTGTTTCGACACCAGAGCAGGTCCGTCGCATAGCGGACCTTGGAGCGCTGGTTTCCGCCAATGTTTATTATGTTCATGAATTGGGAGAAGCCTATTGGCAACATTCAATTGGGTACGAACGAGCGTCACAAATGGCGAGGCTTGGTACTCTAGCGCAATATGGCGTGACGACGGCTTTGCATTCCGACTTTACAATGGCGCCTGCATTGCCGCTTAATTCTGCTTGGGTTGCTGTCAATCGGATTGCTGAATCAGGTGCCGTTCTGGGACCGGAAGAACGCATAGATTTGGATGCCGCCATGCGGGCGATCACAATCGATGCCGCTTATGTCATCGGCATGGAGCATGAAATTGGTTCTATTCGCGCCGGGAAGAAAGCCGATTTTACGGTTCTTGATATGGATCCCTGGGAAACACCCGTAGAACAACTCAAAGATATTCCTATTTGGGGTACTGTCTTCGAAGGACAACCCTTTCCCATTGACAAATGACCAGGCGCATTCCAATCACCCTGATCTCAGGATATTTGGGGGCGGGCAAAACAACCCTTATTAATCATCTTTTATCTGTAAGTGATGGCCAGCGGATCGCTGTATTGGTCAATGATTTCGGCGCAATTAATATTGACACTGCTCTTATCAAGGAACAGACAGATCAAGCGATAAGCCTCACCAACGGATGCGTTTGCTGTTCAATAACGGATGATCTTGGTGACGCGTTGGACGCGCAAGCTTCTCGGGACAACCCGCCTGACCTGGTTGTTCTTGAAGCAAGTGGTGTGGCAGATCCTATGCGTCTCGCGCGACATGCTGGGAATTGGCCCGGTTTTGAATTGGATGCAATTGTTACATTGCTTGATGCTGAGACGGTTCAGATGCGGGCACAGGACAAATTCGTCGGGCAATTGATACATAGCCAGATAAAAGCTGGAGATATTCTTGTACTGACCAAATCAGATATTGTGTCAGATGACAGGTGTCAGGACCTTAGGGATTGGATTGCGAGATTATCTCCAACTGTTTCCTTGATCACGGTAGACGCCGGAAAAATAGATCCAGCATTGTTGCTAGGACCGTCCTCGACCAAAACCGTGTCCCAGCGAATGGAGAACCCTCGGGAGGCAGATAATATTGCCACTTACCATTGGATTCCCTCCTCCCCGATCAATAAGCAGGACATGGCAGATTGTCTTTCCCTTCTTCCGCCAACAGTCCATCGGGTAAAAGGTTTCTTTTTTGACCAGGAGACCAAGGCGCTAACACTCTTACAGCGAGTTGGCAATCGTCTCACTTTTGACAGTGCGCCGAAAGGAGCAGAAGCAGGACTAGTCTTGATCGCAACAGGGAACAAATGCGATTTAGAGAATGAAGTAAAAACTATTGCTGAAAATCTCAAGCAACTGGCCGAGACAGCGCGTCAGTAGATACTCTCACGAACAAAAATTTTAATATGATAATAAGGATTTAGCTATGAGCGAGTTGCCCAAAAAGGCCCGCGTTGTCATTATCGGTGGCGGTGTGATCGGATGTTCGGTCGCTTATCATCTGACAAAACTTGGTTGGACAGATGTTGTTCTGCTGGAGCGAAAGCAGTTAACGTCTGGTACGACTTGGCATGCAGCAGGCCTTATTGCACAGCTTCGCGCATCTAAGAATATGACACGCCTTGCCAAATATAGTCAGGAACTTTACAGCCAACTTGAGGCAGAAACAGGCGTCGCAACGGGTATGCGTGAAACTGGCTCCATAACCGTTGCCCTGACGGAGGAAAGAAAAGAAGAACTACTCCGGCAAGCCTCCATGGCGCGCGCGTTTAATGTTGAAGTCGAGGAAATTAGCCCGACTGACGTCAAAGAGCGTTATGAATATATAAATTTGGAGGGAGTAAAAGGCGCAGTTTGGCTTCCTCACGATGGTCAGGGAGATCCTGGAAATATTGCTCTCGCGATGGCGAAAGGGGCACGACAGCGAGGCGCGCAAATTTTCGAACGAATTGCAGTGAATAATATTCGCGTATCAAACCGCCGAGCTGAGGGAATTGATTGGAAGGATGAAAATGGTGAAGTTGGCCACATTCAGACTGAGATGGTAGTGAATTGTGCGGGAATGTGGGGCCATCAAGTTGGTCGAATGGCAGGTGTAAATGTGCCACTTCATGCATGCGAGCATTTTTACATTGTTACCGAGAATATAAAGGGGCTGCCTAAGCTGCCTGTATTGAGAGTTCCTGACGAATGCTCCTATTACAAGGAAGACGCGGGAAAAATTCTGCTTGGCGCATTCGAGCCCATAGCCAAACCATGGGGTATGTCAGGTATCCCAGAAAGCTTTGAATTTGACCAACTGCCAGAAGATTTTGATCATTTTGAACCAATTCTTAACAACGCCGTAAATCGAATGCCAATCCTAGCAGAAACAGGCATCCAAACTTTCTTTAACGGTCCAGAGAGTTTTACCCCGGATGATGCTTACCATCTTGGCCGAGCGCCGGAGCTCGAAAATTTTTGGGTAGCAGCCGGGTTTAACTCTATTGGAATTCAATCTGCTGGCGGCGCTGGAATGGCACTTGCTCACTGGATGAATGACGGTGCAAAGCCATTCGATCTTAGTGATGTGGACATCACTCGAATGCAGCCCTTTCAGGGAAACAGCAAGTATCTTTTTGAACGGTCAAAAGAAACTTTGGGACTTCTCTATGCAGACCATTTTCCCTTTCGGCAAAAGGCGACGGCGCGTGGAATCCGGCGGTCTCCATTTCATCATGAAATGTTGGCTCAAGGCGCTGTTATGGGAGAAGTTTCAGGCTGGGAAAGGCCAAATTGGTTTGCTAACCCTGGCCAGGAACGACGTTATCATTACCGCTGGAAGCGGCAAAACTGGTTTGAGAACTCAGCGTCAGAGCATAAAGCAATTCGAGAGAATGTTGGAATGTATGATATGTCCTCCTTCGGCAAGATCCGGGTTGAAGGACATGATGCAGAAAAATTCCTGAACTACGTTGGTTCTGGAGATTTTTCCGTTCCAATTGGTAAGATTGTCTATACTCAATTTCTGAATAAAAAGGGTGGAATTGAGGCCGATGTAACGGTGACAAGGCTCTCGGAAACCGCTTATCTTGTAATTACGCCCGCGGGAACACGGCTCTCCGATCAACGCTGGCTGGAACGACACAGTGTCGATTTTCAAGTTGTCATCACCGATGTCACAGCGGGAGAGGCCGTACTTGCAGTAATGGGGCCGAATTCTCGCAAACTACTCCAAATGGTCAGTCCCAATGATTTTTCAAATACCAACAACCCCTTCGGTACTGCTCAGGATATCGAAATCGGTATGGGGTTGGCGCGGGCACACAGGGTTACGTATGTGGGGGAGCTTGGCTGGGAGATTTATGTTTCTTCTGATATGGCCGCCCATGTACTTGATACTCTATTGGAGGCAGGTCGAAAACTTGATCTCAAGTTATGCGGGATGCATACGATGGATAACTGCCGTCTCGAGAAAGCCTTTCGTCATTTCGGGCATGATATAACCTCTGAAGATCACGTTATTGATGCTGGACTTGGTTTCGCAGTAAGGACAAATAAGCCGGATTTCATTGGGCGCGCTGCCGTGCTTGCGCGAAAGGAGACGGGGCCGAAAATGCGGCTGTTACAATTCCTTTTATCTGACCCCGAACCCTTATTATTTCACAATGAACCCATTATCCGTGAGGGAGAGGTGGTTGGATATCTGACTTCTGGAGGTTATGGCCATACATTGGGAGCTGCTGTTGGGCTTGGATATGTCCCCAGCAAAGACGAAAAACTCTCTGAGATATTGGCTTCAAACTATGAGATTGAAGTGGCAGGTTGCCGTGTCAAAGCAAGTGTTTCACTAAAACCTATGTATGATCCATTATCAATACGAGCCAAGGACAATATTGTCTCATCCGTGTAAAGGCGAAAAATATGGTCCTGGCTCATTTTTGGTCGAGACAAGACCAATCCCCGGTAAGACGAAGAGGGCAAAAAGCGTACCGATCCAAGGTATTGGAATAAGCGCAAAGGTTTCTCTTCGCCTATGTCAAGTTGATGTAGCAGGCTTTTGAGTGCTTCAGGCGTGATCAGCTTCTTTCATCAATTCGGCATGAACTGCGGGATCCGTTATTCCCTCAGACCCGACAACAACTATTACCGAATTCCCATCCATTTCAAGAGCATCTCGCAGTTCCTCCCTTCGGGACGCCAAGATTGTCGCAGCCAAGCCGGCGACGGCAGATTCGCCAGCCTCTACGACCGGGTCTGTGCCGACGGGAGATTTTAACAAACGAAGTGTCGGGACGACAACTTCATCGGTAATAGTCATAAAGTCCTGAGCCTCTTCTTTTAGAATTGACCATGCCATATCAGATGGCTCTCCGCAGGACAAACCAGCCATTACCGTTTCACGTTCAATCTTTACGGTTTTCGTTTCGCCAGCCTTAGCACTCTCGAACAAACAGGCTGCGCGGTCCGGTTCTACGATGATGACCCGTGGACAGCTGTCTCCCCAATATTGTCGAAACGCTGCGCAGACAGACGCTGCAAGCCCACCAACGCCACCTTGCAAGAAGACATGGGTCGGGGGCATTTTGAGATTTTCGGCTATTTCTCCAACCATTACACCGTAACCGGCCATTACGTCCCGCGGTGGATCCGTGTAACCCTCCCACGAGGTATCAGAAACGACAAACCAGCCATTTTTCTCTGCTTCAAGCCGGGCAAGCCGAACTGACGCATCATAATCACCTTTTATCCGGATGACCGTCGCTCCCAGCTTCCGCATGGCTGTCGCCCTCCCCTCACTTACTTCTGCGTGGATATAAATACGACAAGGTGCACCAAACCTGTGACACCCCCACGCCAAAGAGCGACCGTGATTTCCATCTGTCGCAGATACAAGAGTTATATTAGATGCCTCTTTGGCGAAGCGCCCTTCGCGAACATCCTCAAGGGTTACACCACCAGCTAAGCCTATGGCTGTTTGTTTTTTATCGATTTCACGTCGCAAAATTTTCAGCGCGGCATAAGCTCCGCCAAGTGCTTTAAAACTTCCTAGGCCAAAACGTGGGCCTTCATCCTTGTAAAGGATGTCTTTCACGTTTAACTCGGATGCCAAACTCGTCAATCGAAGCAGTGGCGTTGGCGTGTAATTATTCCAGGCTTTAATTTCTTTAGCGGCATCGGCAAAATCCCTTGGTGTCAAGACTGTAGAATGTGCGTTCCCCTTTTTTGGTGTGTAACGGACAATGTCTATTTCAGATCTGTCAAAAAAACTGAACATACTAGGCATCTCCAATTGGCAAACGTTCTGCGACCAGGCTTGCCCAAAACCGAGCACCGATCATCAATGCATCATCGTTAAAATCATAATTTGAGGAGTGCAACGGTTTGCCATGTACATCCTCTACCCCATTACCCAAAAGCAAAAGGCATCCTGGAATAGCGGCCAAAAAATAAGCAAAATCCTCAGAAAATGACATGGGTTCGCGATCCGCAATAACCTGGTTCGTCACTCTTTTGGCGACACGGACAACGGCTGCCGCATTTTCAGAATGGTTGATTGTTTCTATGAACTCGGTTTGAAATTTGACGTGAACTTCGACATCATGTGTAGCAGCTACTCCGGTCGCGATCTGTCGCATTAAGCGCTCTATCTTAGTTCGATGCTCCGGATTTTGAGCTCGAACATCGCCTTTCAAAATAGTGAGCCCCGGAAGTATATTGCGAGCACCGTCGGTGATGAATTCCGTCACCGAAACAACAGCACCACTTCCTGGTGGAAGTTTACGCGCAACGATTGTCTGAAGCGCCTGGACAACTTCTGATCCAACCAAAATCGTGTCTACTCCAACGTCGGGCATTGAGGCATGGCCACCTTGCCCCTTAATCTCTATTTCAAACAAGCTTTCGCTATTGCAAATTAGACCGGCTCGAGTAGAAATTTCGCCAAGTGGTGCTCCCGGTAAATTGTGAATTGCATAAATTTCCTCGATCCCAAACCGAGCAAGAACCTCTTCTTCCAACATCGCTTTTGCACCCAAACCATTTTCTTCATTTGGCTGAAAAATGAAAATGACTGTTCCGTCAAAGGCCCGAGTTTCAGATAAATATTTTGCAGCGCCCAACAGCATAGCCATATGCCCGTCATGCCCACAGGCATGCATCGTTTTGGGAACGATGGACGCATAGTCATGCGTGGAGGTTTCCTGAATGGGAAGTGCATCCAATTCAGCCCTCAATGCGATAACTCTTTGAGAATTACCTGCTTTAAGGACCCCGACAACGCCCTTGTTTTGAAAAACTTCTATATTAAAACTTCGCAGCGCCTCTGCGACACAATCTGACGTGCGTTTTTCACGAAATCCAAGCTCTGGAAGACGATGCACATCATGGCGAAATTCAACCATGTAATCGCGCAGTGACGGGTCCAGTTCACAAGTTCTTACAGTGTCTGTTGTTTTGCACATATTTACATTTTCCTTCCTGCCGGAACTATATGCATAAAAGGAAGTGTGTTCTGCGCCGATCCGGGCTAAAATTTTCCTTTTTTCGTATTATATCAGTCGAAAAGGTCAGAATTTCAGAATATGGATATCTTTGATCGCAAAATACTTTCTGTTTTACAGACTAACTCGCGCCAGACAGCTGAAAAAATAGGTGAGATTGTGGGCTTGTCTTCTGCAGCAGTTCAAAAACGCATTAAAAAGATGCGTGACGCGAAAATTATTCTTAAGGAAATCGCCGTACTGGACCCAGCGCAATTGAACCAAAACGTGACTGTAATTGTTGAAGTATCTTTGAACCAGGAAAACAAAGAAGTGCTTGATGCGTTTAAAAAACGCATGCTTCACGCACCACAAGTACAGCAATGTTACTACACAACCGGTGTGGCTGATTTCATTGTGATTGTGGTCGTTAAGGATATGGCCGAGTACACGGAATTTACACATGAGTATTTCTTCAGCTCCTCGCAGGTAAACAAATTTACGAGCTCAGTTGTTATGGACAGAGTCAAAACCGAACTGAGTATTCGAGTGTATGATTAGATTTGCGTCAAATCGCCCGCCCCGCCGCCTAGAAATTTGCTCAATTTACGCAGACACAGCCACTCAAGTATACATTGGAGCAAAAAAGGGGTATATACCCTTAAATAACGGGGGTAATCAATGGACCAAGATATACCGCAAATTTGCCTATGCATCGAACTTCGAAGCGCCGCGCAAAAACTGACTAAAATTTATGACAAGGCTTTGAAACCTGTCGGCATTACGGTCACCCAGTTTTCACTGCTACACAAAGTACAGCACTTGGATCATCCTACACTCAATGATCTGGCTAAGGCGACTGATCTAGATCGCAGTACTTTAGGACGAAACCTTCGATTGCTTCAAAATATAGGATTAATCAAAATGCAATCGGGAACAGATGCTCGTACCAAAATCATCCACCTCACCAAAAGTGGACATCGCCTCTTCGATCAAGCAGCCCCACTATGGCAGAAGGTTCAATCGACATTGAAAAACCGGCTCGGCGAAGATAAACGATCAGTTTTAACCGAGCTATTGACGGATCTAAGCAGTGATCCCGCCCTTTCCTGATACAACCATATCAAAAATAACGAGCATGGAGACTTAATCATGGCCAAAAACACAGAGACCAAATACTCCGTCTGCACTATTTGCGATGCCGGATGTCAACTTCGCTCGGAAGCCGTGGACGGCAAGTTAGAGCGGATAATGGCACATGACAATCCAATGCTGGCCCGGAATATTTGCTACAAAGGTGTCGCGGCTCCAGATATTCACAATCATAAAGACCGGTTGCGAGTTCCGTTAAAGCGCATCGGCAAGCGCGGCGAAGACAAATGGCAAGAGATTTCATACGATCAGGCCATGGATGAGATTGCTGATCGACTTAAGTCAGTTGTAGACCGCTATGGTGCAGAGGCGTTAGCCGTTTCAACTTCAGGCTGGAATACCCAGACCACCCACAGCACTGACCGTCGATTTATGAACCTGCTGGGATCTCCAAATTGGATCAGTGGTGTCGCCTTATGTGCTGGTAATACGGCGGCAGTGAACCGGATCACTTATGGCTGGTTTCCGCAGCCTGACTACGCCAATACCAAATGTATCGTATTATTCGGGCATAATCCGAGAAAGCACTCATGGACCCCCATTTACAATGCCATCAATTTGGCCCGCTCTCGTGGCGCGAAGGTAATTGTGCTGGATCCACGTGTATCTGATCAGGCTGAAAAGGCCGATTTGCATTTAGGATTACGCGCCGGTACTGACGCCGCCATGTGCCTCGGCTGGTTAAAGGTAATTATTGATGAAGACTTATTCGATCAGTCATTCGTAAATGAATGGTGCCTTGGCTTTGATGATTTACGTAAACGCGTAGATGAGTATCCGCTGGAACGAGTGGAAGCTATTACTGGAGTGGATCGTGAACTGATTGCCGAAGCAGCACGCCTATATGCGAATTCGGATGGCGCTACAATCCCATGGACTCCCATCACTGATCAGCAGATTTCCTCCACTTCGGCAATTCGCCTGCATTCTATTTTACGCGCAATAACTGGTAATCTTGATATCAAAGGTGGCGAAACTCTTGGCGGTTTTAATGCAGATTATATTCCGGAATCCGAAATAGGATTACACGATGCGTTGTCATCCGAACAAAAAGCCAAGCAACTTGGCTTTTATGACCATCCGGCTTTTACCTATCGCGTGGCTGAAATACTGAAAGATCCCACAGAAAAAACTTGGGGGTATCCCTACGCTGATATTGTTATGGGCTGTCAAATGGCCAATCCAACCCATGTATTTCGGGCGATGGCTACTGGCGACCCGTATCCTGTTAAAGCTCTTTTCACCTTGGGGAACAATACCCTTCTCAGCTATCCCAATCAGCATCAGATTCTTGAAGGTCTGATGAACCAGGATCTAATCGTAGCACATGAAATTTTCATGACTCCGACAGCTATGCTCGCAGATTATGTGTTACCCGGAGATGTATTTTCAGAACGCAACCACATTGGCGATAGTTGGAGTTGGGCTAACCGGCTGACGTTGTCGCAGAAAATTGCCGAGCCGCCAGAGCAGGCCAGCAGCACTTTCCAGTTTTGGACAGATCTGGCGCACAGAATGGGGTTTGCTGAGCATTTCCCTTGGTCCAGTCTGGACGATATGCTGGACCATAGGTTATCGCGTTCCAACCGCACATTTGCGGAATTTGAAGCGACCAGTTTTATGGAAATCCCGGCTCCCGTATATCAGAAATATCTTCAAACAGGTTTTGCTACACCGTCCGGAAAAGTCGAACTATATTCAAGTATACTGGATGATCTTGGATTTGATCCGTTACCTTATTATCGTGAAGGCCCTGCTTTATGTGAAAAATATCCTTATGCCGTATTTACCGGGGTGCGCGAGGATTCGTTTTTCCAGACGGGCCAACGAAATATCCCGGTCTTACGTGAACGTTCACCGTCACCCAAATTATTTCTGCATCCTGCAGATGCTACAGCGGAAAACGTTGTCGAGGGTGACTGGGTTAAATTGGAAACCAAGATCGGTACTGTCAAAGCGAAGATCTCGATCCATAATACCATGAAAGTTGGCCACATACGCGTCCCCCACGGTTGGTGGTATCCTGAACTAAAGGGTGTGGAAGAATTGGCCGGCGCATTCATATCCAGTGACGCCGTGCTGTGTTCAGATGATGATGAATTTCTCGATTATGAGCAAGGTATTCCGCATTTTAAAGGCTTTCCGGGTCGAATTACGAAAATCAACGCGCCTCAAAACATGTCTTCAATGGTGCTAAAAGGTTGAAGAACATTGCCAGGGGTGTTCCGTTGCTCACGAAGGTGAAGCCCATGAAGACGTCATAAAAATACGATAACCGGCAATGCTTCTACATCGATCATGAAACGTTATACGCAGAATGACCGCTACTCGCCGCTCAAACGATAGTATTTTATCTCAATTTCTTCTTTCACCGCCTCAAATCAGTTGAGTAACATTGTTTGTTGTCGATCGAAACCTTTCCGCTGGTGGCCTTTGCGCGTAATCGAAGTCGGCTTTGTAGAGTTGCTCGAACTAAATCGGACACTGTCTGTCAGCGCGGCTCTGACGCATAACAGGTGAGCCCAAATTAGTGCCGCCCCCCCCCATAACTGGATTCTCGGAACGACAATAATTGGAGCGCTGGAGAATGAAGGGCGGATGCCATCGCACCGCCCTTCTTAACAACATCAAGAATTGAGGAAACAGGGTATCTTGCTAAAAGTTAGCCTGCTTGGAAACATCGGACCTTGCAACGCAGATAAGGCTGCTACAATGACGGCCTTATTCTGACACCGTATCGATTCGTCGTCATGGATGCCTTTGATATAAAGCCGACAGTCATGAAAGTAAGAATTATACCAGGCGATTTCCAGGAGCGTTATTGCTTCACGCAAATCATAGCATTCTGAGATTTCCAATCGTTCAAGCAAGCCTTGAACCTTGCGCAACAAACAATTTATTTGCAGATCATCGATTTTATCGGAATGACTCAAAATGAAATTGGTCACGTTCAAGCAATAGTTTTTAATCTGAAAATTGTTGCAAGTATATTCTTCAATAACGTCAAACTGTAATAGCTGAATTAATCTACTTTCAAGGGAAATACTGGTGTCCTGCAAAAATGCGGTTTCTATAGTAATATTTTTCATCTTATCCTCTGCAAAAAATAAAGTACCGGCTCAGTGGATAAAATTTGAGCTAATTGTAAAGCAATCAAAAATTGAATTTAAACTCATACAACCTATAAGTTTTATAAAAAATTTAAATAATTAGTTACTTAATATTTTATAAATTATTGGTTTTATTGAAATAAATTATCTTTCTGGACAACATCAGATTACCTGAATTATCGAATAAGTAGTATATAACCTATTAGTGTGTAGTCAATACTATATATGCGTGAAATTCGAATCAGGGAAATGAGAAAAGAGCCTCATAACTTGAAACTCTTTTCTCCAAACTCTTTAAAAGTGTATTAATTATGCTGAAGCCAGGTCCAAGCGCGGGAAAACCCTTTTGCAGAAAATTCGTCACTTACTTCCAACAGCAAGAAGCTATCGTCGCCCAAGCTGGCCTCGCTTCTTTGTAGGCTTGAACGCACGACATCCAACGGGAGGGATGTCCTCATAAAAAAGCCAAACACTAGGCCGTCTCTTGAACGAAAAACTTGCTGTAATTCGCCATCAGCCAGCCGTTTTAAAACCGATATTATTTCAGGCACGTCATCGGCAATTCTTTGCAGGGTTGAGACCGCACACAACTCCACTAGAATAAAACACATTTTTGAATTGGGTTGCTTCATAGCTTGAGGCTACCGCTCATATCTAGTGATGCGCAATGCAGACATTGTCTTTGATTAAGTTTGACAAAAAAGAAGGCCTGCTCAATCAAGCTATAAATAGGTTGCCAAAGCACGTAATCTTGCGAGGTAAAGCCGTACATCTCCCGACAGCTGCCCGGCTTAAAATCCTAAGCTTCTCTATGATTCAGCTCTTGAATCTGCAGGGTTCAGGGGCGAATCTGTCTCGGCAATTTTCCCTGTGTAACAGGGAAAAAACGGGGAACTCTGGCCAATTCGGCGTAATCTTCGCTTAAAATACTCTAAAATTATTTGTAAAACAGAGAAGCTAATGTTGAGAACAGGGTAATGTTTCAACATTTTTACTCTTACAAGGCCACGGAGACGATGACCATTTTGACAAAAATTTCTTGGAATATTCAATGCCCATAAATCGTTGCTGTTCAACGGTATACAGAGTTCTAAGCTTCCTCAAAATCAAATTTTATGATGAAGTTGCTAACGGCATAATGCTCCGCCTGCACCCTAACCGCGGCCGTAGCTCCGGCCGCGGATCGGTTTAACTAGATTATTTGGCTTCTGGCGGGACAATCTCGTCTGGCACATCAATGCCCACTTCCTTGTAGTATTTATAGGCGCCCATATGGAGCGGCATATTCATTTGCTCAAGTGCGGTTTGCGGTGTGATGACTTTCATCCAAGCAGCCGCAGCAGCCAATTCCGAATTATGAGTGAGCGCTGTTTTGGTAATATTGTAGGCATCTTCTTCGCTCATCCATTTGTTGGCACCAAGACCAACGGTAGTGTTCAACAACCGCACGCTTCCCTCATTGGCCATGTTTGGATATTGATCCGATGACAGCATAACAAAACTACGTCCTGGCAAGGAAGACGCTCGTTTCATTTCCTCGGATTCAAGAGCACTATCCGGAATTCCAAGAACACGAAACTCACCCAACACAGCAATTTGTTCTATTTGAGCATTTGGGATGGACGTTGGTACAAAATAGACATCAACTTGCCTGTCCTGAAAAGCCTGTGCGGCAGAACTCCAATCGAGATTTATAGCGTCATAATCCGTCTTCGCTTCATACCCTGTCGATCCTTTAATAATCTGACCGACAACAGTCCGGGCAGCCCCAGAGGGAGGTCCGGTAAATACCTTCTTGCCCTTGATGTCCGCGAGAGATTTGATCCCTGAATCAGCCCAGACAATTCCGTGATAAGCGCCAAGAGGGTAATTTAGAATACCCCGAAGGTTGGCGAATAGCTCCGGCGCATCTTCCATCTTCTTGTACATCCGCAAGCCATTTTTCATAAAATGATTGATAGAGACCGCGGTAACATACAAATCCAGCTCTCTTTTGGCGGCATCAACGGCTTGTCTAGTCGCTGGTGCCCCAGTGGAAAGTTGAACTTTGTAACCATTGTTTTTCTTCAATAATTCAATCAAAGTGATGGAAAAGGTTGTCGACGGAGATGCTGCGCCGAGCGATGCCATTTTAAAGTTATCCTGTGCCCCGGCGACTTGAGACATGCCCAAGACCAAACCGAATCCGACTGCCATTGATTTGGCAAATCCAATGTATTTTTTAGCGTTTTTCATTGTAATCCTCCTCTGTATCTAAAAAAATTGCATATATTTTTTATAGTTTTTGCGTGTCTTTCCTGCGTGCCTGCATTCTCCTTTGGATAACGATCAGAATACCAATCACAAGCAGACCCATTTGAAGGGCTGGAACCTGGATAAGCAGACCCACACCGACAAGCGCACGAAGTGAACGCTCTATCGAGCCAAGATTTCCTCCCTCATACCCAATCATCGCGGTATTGATCAGCCAGATGGCAAACGCAAGACTGACACTGACTCTTACGAAGCTTTCAAGATCAAAGCTGCCAACAAGCAGAAGTGAGGGTTCATACACGAAAATAAAAGGGATGATAAAACCGACAATGGCCAATCGAACAGCGGCGATAGCTGTTGAAAATGGATGGGCGCCGGCGATGGGTGCGGCCGCGAAAGCACCAATGGCAACGGGCGGCGTGATGGCGGACAGAACACCGAAGTAAAAAACAAACATATGGGTCGGAATGAGCTCGGCCCCTAGTTTCTGCATGACGGGCCCGAGAACAAGGATAATGATCAGATATGCTGGTAGGGTTGGCATTCCCATGCCTAGTACCAATGCCGCCAGTGCCGTCGTCAGTAAGGCAGCAAACAGGGAGTATTCACTGAATTCTGCAACGACGGATGCGAAAGCCAAGCCGAGGCCTGTCAGGTTAAGAACACCAAGTATGACACCAATGCAACCGACAGCGACAATGATCCAGGCGCAGGCGCGACCGGCCTTCTTCAATACCTCCCAAATAACCCGGGGGTTCTCTCTGTTCCTTTTGTTAAAGCCTCCAAGAATAACTGCCGCAACTATTGCCCAGAAACCAGCCAGAGCAGGAGATCGTCCCATGACCAGAACGAAGACTATTGTAAGGATTGGGATTACAAATAATAAGCACGCGACCAAGTCCTGTTTGTTAAGGGGTGGACGCTCGCTTTTCGGGATAGGTTCAATGCCGCTTGCACCAGCCTGAATAGAGATAGAGGCAAATAGAGAACCATAGTAAAAAAGTGCCGGAATCAGCGCAGCAATACATATTGTCGTATAGGCGCTTCCAGTTAGGTCCGCCATTAAGAAGGCAGCCGCACCCATAACCGGAGGGACAATTTGGCCGCCGGTAGATGCCGCAGCTTCAATTCCTCCCGCTGTAGCGGCCGGAAACCCGCGCCGCTTGATCATGGGAATTGTAAAGGAGCCTGTCCCCACGACGTTTGCAGTGACGCTTCCCGACATACTTCCAAATACCGCACTGGCAACTACAGCTGAATGCGCAGGCCCACCGCGCGTCCGGCCTGTTAAGGCAACGGAGGCCCGAATAAGCGCATCACTCGCCCCGCTTCCCTCTAGAACGACGCCAAACACGACAAAAATCAGAACGACTTGCAATACGACACCCATGGGTAGCCCATAGACACCTTGGAAGCTGTACCAAATTGTCTGCATAGAACGGTTCAGGCTAAAACCCGAATGATTTAGGAAGCCCGGCAGATACTCACCATATAAGCAGTATAGAATACCCAATGCAGCTATTATTACGATGGGCAGCCCGAAAAGACGCCGGGTCGTTTCCAATAGGACCAATACACCTGCGAAGGCAATGGCAATATCAGCCGTCTCGTACTCGAACAGGGTCTCTTCAATGAGCCGCATAATCTCAATGAATTTTAATGTTGCAATCACGAATATGACGATCAACAACAAGTCAAAAGCCCATAGCGCAACTTTGAACGGACCACTTGGCAGGTCGCCCGATTTTAAGCGCTTGTCCGCCAACAAGTTGTTCAGCAATGCGACAATAACCGCACCACATAATATCCAAGACCTGGATAAAGTAATATCCCAGCCACCAGCCATCGCAACGTATATTGCCTGCAAGGCAATAACCGCACCAACTATCGCGGAGAACCAGTTGAGGGTTGATTTAAGGCTTGAGGTCAATAATGAATTCCTTCTCCCTAGGCCGCTGACGGCGCAATATAAGGACAATCCGCTATCGACCAGTCTGGTAGTGGTTCAGTTTTGTAAATCTGGCGCAAATGGACTTCGTCAGGGCCATCCCCAATGCGTAACCAGCGAGAGTAGGTCCAAGCATGATGGATTAAAGTATCGTCCGTTCCGCCCATGGCGCCAAAAAGCTGTATGGCCCGATCTGTAATCTTCTGAAGCATGCGCGGTGTCGCAACTTTTATCTGCGATACAGCACGCCAGGTATTTCTATCTGAACTGTTATCGAGCATCCAAGCTGCCCGTTGGATAAACAACCGCGTCTGCTCAATGTCTATTCGGGCTTCGGCGATCCATTTCTGCACTGTATCGTATTCAACAATAGTTCTTCCAAATGTTTTTCGCTCCTGCGCACGGGCGACCATTTGCGCCAGAACCATTTCTGCAAGCCCAATGCAACGCATGCAATGATGTATCCGCGCGGGCCCGAGACGAACCTGCGCTCCCTTAAAGCCCTCCCCGCGAATACCGAGTAGGTTTGAAGCAGGCACCTTGACGTTTTCAAATTTGATCTCGCCAATTGGGGCCACGTGATCCGTCCATCCCATAAACCTAAGATCGCGAACAATTTTCAGGCCCGGAGTGTTGATCGGGACGATGACCATACTATGCTGAGCGGTGCGCCCTGCTTCCGGATCACTCACTCCCATTACAATCAGAAATGAACAGTCAGGATGTGCGGCACCCGTCGAAAACCATTTGTGCCCGTTGATTACGATCATATCGTCTTCAAATTCGATTTTGGTCTCAATATTCGTTGCATCAGAAGACGCCACCGATGGCTCAGTCATGGCAAACGCCGACCTGGTTTCCGCCTCCAGCAGCGGCTTTAGCCAGCGAGCTTTTTGCTCACGTGTCGCAATCGATTGGAGCATCGCCATGTTTGGTACTTCTGGCGCATGACAGTTAAACGCCATGGATCCCCATGGAAGCCGCCCCAGTATTTCAGCAATTGGAGCAAACTCCAGATTACTCAGGCGGGTCCCCGGCTCATCCGGTGCTAGATCCGGCAACGCGAGATTCCATAAACCAAGGGATTTTGCTTTGGCCTGAATTTCCTTGATGAAGGACGGCGCCTGACCTTCACGACCAACTTCTTGCACCCATTCACGATGTCGCGGCAAGATTTCAGATGCAAAAAACATCTCTACGCGACGGACTAAATCTTCTGTTTCGGGTGAATAATTGAAATTCATTATCGTTATTTTTCATTTATTAATACAATTGACAAATATGTTTTAATTATCGTAACAATATATGTCAATAGCTAACTAGAAAAAGAGAAACCAGGATTTTCAAATGGACGAAACAGGCAGCAAGATGGGCGAAGCAAGTGGCAAGGGCCCGTTATCAGGTCTTCGAATTCTGGACATCGCCACAATTATCGCCGGACCGTTTGCCGGAACGCTGCTGGCTGATTTTGGCGCCGATGTTGTAAAGCTTGAACTTCCCGAAACGGGAGACGGTATGCGCGGGTTTCCACCCTTTAAAGAAGGAAAATCGCTGTGGTGGAAGGCCGCCAATAGGGGCAAGAAATTTGGTACCCTGGATCTTCGAAAAAAAGAAGGAGCGGAACTTCTTTTGAAGATGCTGCCCAAATTTGACGTCTTAATCGAAAATTTCAGACCTGGAACCCTTGAGAAATGGGGATTGGATCAAGCAACTCTCTGGAAAGCCAACCCAAAGCTTGTCATTCTCAGAGTAACAGCATTTGGACAATATGGCCCTTATGTTGACCAGCCTGGTTTCGCTCGCATATTCGAAGCAATGGGCGGTCTTACCCATATTACCGGAGAACCGGAAGGCCTTCCCATGCATACAGGATATCCGCTGTCCGACGCGATCGGTGGACTGTTCGGCGCCATGTCAATTCTCGCCGCGCTTTTTCAAGTTGCAAGACACCCTAAGCAAGTTGGGGAAGAGATTGACTTGTCCCTTACTGAAGCAACCTTTCGGCTACTGGACTTTCTTGCCGTTGAATATGATCAATTAGGAACAGTGAGAGAACGGAGTGGCAATCGGAACCAATATTCGGCGCCTTCCGATGTTTATATGACCAGTGACAAATGCTATGTCTCTTTAGCTGGCAGCACCAATTCAACTTTTCTTGCAAATGCGTGTGCAATTGGTCGCCCGGAATTGGTTGAGGACCCGAGGTTTAGCAGCAATGGTTTGAGGGTTCAAAATGCGGTCGAGCTTGACCGCCTTTTTGGTGGGTTCATTGCCTCACATACTCTGGAGGAAGTTCTAGAAGCATTTTCCAAAGCAAAAGGAACAATCGCTCCAATATATTCCGTCGATCAGATTTTCAAGGATCCACAGTATACCGCAAGAGAGGCCATCGTTTCAGTCCCAGATGACGATTTCGGATCTGTTCGGCTTCAGGCCGTGACGCCTAAATTTACCCGTTATCCCGGAAACATAAGATGGACAGCGAAGAATCTGGGGGCAAACAATGTCGCTCTCTATGAAAATCTGCTAGGAATGTCCGTTGATGAAATCAACGCCTATCGGGAGCGAGGGATTATATGACGAACCTTTCCAGTAGATCTTCAGGAAATCACAACAAGCATCTATTTTTAAAAGACAAATTGGTAGAAAAAGATGCCTCTTTGTCCTTGACTTTAATCCGTGGGATGGAAATATTAGGGTGCTTCCGAGACGCAGAAGAGGTCCTGACAAACATACAGATTGCGAAACGGCTTGAAATCAATAAAGCGACGGTTTCACGACTCTGTAAAACACTAATGGCACTTCAGTACTTGCGTAGGAATCCGAAAGGAGGTTTCAGGCTGGCTCCTGGAATTTTGGCGCTTTCATATCCTATATTATCGTCCATGAAATGGCGGCAAAAAGCGGTAGGGCTTATGTCAGAATTTGCAGAATTTGCGAAAGGGAATACATCTCTCGCCGTCTTCAATGGGGCAGATACAGTTTACATTCAGACTGCAGGAGATACCTCGAATTTCCCTCATGTACCGGAGATGGGAATGACTATCCCCCTCGCGAATACAGCAACAGGCAGGTCTCTCCTGTCCATGCTTTCAGACGAACAGCTTGCCCTTAAACTGGAGGAAATCGAAAGCCAATATCCGGGATCTCTGGAAGCGTGTGGAACGCGTATTGAAGAGTCCATCAAAAGCTGCAAAGAGAAGGGTTATTGCATTTCATTTGGTGAATGGCGCGAAAATATGCATGCCATGGCAGCGCCTATTGGCAAGACATCGGATGGTCTTGACGTGACAATTTCCTGCGGTATTCCAGCCTATCGAGCCCGCAAGGAAGAGGTTGAAAATGATCTTGCCCCTCGGCTTGCTTCAGTTGCGGAAAACTTGCGCCTCATAAATATCTTTGGAAACTAATAATAAAGGACATGACGTTATGGAGCTTGCCACACCGATTTGTAAAGAAATGGGAATTCGATATCCGATCTTCGGCCTTGCTCATAGTATTGATGTCATGGTTGCCCTTGGAAAAGCAGGTGGATACCCGGTTTTTGGTGCGGCCAGAAGTATGCCTGAAGAGATCGCCGCCGAAGCAAAGATAATGCAGGAGGAATTGGACGGCCTGCCCTTCGGTATCGATTTAATGATCCCCGCGTCTGTCGGCGAAGAAACAGATCGGAAGAAGGTTGTTGATAGCTTACCGCAAGAACACAAAGATTTCGTAGCTGGTCTAGCTGAAAAGTACCATGTTCCTGAAGCAACCAAGCCTACCTTCTTTTCTTCACAGACCCGGTCACAGCAATTATTTGAAGAACAAATGGCCGCAACACTTGAATCCGGCACCCATAGTTTTGCTTCTGCTGTCGGCATGCCACCGGAAATGATAGGTCGCGCCAAGCGATACGGGAAAAAGACGATCTCATTGGTCGGTGCACCCCGCCACGCTGCCAAGGCCCGCGACGCTGGTGTCGACTTGATTGTTGCCCAAGGCTATGACGCTGGTGGACATACTGGACCAATCGGCACTTTTTCCTTGGTGCCCCAAATTGTTAAGGCGGCTGGTGACATACCTGTTTTGGCTGCCGGAGGTGTAGGCCACGGCTGTCATATTGCGGCATCTCTCGCCCTTGGTGCGCAGGGTGTCTGGCTCGGCACTGCCTGGCTTACCTCCAAGGAGCATGCGTTATCTGATGTGCTCACTCAAAAGCTTTTGAAGGCAACAAGCCTAGATACGGAGATATCTTATAGCCACAGCGGTAAACCAGCCCGTCTTATTAAAACGGCATGGACTGAAGAATGGAATAAGGAAAGCGCCCCTACGCCACTTTCAATGCCTTATCAGCAGGTTCTTACTGCTGATATTATTGCAGGTATAAATGAGCATGAAGTCGAGCCCCTGATCTATGACGCCACGGGACAGTGTATCGTGTGGTTCAATGAGCTAAAGACTGTAGATGAAATTATGAAACGGTTGGTTTCAGAGACCAATGACTCGTTTGCCAATATCACACGTTTGACAGGCGCCTGACCCCCACCGCTAAATCGATATTCGAAAGCGAATAATAAAAATGATACGAGATACCGAAGCAAACGAAATATTTCTGGCCAAAATCCGTCAATGGGTCGAGAACGTCGCGATCCCTAACGAAGACCGGGTCGCCTCTCTCAATGAAGTCCCCCAAGACCTCGTCGATGACATGCAGAGGAGTGGATTTTTCGGATGGTCCGTTCCCGAACAATACGGCGGCGCAGGTTTGACAACTGAAGAACTTGTGTTTGCGGCCTTCGAACTCTCTTACTGCTCTGTCGCGTTTCGGGCTCGGGTTGGATCTAATACCGGTATTGGCAGCGAATCCCTTATTGTTGATGGAACCGGCCAGCAAAAGAACGCCTTTCTTCCCAAGCTGGCGAACGGTGATATTGTTGGTTGCTTTGCTCTCACGGAAAAAGAAGCAGGGTCTGAGGCTACTGCGCTCAAAACAACAGCAATTCGCGATGGTGACAGCTTTATTCTAAACGGATCCAAGGCTTATATCACCAACGCCCCTATTTCAGACCTGTTCACCGTTTTTGCTCGAACAGATGTAAACGACCCAACCCATAACGGGATCAGCGCGTTTCTGGTTGATCGCGATACACCGGGATTATCTGTTGGCCCTGCCTATAAAATGATGGGGCAATCTGGGTCTCCAGTATCTGAAGTATACTTTGAAAACTGCCGCATTCCGGCAACCCGTATTTTAGGAGGCAAGGAAGGAGTTGGTTTTAAAACGGCTATGAAGGCCTTGAACAAGCAACGAATTCACTTGTCTGCACTGAGTACAGGTCCGGCAATGCGAATGCTGGATGAAGCTACCAAGCATGCTCTAGAGCGCCAACAGTTTGGAGCCCCAATTGCAGACTTCCAGCTTGTTCAGGCTATGATCGCGGATAGCCATACGGAAATCGCTGCCGCTCGTGCACTCATTCTGGAAACGGCCCGCAAGCGGGATGACGGTGGCGATGTGACACTTGAAGCCTCCATGTGCAAATATTTTGCGACCGAAATGTGCGGACGGGTTGCAGATCGTGCCGTTCAAATTTTTGGAGGCTCTGGTTATGTGGCGGATTATAGCAATATCGAACGCTTCTACAGAGATGTACGGCTCTTCAGATTATATGAAGGAACCAGTCAGATACATCAGCTCAACATCGCAAAAAATACAAAGAAACAAGTTTCTGAAAGGGGAACTATTCGCAGGTAGTCTCACTGAATTTCTATGGTTGCCAGAATAAATAACACGCCTATTACGCAGGCGAAAAAGGATAAACTGATGGAAGAAACCAAGCCATGGTGGCCTGATCCGGTCCTACCGCCGAAGGGCGCCCCTAACATTCTAGTAGTTCTTTTCGATGATGTCGGTTTTTCTGATTTCGGATGTTACGGCTCTTCGATCCGCACCCCTGCGATAGATGCCATTGCAGCTTCAGGCCTTCGCTATACAGGGTTCCATACAACGGCCATGTGTTCAACAACCCGCGCGTCTCTTCTAACGGGAAGAAACCATCATTCGGTAGGAGTTGGATGCCTCGCAAATTTTGATAGCGGCTATCCCGGCTATCGGGGAAAGATTGCTAAATCGGCTGGTACACTCGCCGAAATGCTAAGGCCTCATGCATATCGCAATTACATGATCGGAAAATGGCATGTCACACCGCTAAGTGAAAGCGGCCCTACAGGGCCATTTGACGGATGGCCTTTGAGTCGCGGATTTGATCGGTTCTACGGATTTCTTGATGCGGAAACAGACCACTATGCACCTGAGTTGATCAGGGACAACGGCCATATCGACCCGCCGGGAGATTTTGTCTCAGGCTATCATTTGACAGAGGATTTGGTTGATCAGTCCATTCGACTACTAGCGGATCACCAGGCAGGTGGAGAGGAACATCCGTGGCTGTTGTGGTGTGCTTTTGGGGCCTGCCATGCACCTCATCAGGCGCCGAAGGGCATCATAAAAAGCTATGACCCCATGTTTGAAGAAGGGTGGGACAAAGAACGCCAAAAACGTATGGCTCGGCAAATGGAAATGGGGATAGTCCCGCCCGGCACAGACATGCCACCGCGAAATGATGGTGTAAAGGAATGGGAAAGTCATAGCCCGGAGGAACGCCGCCTTTTTACACGGCTGCAATCTGCCTATGCCGGCATGCTGGATCATACTGACCAACAAATCACCCGACTAATCGACTTTTTGGAAAAAACAGGACAAAAAGATAATACTCTTATTCTGGTTTTATCGGACAACGGCGCTAGCCAGGAAGGTGGGCGAAATGGGCTCGTCAACGCCATGGGGCCGTTCAATCTGAGGCCTGAACCTATGGCCGAAAAAATAGCACGAATTGAGGATATTGGTGGACCGGATACACATTCGAACTTTCCCCATGGTTGGGCAATGGCGGCAAACACACCGTTAAAAAGATATAAACAGAATACGCACGGCGGTGGAATCCGAGATCCACTCATTATTTCTTGGCCAGAAAACATCTTGGCCAAGGGAGAATTACGGCATCAGTTTGCTCATTGCAGCGATCTTGTCCCTACCCTACTCGATTTGATATCGATCGAACCACCAAGCCAAATCAACGGTGTTGAGCAACAGCCAATTGAGGGGCATAGCTTCAAGCAAAGCCTTTTTCAAGTAGATGCGCCATCTCGGGAAGCTCCACAGTATTTTGAAATGTTCGGACATCGTGGCCTTTGGCAAGACGGATGGAAAGCTGTCGCGTTCCATCCCATGGGCACTCCGTTTGAGGAAGATAATTGGGAACTTTACAACCTGGAGGAAGATTTCTCCGAGGCCCACGATCTCGCAGGTGTTCATCCGGACCGGCTGTCAGAAATGATTAGCAATTGGTGGGAGGAAGCAGAGAAGCACAAAGTTCTTCCCTTGGACGATCGCTTTGCTCCGCGCTTTGCCGAAAATGCGGAACGATTGCAAGGTGCCCGCAATAAAGCCGTTTTCCATCGCGGCGTTGGCCACATTCCATCAGACGTAGCGCCAGATCTTCGTAGTCGTGATTACAGGATAGAGGCGGATGTGGATATACCAAAAAAGGGCGGACAAGGCGTTCTGATCGCTCACGGTGACAGCACCTCAGGATATAGCCTTTTTCTACGCGATGGCTTTTTGGTACATGATTTGAATATAGGTGGCGAGCATGTCGTCGTGACATCGGATAAACCCGTGGAGCCTGGACGGCGCTTGCTTGGGATAAAGGTGGAACGACTAACGCGCGAGGAAAAACCTAAAATGGGTATCGGCATGGGCAAAAGCCGCTATACCCTGTTGATTGATGGGGAACCAGCGGGCAGAATCGAAAGTCACCTTGGTTTCTTTATGCTGATTTCATGGTCCGGGCTGGATATCGGACGGGACCGCGGAAATCCTGTTGGAGACTATGATTCCCCCTTTGAATTCAATGGTTTTCTCCGTAAAATCACCGTTCATATGGCGAAGCAAAAAAACTTGGACGGTGAAGGGGTCGGCAAAGCTGAAATGGCACGGGAGTGAGGGTGAGGCTTTGGATTTCCTCCTACAATCCTGAAGAAACACAAAAGCTGCCTTGAAACTGATGAGAAAACTATTGAAGATGCAGGGTTTCGCGCCAACGCAAATCGTCACAGATAAACTGAAATTACAGCAAAGCCGCTCTGAAGCATTTGGCGTTAATGCCAAATTTTCCTTCAGATTTTCAAAGTCGCAGGTTTGATCAATTCATCATTAGCTCTTTCATAAGGTTTTCCGAGCGGCCCACACCATTTATCAGTTGGGCCGCTGACAAGCATTCCTTGCTCTGAAATGTTGAACCGCTTTCGAATATCAGATAATTTCTCGGTTGCCAGCGCATAAAAATCGTAATCTTCGTCCAAATAGTTTTCAGTGCAGGCTTGTCCTCGTTCCATTGCCAGGAATGCAATTTCTGGATCAAACTGATTGATCCAGGTAGGGATGGTAGAATCAATTGTCATAGCTATTTGAAATTGAGCCACTAAAGCAACTAAGGCTGATGAATAATCTATTTTTGAAATTCCCGCATCAAAAAACTGGACCGCAATTTCACCCAGTGGGGAGGTGGAATAGCCTGACAAAACATGATGGAAATCGTGTTTGATCAGCGCATTTGAGAAGTAGTTATCAGGTTTACCGGGCAAATTAAATCCGTTGTCGTCATAATATCTCAGCATTTCATGGCCGAGTGTACCCTCAGGTAGATTGCGATAACTCTGATAGCGGGCTAGCAATTTTTTATCCCCATCTAGCCTCAAACGTGCTTTAGCAATGTCCCAAACCTGGGTCAGAGCTCCTCCTCCCAGCTCTACTTTGGAAGCCTGCAAGACATGAAGGAAAATTCTCATTTTGTGATTTTCAACCAGCCCGGTCACCCCTAGAACAAAACCTTTCTCGAGTTTCCAATGCTTTGCCAGCTCTGCTAGGGTTTGTGCCCGCTTACCTTTGCCCTCGACTTCAAGAACAGCCATGATTGCCGCGATATGGATGACCTCGTGACGCATCTTAGCTTCTACTTCTTCGGCGGCCTCAGGAAGGTTGCCAGGTAAACTTTCAAGATCAATATGCGATATCAACAGATGCTTAGCAATCGCCTCAATGGTACGACGATGTATATCGTGCATCTCGATCGTTCCATTTGCCGTAGCAATCATTTTCAAGACCGCCATGATGTAGCGAGCTTGATCTTCATTGATGTCCATTATCTGGAACAAGCGTCCCCTCCCTTTGCATTGGATTTCCAAATATATTCACAGTTTTCCTCTTAACGCCTTGAATAACAAGCTAATTATGAGAAATTAAAAGGAATCCCAACTCCATATCCAAGCGTTGTAATTATTGAAAAACTGAAATAGATCAGTCTATTCCAGATCAGTCCGTTTTCAGTGGCCCCTAAATCAAAAGAACTGGGGCGAAAATTTTCGATCAATGCGTAGACAATGGTCCATGCAATTCCAACCATTAGATAGACGGTGATAGCCCCAAAAATGATGTCCCTGCTTACTTTTTCGGTAGAACTGATTCCGATTAGCAAGATGAGTGCGACATATATTGTGCAGGTCACCAGGATGAAATTGGCGATGTTAGCAACGGGATAATCTGATAAACTTGGATGCAGCCAAGTCAGATAGGCCCAGGGGACAGCAAATGAGAGGACAATGAGTGTTTGATGCCTGCTTTTGTCGACGACTAGAGTACAGGCAATAAGGACGAGTGAGAAAAGGGCCGGAAGAAGAACGGCACCCGTTGCCTCATCATCAATTATTGGCGATACCAGCAAAAGGATCATCAATGTCGCAAAGAGGCTTGTATGCTTGTTTTTTGAGATTACTTTCATTTCGAAATTTCTTACTCATGAAGTTGAAGTAATTATATTGATTTCTCCAATTGGCTCAGGTTTGAGGGAAAAAATTGCAATTGGAGGATTGTCGCCGAGCTTTTCAGCCTCGGCCGCTAAGGGAAAGACAAGCTGCTCTAGATGTATCTTTTAATACATCTAGATAATGTCCCGCTGGTTAGAAATGAGGTTGCTGAGATGGTCGCGCCCAAGCAGCTATGTGAACATTACAAATGTGAAAACTGCTTTGAGTCGGGCATTTGACTTTGCGTTATCTCACCATCGAGCTTTGTCACTACATCGGAGATGTCCTTCAACAGCATTTCGGCCATATCGCGGCTAAATCCTTCGCGGATGACGATCCGCAATACATGCAGATCTCCAGCGCCTTCGGGCATCGCATAAGCAGGCACCTGCCATCCGTGGAGCCGTAACTGTTCCGATATTGTATAGACAGTGTATTTCTCCGGGTTCTTCATCTTGAACGCAAAGACCGGAATAGTACTTCCATCGCTTAGAAGCTCAAACGGCCCAATCTCGGAAATATTTCGGGATAGATTCCTGCATTACGCGGCCCCCATAAGCAGGCGTGAGGGTTGAAGCGGCTTCTACTGCTGGAGATTTTTCTGTATCTTTTTTCATCTTCTGTAACTCGTTTTTTTAAAGGGGGCCTACCGG
The DNA here is from genome assembly GCF_023746535.1 of Sneathiella marina. Taxonomy (GTDB): domain Bacteria; phylum Pseudomonadota; class Alphaproteobacteria; order Sneathiellales; family Sneathiellaceae; genus Sneathiella; species Sneathiella marina. The sequence continues at coordinate 1,209,190 of NZ_CP098747.1, read as the reverse complement.
AGCCAACCAGACCGCCGGAAAGCAAATACTATAAAGGGAATGACGGTGACGGACACCACACCCGCAACCATCATTAGTTCAAAGGATGTAATTGACAGACCGCCAAGCACAGGCGGAATAAAACCAATAGCGAAGCAGGCAGCTGACGCCAGTAATCCAATCCCGGCAACAATCCAGATACCTATTTTTCCGCCCGGTACTTTGTAAGCCCGCTCCACCTCTGGATGGCTGTATCGCAGGCGGATGGCAGCCGCGTACATCAGGGCATACATAAGCGAATAGATGAGGACGGCGATGGAGGTGAGGATGAGAAAGGCTGTGTTCACGTCTTCAACAACCAAAAAGGACATCGCAATAAGTGATATCAGGGACGCTTGTAGTAAAAGAAGGTTTGTCGGCACTCCCTGAGAATTGACCTTTTGCGCCCAAACAGGAAGATTTCCTGCCTGGCCGGCTGCCAGTATCCCTTTTACAGGGCCCACAATCCAGGTGCTGACCTGGCCGGCTGCCCCCAAGGCGACAAGTACAGCAACGACGGGAGTAAGCCATATCAATCCGAAATGGGAAAAGAAGGCTGAGAACGCTTGCATGGCTCCGTTGATCTGGTCAATTGAGGCGGCCGGCAAAATAGCAGAAACGGCCATTCCTCCCATTAAGGTTAAGACGAATCCGATTGCCGCCGCGCTAAATACGGCAAGGGGATAAGTTCGATGAACATTTTTTACCTCTCTGGCATGGCTTGCCGACACTTCGACACCGACAAACCCGAATATAAAACTGAGGAAGAGGACTAGGTTGCCGGTTTCCCATATTGACGGGACCAGGTTTTTCACAGTCAGCTCGGTGTTAATCTGCAAGGCGTTACCCGTACCGACATATATGGCTCCTAGACCGATCAGCATCACAGTGGGCAAAAGAACACCGACTGAAACCGCGAATGTGCTGATCAAACCGGAGCCCTTGGTCCCCCGAAAATTCGCAATGGTTGCCGCCCAATATACAGCCAGAACAACCGAAACAATAAAGTACCTGTTGGACCCGAGAGACGGATCAAACGCATAGGCTAGGGATGCGGCAACATAGGCAACGATCGAGGTTATTCCAAATATACTCTGTGACCATTGCAGCCATACGGCAACAAAGCCGAGGCGTGTTCCGAAAGCAGCCTCAACCCAATGAAAAACACCATTTCTGGGCCAACCGGTGGCGAGTTCCGCCGAGACCAGGGCAACGGGGATCAAATAGGCAATAATGGTAATGATATTAAACGCAATCATCTTCATGCCGGTTTCAGCCATCATCGGCATGTTGCGCAAGGTCATGAACAAAGCTGCGGTGATCAGAGTGAGCGTTAACACGCCAATCTGATGTTTTTGTTCAGTCGAAACAGATTTCATTTTTGATTACCCGCCAGCAAGTTCGATTTTTATTAGAATTAGAAAGAACGCATGCACTGATTTGTCAATACTCTTTCGAAGTTCTATTCTTGGATAAGAGACACAGGCTCTTCCTTCCGGTTCTTCTTTTTCTTTTTTGGCATGCTCTAACTTTATGTATGTAATGAACTAGCAACGGCTGACGTAAAATAGTAGGCCAAGCCATGTGGCGCTGTTAGCTGGAAAACAATAGCAGCAAAAGAGTTCCGTCTTTGGCAGAATGTCCAGGTTAACAAGGGATACGGCCAGCGAAATTAAGCGCAGTACAAATCCTGGAACATAAATCAATGAATGGATGCCAGGTGATTAGATACTACTGACCACCAGCCTTCATCTTCTCATCAAAACGATTGACACCGCCTTTTACGCCGAAATCGAGTGTCGTCACATTATATGCCAGAGAAATAGATTCTTTTTCAAAGCGGTCATGGATCCTGACAATAGTCTCGTTCATCGCTTCAAGATAATCCGTCTGCTGCTTAAACTTAATCCGGAACCGGACTTCAAAATTGTAAGCAGAACTACTAATTTCTGTGAAGTAAAAGTCTATATCCTGATCTTGCAGTACCGCGTCAGTTTTTCTGAACTCGTCCAAAGCAACGGAACGCACATGAGCAAGGTTGTCGCCGTAGGCTACGCCGGTAGTTACAGATAATTTGAGGTCTTATCGCATGGCGTTTCAAACGGCTCCACGATCAATCTTTTGAGGTTTGGGCAATGGCAGCGAAAGCTCATTGTCTTTTTGTATCCGAGGAATATCTGCGACTATTAGAAGTTAATGTGACCATGCCCGCCGGTGACCACTTATTTTTGATGAAGCTTCTCTGCGCATACTGCAAGTGGATATGACAAGGTTAATATTCCGTCATATAACACCCTTTCGGCTTAGATCATCTATCTCTTCTTCACTCAAGCCAATCAATGATGATAGAATTTCGTCGTTGTGTTGGCCAAGGGTCGGCCCGGTGCTGTGAACTTTACCAGGAGCTTCGGTCATTACAGGTATTACGTTTTGCATTGTTACAGTGCCCAGTTCGCTATCGTCGACTTCGACGAATGATTTTCGATACTGAAGATGCTTTGATTCGAAAACATCGCGGGCATTATTGACAGGGCCCCCGGAGACGCCGTCTCGGGAAAAAATCTCCATGATTTCGTCTTGTGTATGACTGCCAATCCACGGAATAATGATTTGATCTAGGGCGTCAGCGTTTTCGACACGCGCCGAATTGGTAGCGTAATCTGGATTTTCAATCAAATCCGGGCGCCCTATAGCCCGTGCAAAGCGCTCAAATACAGGTTGCGCCGAAGCACTCATCGAAAACCAGCGCTTATCCTCTGTCAGATAGACATTACTGGGTCCAGCATATTGGCTGCGATTGCCGGAACGCTCGCGAACGACACCGAGCTGATCGTATTCGATTACTGAAAATTCAAGCATACGAAGCATAGAATCGACCAGCGACAGATCAATTTCCTCTCCGTGAGCATCTTTACGGGTTTTTTGACGGAAGCAGGCAATCAGAATACCAATGGCACCAAACATACCCGTGATCCCATCTGCAACAGGATATCCAATATGCATCGGTGGCTGGCCCGGTATACCGCAAAGCGAAGTGAATCCAGAATAGGCTTCGGCAATACGGGCAAAACCAGGGCGTGAGGCCATTGGTCCGCTCTGTCCGTACCCGGTAATTCTGAGGATAATTAAGTCTGGGTTCAATTCCATCAGGATTTCTTTGCTAAACCCATACCGATCCAGGGTTCCAGGTCGAAAATTTTCAGTTAATACATCAAACTTGGGGATCAAGCGGCGAAAAATTTCTTTCCCCTCTTCTTTACGTAAATCAAGCGTTATCCCTTTCTTGTTTCGGTTAGTAACCTTCCACCACAAGGGTGCGCCATCCTTATGAGGGGGGAGTTGACGCATGACATCTCCAGATTCAGGCAATTCCACCTTAACCACTTCGGCGCCAAAATCAGCAAGCAGCGTACTTGCAACCGGAGCCGCAATCATTGTCGAGATATCGAGAATACGCAATCCATGTAGGGGTTGGTTGTGTTCCTCGCTCAAGTCGTGATCCGTGTTCATGTGTCTAAGTTCCTATTGATGTTGTCGTGACAACTCTTTTGATATTTGAAGGGCGGCTTTCTTTGCGGTCCGGGCACAGTTTTCCATATATTCGTCTGCAGCGCGTGTTATCGGCATGACGACGCTGATTGCCCCACGAACGGTTCCATCGCTGCCGTGGATTGGCGCGGCGGCACCTGCCGCTTCTGAAGACCACTCGCCACGACCAATTGCCCAGCCGCGCTTTCGAACCAGGGCTAACCTGTCTAAAGCTTCGGCTTTGCTGACGGCTTTGTATTCCTGACCCGGTCTATCGTCGGCTTGCGCGAAAATCGTCTCAAGTTCGCTCTCAGACAGCTCAGAAATCAAACATTGACCTGCGGCACCCATATAAACCGGGCGACGGTCGCCGACTTCGAGGACAAAACGGACCTGCTGAAAACTTGGTAAAGAATGCGTGGTCACACGGTCCAGCTCTTCACGGACAATGAGGCAAACTGTTTCATTCGTATTTTGGCGGACTTCTTCCATATAAGTCAGGGCGCATTCGAATAGTCCGTCGCGATTTACTAGCTTGCGGGCCAGCCCTATACAGCCGAAAGACAACCGATAGAGGCCCGTTCGGGAATCGTGAACTAATAAACCCTCCATTACGAGGGTTCGTGCCAGACGCAAAACCGTCACTTTGTTTAAAGCCATGCGTTCGGTCAGTTCCTTTAGGGATAAATCGAGCGAGCCCCCATCGAAGCAACGCAATACTCTAACGGCACGGCTAACGGTCTGTAATGTGGTGTCCTTTTTCATATAAGGATCGCCTTTCACACGATATGATTGAGTTTCACTTATAGGTATCTTGTTACAATAATAGAAATATATACGCTCCCTCAAGCTTGTTTTCAATCTCCGAAAATCCTTCACCCAACTCCACCATCAATCCGATACGCGCTGATTTCCTGTTGACAATCATGCCCAATAATACCTAATATTACATTATTGTAAATAGAGTTTCACTATATGAAACTTTAAAAGCAGTTATTGACCGCATCAACGAAGCCAATTCCTGATTTCGGTGCTTCTGTTGCACCAGAAGGAGCGGCCTGAAGCGGACCTATAACTGGTAGAACTATCGGAACAGGAGATTTCATCTTGAAAAAGCGAAACTTAATACCAATCGTCGCGTCACTCGTCGCCTGCCTTGCTGTTTCACAGACCGCAGTTGCGGAGGAACTGGCGTTGTTTGCTGGTCCATTCGGTACAGGCAGCTATGCCCTGGGTAACGCCATAGAACAGATTTCAAAAAAGGCTGATGCAGGTGTCAACGTTGTTGCATCTGAATCACCCGGACTTGTCTTCAATGTCCGCAAACTTGCCAAGGAACCAGATTTAAAGACAGCTACTTTTACGCCTTATACTACCGGTCTTGGTTATTTGGCTGTTAACGGTCTGAAGCCGTTCAAGAAAAAACACCCACCCGCCAAACTTATTGCCAACTACCTCCTTGGCTCGGTCTGGTTGGCGACTTTCGATCCGGAAATCAAATCTATCAAGGATCTGGCCGGCAAACGTGTGGCCCTTGGGCGTCCGCCACAGATTTTATGGACGGTCGAACCTGAGCTGATTCTGAGCAAAGGTTGGGGCTTGCACGACGAGATTACGATTGAACGGCTTGGCACCAAGCCGGCCGCACAGGCGTTGCTCGACGGCAAAGTGGATGCTGCGATTATTGGCGGTTACGCAAATGTCTCCAGCGGTGAATTCAAGCCAAGCCCGCAAACCGCCGAACTGATGGCATCTGGACGTACCCTCTATCATATTCCATGGGGTAAAGACGCCGTACAGAAAACCATGGATTCCGGTGTCGGCATAAACCACCTTTCCGTTCCAACCGGCGCAGTCGCTGGTATGGACGCCCCGATGAACGGCTTTTTCGACGCCATCGCCTGGGTCGCCTATCCGGAACTTCCCGATGAAACCGTCTACAATCTGACCAAAATGATCATCGACCATGTTGGTGAGTTCAAGGAATACCACGCCCTCGGCAAATTAATGGCTCCTGGCACTCTGGCTTATGGCTGGAAGCCGGAGAACATTCACCCGGGCGCATTGAAAGCCTATCGGGAGGCAGGGTTGGTTAAGTAACCTCCGACAACAAATGAAAATCATCGATCTTCCCGTCGATCCGGTCAGGAAGATCGATCTCGATATCAAGGTAACGTTTCCATGAATTCTTTGGCTTCCTCTGAACAACTCCTCTCGCCATTCCAACGTTCCGTCCGGTGGGTGCTGATTGTTGCCGCAGTCTGCATGGTCGTCTATCACTTGTTTACTGTTTACGGTGTCGTCCTTGGTAGTTTCGAGCATCAAAATCTTCATCTCGCCTTCCTCCTTGTCGTCCTTTTTCTGGATCGGCTGGTGACTTCAAAAACAAAAACCGAAAGCTCGGTGCAATTTATTCTGATCTTCGCGGCGATTGGAGCGACAACCTATGTCGGTCTCAACATGACCCGGCTGGAAGAAGATATAGGTTTTCCAGAACCGACGGATATTATAATCGGATTGATCGCTATCGCTGTTTGCATAGAGGCCACCCGGCAGGCTTGGGGGTGGACGCTACCGATTGTCGCGGCAATATTTATTGCCTACTTTTTTCTCGGCCATTATATACCGGGCCCCTTGTCTCATCGAAATTTCAATTTTGAATATGTGATTTCCTATCTGTCGATTGGATTAACCGGTCTTTACGGTAATTTTCTCGCTATCTCGGCCAATCAGATTTTTCTATTTGTTCTTTTTGGCTCGCTCATGGGCTTGCTCAAGATCAGCGATTTTCTTAGTGAGTTGTCAAAAATGGTTAGCGGTCGAATGCGCGGTGGGCCAGGGTTGGCGGCCGTCATTTCCAGTTCAATGATCGGAATGGTAACCGGCGCATCAGTAGCCAATGTCGCAATAACGGGAGCGTTTACCATCCCGTATATGAAAAAAGTCGGTTACAAACCAGCTCTTGCGGGTGCAATTGAGGCGACGGCATCAACGGGCGGTCAGTTAATGCCACCGGTGATGGGCGCAGCAGCCTTCCTGATGGCCTTTTTTGTCGGCGTACCCTATGCGGATATAATGATTGCCGGGATTGTTCCGGCGGTATTATTTTACATTTGCGTATTTTTTGGGGTGCAAAGCGTCTCCGTAATTTCCGACATCAAGGCGCCGAAAGAAACGGCCGACCGGCGGATTGTACTTATCGGCATCCCCAGTTTCGTTATCCCGGTTGGATTGATTGCACTTTTGTTGATGTTGCATTACTCCACGGGTGTCGCTGCGTTCTGGGCGATTGTTTCTTGTTTGTGTATTGCTTACATTCGCAAAGATCGGCCATCGGCACGTGAGTTATTGACCCGCGTCGTAGAAGGGGCCGTTGTCGGCGCTAAAATCGGAGTGTCGCTGGCGATTGTCGGGATAATTTCACAAAGTCTCATAACCACTGGTCTAGGAGGAAAGATTGCTGGTTTAGTTGAATTACTATCTGCGGGCAACCTTCACCTAGCGCTCATTATGACTATGGTCGTTGCCATAATCCTCGGGTGCGGTGTGCCGCCAGCAGCAGCCTATAGCTTAGTTGCTATTGTCGTCGCACCAACTCTAGTGAAAATGGGCGTTCCGATTTTGTCAGCTCATTTCTTCTGCTTTTACTTCGCCATCATTTCTGCGGTGACCCCGCCAGTCGCACTCGGTGCTTTAGCCGGTGCTGGAATTGCACGCGCACCTTATTTCGCCACGGCTTTTCGCGCTTTTGTACTGTCCTTGTCGGGTTTCATCATTCCATATCTGATCGTTTACAACCCTGTCATTCTCCTATCCGGGGAGTTCGACTTCTGGGGGCTTGGCTCAATCATTACGGTTCCAATTGCTTTAATCTCCTGTACCCTGCTTGTGTATCGGGCTTGGCTGCTACGCTTTAGCGGATATGAAACTGCCATAGGGTTAGCGGCAATGGTAATTGGGTTTTCGTTCAGCATCTTTGGGGATCGCTGGCCTTTTCCCGCTCAATTCGCTGTTTTAGTTTCTGATATTGCCTTGTTTGGATTATTGGCTTTATCGCAGCGGCATTATCATAGAAAATCAGTTGAGCTGTGATGAAGCTGAATTTACGGTTGGCGCACGAAAAATCCCTTTTGTTAATTCAAAACTTCACCTGAGATTATTCATCTAGCTGTAATGATGTATGTCCAAAATCCACTGTAGTTGTGTCAAGTCGAAGATGATGTCTGAAATTTGGTGAGCCAATTGCCAGGAACCTTAGATCTTCACACCCTATTCCCAACGAAACCTGACATTTGGATGAAATGGTCATTGTTATTCGAGGGAAACAATTTTCTCTAGCTTTCTCCGAAAATACGGCAGCAGCGTCCGGGAGGAACATCTTTTAGGTTAACCATCCGTCAAGCAACTAAGTCAGGCTGAAATTGCCTCGCGTGCCGGCATTCGGCGGCATTTCAGGTGGGCCGGCGAAACATTGGGCAGTTTCCATCCAGGCGCTTGCTATTTTACCGGTTACGTTTAGATCCGTATCCCGGATATTGCGAGATTGCGTCACGACCTGGCAGAATTCCTCGGCGAGCCCTTCAACAACTTCAGATGCGCTATCTTCACCGTAAGTCCAAATAGCGCCAGAGGGCGCGGTCAATTTTATGTGTGGCATTGGCCCGGGAATCTCCATTCCTCGATTTTTGAAAGTCCAGCCATATGTGTTCACACCAAGTACAACAATATTATTAATGCGATCATGGTTCTGACGCTTAACACCTAGGAGATCGTATATAGCCTGACCATGGGCCCATGTTTCCATAAAGCGTGCCGTTATCGAGGACCGGGCGCTCATACTGGGCCCCGCCCACCTTACTCTTGTAGAGGGAGCAGTCGAATCGAAGCGTGCTGCCATATCGGAATAGTAGTCTTTCCACTTCACCACAAGTTCAGAACCGTCCAGCTCATCCAGCCATAAACTCTCGAACTCCCTCAACTGGTTTTTGAAGATGTAGGGCATGGCTTTTTGGAGGAAATCGTCAAATTCAGGTGCATCTTGCAATGACATGCCAGCGGCCCAGTTCCAAATATGCAGGTGACGAAGAATATTATTGATTGTCCAGCCTTTGAACTCGGTCGGTCTGTCAAAAACATCTCCGGATAAAGGCGTGACCAATTCGTAAAGCGCGTCGCACTCTTCCAAGTAATCTCTAGCTTGCTGCACTATTTGAATCTCCTAAAAGACTATTGAATTTAGTTAAAACCTCAACAATCACCCATCGCTTAGTAGCTCACCGGCTATAATCATTTTACGAACTTCAGTCGTGCCAGCACCGATTTCCAACAATTTGATGGAGCGGTAAAGTCTATTGATTTCTGATTCCCAGATATATCCTGACCCGCCATGAATTTGGACGGCCTTATCCAGCACCTCATGGCAGGCATTTGCTGCATACATAACAGAAGCTGCGGTCAGTTGGTGTATCTCACCTCTGCCACCTCCCCCAATCTCAAGGGCGGAAGCAGCGCTTAATGTACGATAAGTAAAGGTGCGCATTGTCTCAATCGCAACATACATATCCGCCAACATTGATTGAACCATTTGAAACGATCCAATTGGCTTGCCAAATTGCTGACGTGTTTTTGCATAATCAATGGACAACTCTAAGGCACGCTCAGAAATGCCGAGACAAATGGGAGAAATCATAGCGCGCTCGAGATCTAGCCCGCTCATCACCACTTGTACCCCCTTATTTTCTTCGCCTACCAGGTTTTCAACCGGTACTTTACAGTCGTTAAATACGAGCTCCGCTGTTTGGCTGCCTCGATAGCCCATTTTCGTCAATTTTTGTGCAACCTGGAACCCGGGGTAGTCCTTTTCAACAATAAAGGAGGATATTCCTTGCGCGCCCCGATCCTTGTCCGTTTTTGCGTATATCAAAAGAACATCAGCTATTGGGCCGTTCGTTATATACAATTTTGATCCGTTTAATACATAGTAGTCCCCGTCACGCCGGGCGGTCGTTTTCATGGAGCCCAAGGCATCTGATCCTGCACCAGGCTCCGTGAGTCCCAGCGCCCCAACTTTTGTTCCCGCACATAATTGCGGAATATACCGATTACGTTGATCCTCGTTTCCATTGCGATAAATGTTGTTCAGACACAGATTATCGTGCGCAACATATGACAAGGCAATGGCATGGTTCCACCGTGATACCGCCTGCAGCGCAACCCCCGCCGTAAGAAGATCGGAGCCAGATCCGCCATATTTCTCCTCTACTGTAAGCCCAAAAAGCCCGGCCTCCCCCATCTTTGAAAAAGCTTCATCAGGCCACCATTCTTCATCGTCCATTCGATTGGCGAGTGGGTAAAGTTCAGCTTTTGCGAATCTATCTGTCTGATCCAAAATTTCGACTTGCTCAAGCGTAAGAGCAAACGGCATGTCACCTTTGTTATCAATAAGATACTCCGGCGAATTTTGATTTTCGGTCAAAGTCTTTCCTCTCTAGTCGGTAAAGCCGTTTCGGTATTTCAATTAAACACGGTTGCCGCAAAAAATCAATATTAATGAATAATATTTTTTAATTTATTTGGTAAACTCTTTGAGTTCTATTTATTTTTATTTTTTATTTCAATAGGTTATAGCGATAATTCGACATCTCCTATATGAGAAATCCCTCTATTGACATAATTAATGAATTATGTTCATTTATATCAATGGACAGCTAAAAAAGATGAGCCAGTTAGGAGAATAACTTGGGCGCGGTACTAAATTTAGATAAAAAAGATGGCGTGTTCACCATCACGATCAACCGACCAGAACGCCGAAACGCCCTTAATGAGGCTGTCGCAACCGGAATAATGGAAGCGCTGGATCAGGCGGAAAAAGACCCGACCATTCGAGCGGTTGTTCTCACCGGAAGTGGCAGCAAGGCTTTTTGTGCAGGCGGCGATTTACAGCCCAACGCCGAAGGCACTCCTTTTGCAATCGAGGCTCATGACCCTCAGCATTATGTACCGAAATTATTTCAAAAAATGGAAGCCTGCCGGTTACCACTCATCGCGAAAGTAAATGGCCATGCGCTGGCTGGTGGATTCGGCATTGTTTGCGGATGCGATCTTGTGGTTGCAAGAGATGATGCGTTAATCGGCGTAACAGAAGTCAAAGTCGGCCTGTTCCCAATGATGATCCTCCCCTTTTTACTAAGGGTTACCCCAACCAGAATCTTGATGGAAATGTGCCTGACCGGGGAACCTTTGACCGCCGGCGACGCCATTAATCATCATCTTATAAATTATGCCGTGCCGGCGGATGAGCTCGATTCCAAAATGGACTGGCTGTTGAAGCGGATCACCGTCAATTCACCGACCGGTATTCGACTCGGTAAACAGGCGCTTGCAAAAATTAGAGAAATGAATTTCGAAACAGCGCTTGAATATGCGCCTTTTATGCTCGCCAATATGGCCCGCACAAAAGACGCAATAGAAGGATTTTCAGCATTCTCTGAAAAGCGCCGTCCAGAATGGACAGGAAGGTAAACATGGCAAACGCCGTTGAAAAACGCCGCGCAGTCCGCATGGCACCAGAAGATAGAATGCGAGAAATTGAGGTTGCAGCACGGAGTGTATTCTCCCGGCGGGGTTACGCCGCCGCCTCCATTTCTGAAATCGCCGAGAAAGCCGGGATACGAGAAGGTACAATATACAAATACTATGAAAACAAACGTGATCTGTTACTTGTCGTGGTTCAACATTGGTACGAGGATCTGATAGCCGGGTTCATGGAATCTCTCGCTGATGTTGAAGGTACCCAAGCGAAATTCCGAACAATCATTCGAAATCACATTAAGGCAATTAAAGCCAGTCCCGACTTGAGCCGTCTGTTTTTTACAGAAGTGCGTGGAGCTGACGATTATCATGACAGCGTGCTTTTCGAGCTCAATCGCAAATATGTTCGGGTTCTGACGGACGTAATTGAGGAAGGAATGGAACTTGGGCTATTGCGAGCCGACATCTCAACAACGCTAATACGTGATGTGATCTTTGGCGGTCTGGAAAGCCATGCTTCCGGATTTCTGGCTAACCGCAGTGAGTTCGATGTTGACAAGATAACCAAACAACTGTCCGAACTAATTTGGGCCGGAATGGCCTTGCCGCCATCCGAGTCCGACGACCTCTCAAAAAGAGTAGAGCGATTGGAGGCGGCCGTTAGTCGGATGGAAAACTCTTCGCGGGCTGAGGATTAATCGATGCTTGCGCTGACCAATGTTCAGGTAATGTACGACCGCGCCATCGAAGCAGTTCGTGACGTTTCCCTTGACGTGGCCCCCGGTCAGATCGTCGCTCTTTTAGGATCCAACGGTGCGGGAAAATCAACACTTCTAAAAGCCATATCCAATGTCCTCTATCCCGAGGAGGGAGAAATTCTCCACGGTGAAATTTCACTTGGGGGCGATAGCCTGCTTGTAATGCCGGCGGACGAAATTGTGCGTAAAGGAATTGTGCATGTGCCGGAAGGACGCCGCCTCTTTCCGTTAATGACAGTTGAAGAAAATTTGACAATGGGAGGTTACCTGCAATCCCGGGGAGACGTGTCAGCGGCACTTGACCGTGTCTATAAACTTTTCCCGCGCCTCAAAGAGCGCAGAAAATATACCGCTGGCTATCTTTCTGGTGGCGAACAGCAAATGGCGGCTATAGGCCGTGCAATGCTATCGAAGCCAAAGTTACTGATGCTTGACGAACCTTCCCTGGGTCTCGCCCCTCAAATTATTGAGCAGATTTTTGAAACTATTGTTTCCCTAAATCACGAAGAAGGTCTGTCAATCTTGTTAGTCGAACAAAATGCATCTCTCGCTCTTCGCGTGGCGAGCTATGCCTATATCATTGAAAATGGTCGCGTCGTTTTGGATGGTGAAGCAAAAAATATCGCCGGCAATGATGATGTCAAAGAATTCTATTTGGGATATTCAGAAGGTGGCGATCGCAAAAATTTCCGCGACGTAAAGCACTATAAGCGTCGCAAGCGGTGGTTATCATGACACCGCTTTTAACTCTTGAAAACGTAACCCGAAAATTCGGGGATTTGATGGCTGTCGACAGTGTCGGGTTCTCTGTGCCCAAAGGATCCATATATAGTGTTATAGGCCCTAACGGTGCCGGAAAAACTACCCTGTTCAATCTCATTAGCGCCCTGTTTCCGACAACCAGCGGTACCATTGACTTCGACGGACATCCCATTCATCGCGCTAAGACCCATCACCTTGCCGGCTATGGAATAGGTAGAACGTTCCAGAATCTGGCTATTTTCTCACACGCAACAGTTGTCGAAAATCTACTGGTCGGTCTCCATCACAAGCTTTCAGCAACCCCTGTTAGTGCAGCCTTTTTCTGGGGCCCTGCACGACGAGAAGAAATTAAAGCCCGCCAGCAAGTTGAGAAAATCATCGACTTTTTGGAGATTGAGCATCTTCGTGACATTCCCGTGGGGCTTTTGTCTTATGGCCTTCAGAAACGGGTAGAGCTTGGTCGGGCCCTTGCGATCGGACCCAAGCTTCTTCTTCTCGACGAAATGGTGTCCGGGATGAACAGCGAAGAAACAGAAGACATTGCCCGTTTCGTTCTAGATATCCGCGAAGAGCTTGGAATCACCATTGTAATGGTGGAACACGACATGGGAATTGTCATGGATATCTCTGATCGGGTCGCCGTTCTCAATCATGGCTCTCTGATCGCAGAGGGGACTCCAGCAGAAATTTCTTCAAATACAGCCGTCATACATGCCTATCTAGGTCAGGACTGAGCATGCTACGTAACAGTGAAATTTTCGAAAAATCCACTCTTCCCGGCCTGCTACTGTTCTGGGCCGAACAATATCCGGACCGTCTCGCCTTTCGCGAAAAAAGCTTCGGTATTTGGGAAAGGTCCACTTTTAAGGACTATTTTGAGCGTTCAAAAGACTTTGCTTTTGGACTGGCGGCTCTGGGCGTTAAGAAGGGCGATTTCCTGGCGGTTGCCAGCGAAGACACCCCTGAATGGATGTATGCCGATATGGCAATTCAAGCCCTTGGCGGCGCCTGTATCGGTATATATCCCACCAATCCATGGCCAGAACTACGCTACATCCTTGATCATTCACAGGCTAAAATCGTGGTGTGCGGTGATCAGGAACAAACAGATAAGGTTTTCGACGCCATTGAACAAGGCGGCTCCCTTCCAAATTTGGAAAAGGTGATCTGCGTCGATATGAAAGGTCTCGCTCATTATCCCCGAGATATGCTGATGAGTTTCAAGGAAGTGACTGAATTGGGCCGATTAAAAAGGCAGGAATTCGGAAATCTGTTCGAGGACTCTATTGATGCTTTGACACCAAAGAATGTGGCTGTAGTTGTTTACACATCCGGCACAACCGGAATGCCTAAAGGTGCCATGCTTTCTCATGAAGGCCTAATCTGGGGCGGCCTAAAGCTCGCTGAGCGGCATGGTATTGATGACAAAAATTGGGAGGTTCTATGTTATTTACCCCTTTGCCACGTAGCTGAGCGGCTGTGCTCTACAGTTATGCAGCTAGTAAATGGAACACCCGTGAATTTTGCGGAATCCATAGATACAATTGCTGAAAACTTGCGCGAAATAGCGCCAACCGGTTTTTTAGGCGTCCCTCGAATTTGGGAAAAGATGCAATACGGCATTATGGTTAAGCTGAAAGATGCGCGCCCTTTTCAGCAAGATTTGGTTGAAAAATGCTTAACGTACGGCCGCTCGATCGCACAACGGCAACTGGCAAATGGCGGCGAACGAACATCCTTAAAAGACAAAGCAACTTATTGGTTTCTCTGGCTGATCTGTTTCAGAGCTCTACAGAAATCGCTTGGTCTTAATCGCGCGCGAACCATGCTATGTGGTGGCGCCTCTATCTCCCCTGAAGTCCTTGAGTTTTTCTGGGCTATTGGCCTTAAAGTTTACCAAGTATATGGAATGACAGAGCTTTCGGGGATATCTCATAGCCAGTATCCCGGCCATACCGCCTTGGGACAGTCCGGCCCGCCACTGGATACCTATGAGCATAAAATAGCTGAAGACGGAGAAATTCTCGTCCGCTGCAAGGCAACATTTCCAGGCTATCTGAGAAACGACGACGCAACGGCTGAAGCCGTTAAAGACGGCTGGATGCAAACGGGAGATGTCGGTGAGCTCACCGATGATAATTCGATACTGATTACTGACCGAAAGAAAGACATCATCATAACGTCTGGCGGAAAAAACATCACGCCATCCCTCATAGAAAACCGAATGAAGGATTCAATCTACATCCGCGAGGCCGTGTTAATCGGCGAAAGACGAAACTATATCACGGCACTTATCCAAATCGATTACGAAACTGTGGGGAAATGGGCGCAAGAACGGGGCCTTGCCTACACAACATTTAAAAATCTCGCCAATCAGTCTGAGGTATTCGAGTTGATTGACGGCGAAATACACGCAGTAAACAAGGAATTCTCCCGCGTTGAAAATATTCGAAAATTTGCACTGCTCGATAAAGAGCTGGACCATGACGACGGAGAAGTTACAGCCACGATGAAGGTCCGACGCTCGGTTATCGAAGAAAAGTTCGAACCAATTATTGAAGCGCTTTACGCGTAATAGGGATTGCGACATGGATCTATTATTAAATCTTATTGCCTCCGGCCTTGTCATCGGATCGATCTATGGACTGATTGCTGTTTCCTTCGCGATTATCTTTAAAACAACAGGGGTTTTAAATTTTGCTCAAGGCGAAGTAATGATGTTGGTTGCCTATTTGAGCTGGAGTCTTGGAAACGCACTTCCCTTACCTTTCCCCATTCTGATTCTCGCGTCAATTATCGTAGCAGCAATAGTAGGCGTTTTAACCGAAAGACTGGTGATACGCCCGATGATCGGCCAGCCGATTTTCACAATTGTCATGGTTACGATTGGGCTTGCCGCTACTTTGCGAAGCGGTATTCACATGATCTGGGGCGTGGATGCTGAAAGTTTTGAATCGTCCATTTCGGGCGGTTTAATAGAAATTGGTCCGGTGGTTCTCTATAGCGAGCAGTTGGCCGCCATAATTCTGTTTTTTACAGTTTCCGCTACCGTTTACTTGTTCTTCCGGTTTACCCGTGTTGGTGTTGCCATGCGCGCAACGGCTATGGATGAAACATCCGCCCTCTTGATGGGTGTCGATGTTCGACGTGTATCCGCCCTCGCATGGGCTATCTCAGCCATAATATCCGGTCTGGCTGGCATCACATTTTCCATCATGTTTTCTCGCGCTCCTGATATCTGGTTCCAGGGGCTGAGGTCCTTTCCAGCAACAATTCTGGGCGGGCTGGATTCACCAATTGGCTCCGGATTTGGAGGTCTGATCATTGGTGTCATCGGAGAGCTCTCCGAAGGATACATAGGCCATGGCCTGAAGGAAATATCCGGATTTATCGTCATCATTGTTGTCCTGATGATCAAACCCTACGGCCTGTTTGGCGAAAAAGAACTGGAGCGCGTCTGATGAGAACCGGTCATTACATAGAGACCTATTCGACCCATGTAAAACTTTCCGACAGTAGGACTGTTTGGCACTGGATTGGAATTTTACTTCTAATCCTGGTGACCTTCCCAATTCTGGCGAGCAATTACTTCCTGGCCCTTGCTATCACGGTTTTTATTGCGGCAATTGGCGCAATTGGGCTGAACCTTCTAACCGGAGTTACCGGCTTGATTTCATTAGGGCAAGCGGGTTTTCTGGCCGCGGGATGCTATACGACAGGACTTCTAATTACGGATTATTCCTGGCCACCCGAACTTGCACTGCTGGCATCGGGTGTCATGGCTGCACTTCTCAGTCTTGTCGTTGGCATACCGTCATTAAGATTGAAAGGGCTGTATCTAGCCATCACGACAATGGCTTTTTCCTTTATCATTACTCATTTCCTTCTATATGCCGAGGACATAACTCACGGACCATATGGCGTCCGCATAGAAAATCTGGACTTTCTCGGTCTCGATCTTTCATCACCCGCACAGCTATATTATTTGGCCCTGGCGATTACAGTGCTTACGGCAGTAGCCGCCCTGAACATCTTGAGATCCCGTGTGGGACGCGCCTTCACGGCTATACGTGATCACGACATTGCCGCGCGTATGATGGGCATCAGCCTCACCCGATATAAACTAATCGCTTTTGTAGTTTCGTCCTTCATTGTCGGAATTGCTGGCGGTCTCATGGCCTTCCAATTTCAGTTTATCAATGTCGATCTATTTAATCTTCTTCTATCCGTTGAAGCATTGGCGATGATTATTGTCGGTGGGTTGGGTTCAGTGCCCGGCGCCATACTTGGAGCTATTTTTATTGTCCTATTACCAGAAGCCACACGTGAGGTGATTGATCTGTTGCCTTCTGGAATTACCGATCTGCTTTCTACTTACATTTATGAACTTCGCGGGCTTCTTACCGGGCTGGCGATCATCATTATGCTTCGTCTCAAACCTCACGGACTTATTGGTCTTTGGCAAGATGTGAAGCGTTACTGGACCCATTGGCCATTGTCTGTGTGATACGGAAAGCGGCCGGGTAACTAAAGGGAGAAAAAAAATGAAACTATGTAAATCAACATTAATCGGGGCGTTGGCATTGCTCGCAAGCAGTGCAACCGCTTCTGCTGAACCCGGTGTGACTGACAAAGAGATCATCATCGGTAATATTCTGCCAATGACCAGCTCCGCGGCTCTTGTTGGACGCGCCGCCCATTTTGGGTCTGTAGTTGCAGCGGCGGAAGCCAATGCGAGTGGCGGCGTCAATGGACGTATCATCGTAATTAAAACTGAGGATGACGGTTATATTCCGGCCCGCACTGTTCAGGGTCTGCGCAAACATATTGATGAGGGTGTGTTTGGGCTGATCGGGACCGGCGCTGGCGCAGGAACAGCTGCGATCCTTCCCGTCCTTGAAGAAGAGGGTATTCCCGCGATTGTATCGTTCTCGCCGTTGAAAGCTGCAGTGGATCCGATAAAACCAACAGTTTTTATGATTGGCGCCTCCTATCAGGACTTGTTATTTGCCCAGTTGGATTACATTCACAAAAACCGCAAACCCGAAAACGAGAAGTTTGGTGTTATTAGGCAAGATGATGACTTTGGAAAGCAAGTTGAAGAAGCATTTGACAGGGCGGTCAGTGAATTCAAGGCAGATGCAGCGGAACCAATTCGGTACAAACGGGGTCAAAAAGATTTTGGTGCTGAAATACTTAAAACCCGTGCCGCAAAATCAAATGTCGTGATTATAGGCGGCGTTACTACTGAAATACCCGCGATGCTAAAAGAGGCCAGTAAATTCAAACTGCCACTGGAAATTGCAACGGTGCCAACATCAACGCTCCCTCCAATCATGAAACTTTCAGCACCTTACGGGTATACATATTTCAGTGGCGATTATATTTCCCCAATGGGATCCGAGGGTTCCGTTAAATTTATGAATTCTGCAAAAGCTGCTCTGACGGAAGAGGAAATGAAAGCGTTAAACCGCTATTCCATGACCGGCTATGTGGCAACCCGCATCATGATCGAAGCTATACGCCGTTGCGGCGAAAACCCAACCCGTGCTTGCGCCGTCGAGAAAATTGAATCCGGTGAAGAATTCGATACTTCTGGCGTGACGCTGCCTCTCACATTCGCCAAGGATCGCCATATTTCAGCTACCGCGGTTCGCGTGCTCGAAATCGACCCCGCGAAGCAAACCGTTACTCCGGTAACAGAATTCACCCAATATTGAGCATTGCAATGGCGGGTTGATAAACGCAACCCGCCAACGCACAACCCAGGTGTATCAAATGAAATATAGTGACATATCCGTCCATATCGAAGAAGGCGTTGCCCGTCTTACAGTATTGCGTCCCGACAAACTGAATGCGATGCGGAATGAGACAGCCGATGAGTTATCCGACGCACTGGACCGCATTGAAGATGATCGAAATGTTCGGTCCGCCATATTGACTGGTAGTGGCAGAGCATTTGGTGCCGGATATGACCTATCAACAATACCAACCGACGAAGCACCCAATCTTTACGAAGTTCTGGACAGGCATTTTAATCCCCTCATCCGGAGAATGCGGGCCTCCAGATTGCCAATTGTCTCTTCTATAAATGGGCCATGCGCTGGTGTATCAGTCGCTATTGCCCTTTCAGGTGACATCGTTATCGCTGCCCGCTCAGCTTATCTGTACGAGCCGTTCGTCGGTTTAAGTTTGGTGCCGGATGGTGGTAACTCTTTGATTTTACCGACAATCGCAGGACGCATACGTGCATCGGCGGCCATTTTGCTTGAGGATCGAATAACGGCAGAAGAAGCACATACATGGGGCCTCTTTTGGAAAATATTTGATGACGAAATCCTGGCCGAGAAAGCCACTCAAATTGCCCTCGATCTGGCCACCAAATCCCATCAAGCCATTGCCGCTTCCAAGCGCTTGATAAACAAGGCTTGTGAGACGGGTCTGGATGCTCAACTTGATGCGGAAAGGGATATACAACACGCAATGGGACAGAGACCCGAGATGAAAAAGCAAATTCATGACTATTTTCACAGGGCCTGAGGAATGACCTGTCACAATCTCAAGAGGAATTATTTCTGATGAGCAAAAAAACCTTGAAAATTGGAGGTGCTAGTGGATATTGGGGCGATTCCGATATCGCGGTACCGCAGTTGCTCAAACAGGGGGACCTTGACTACCTGGTTTTCGACTATTTGGCGGAAATTACGATGTCGATTATGGCGAGAGCAATTGCCAAAGACCCAGACCTTGGCTATGCCACAGACTTCGTCTCCGGCGCTCTTAAACAAAATCTGAAGGAAATTTCTCGTCAGGGTATCAAAGTTATCTCCAATGCTGGTGGGATGAACCCGCAGGCATGCGCAAAGGCAGTTCAAGCACTGATAGATGAATTACAACTTGGTTTAAAAGTCGCAACGGTTTTGGGAGATAATCTCCTCAGCCGCAAAGAAGAATTGCAAGCGTCAAATGTAAAGGAAATGTTTTCCGGTGAATGTTTTCCGGAGCCAGAGACAGTCGCTAGTATAAACGCCTATCTTGGCGCTTTTCCGATCGCGGAAGCATTAAACCAGGGAGCCGATATTGTTATCACAGGCCGATGCGTTGACAGCGCTGTAACGCTTGGCGCTTGTATTCACGAATTTGGCTGGTCACGAAACGATTATGACGCATTGTCTGGCGGTAGCCTCGCCGGCCATATTCTGGAATGCGGACCGCAGGCCACAGGCGGAAACTACACCGATTGGGAAGAGATGGCGGACTCTCTTCATGATGCGGGCTATCCGATTGCAGACATATCCAAGGATGGCGCCTTCGTTGTCGGTAAACCAGATAACAGTGGTGGCGCAGTGACAACCGGAACGGTGGGTGAGCAAATGCTTTATGAAATTGGCGATCCCCAAGCCTATATTTTGCCCGATGTAATCTGTGATTTTTCCCAAGTAGAACTTATACAGCTGGGTAATAACAGGGTATCGGTGACCGGTGCAAAAGGTAGGGCGGCGCCAGCCAATTACAAGGCAAGTGCGACCTTCTACGATGGCTGGCGTATTGCAACGGTGTGGTTTTTCATAGGAGAAAATGCCGCGGCAAAAGCACGAAGTTTCGCAGATGCCACCCTCCAGCGCGCGCGCAATAAACTACGTGCTCAAAACATCGCTGATTTTGACGAAGTCTTGACTGAAGTGATGGGAGATGAAAGTCATTACGGTGCTGCAGCTAAAAACACTGGATCACGGGAAGTCACACTCAAAATTGCGGTTAAGCATCAGGATCCACAATCGACGTCACTGGTGTTGAAAGAAGGCTCTGGCTTAGCATTGGCAGCACCGCCCGGCCTAGCACTCTTTTCAGGAAGCAGACCGAAGCCGTCACCGGTCGTTCGACTTTTTTCTCTATTGATTGCGAAAAAAGATGTTCCTGTTTCAGTTTGTCTCAACGGTGAGACACATACTGTCAACGAGATGGATAGTGATGCAATTGATACTAATCAAACCTGTATACCTGAACAGCCTGAGACCAACCTTCCAGAACTTACCCTTTCAATGCAAAAGGTACCTCTTATAAAACTAGCTTTGGGGCGATCCGGCGATAAGGGAAACAAAGCCAATATTGGCATCTTTCCTCGTTCAGCGGAATTCGCTCCATGGATTTGGCAGGTGCTAACAAGTCAGGAAATCGCGGAACGTTTTTCACACTTTCTCCAGACACCCAAAGAAAACTCGGTGGATCGCTATTTTTTACCTGGTACTAACGCCATGAATTTTGTTCTCCATGACGTTTTAGGCGGCGGAGGTATCGCCAGTTTAAGAAATGATCCGCAAGGGAAATGTTACGCCCAGATTCTATTGCAAACCCCTATTCCTATTCCCTCCACACTAGCGGAGACTCTAAGCTAATGTCTATTTTCAAATCGCGTGTAAACACCAATTCAGATACGTACAACAAGAACCATGCTGACAGTTTGGCTGCAATTGAAACACTGCGCAGCCTGGAACAGCGTGCCGTGACAACCTCTAACAAACGGCGCCCGGTATTTGAAAAAAGGGGGCAAATTCCACCCCATGAACGGTTGTCACGTTTACTGGACCCTGGCCTTCCTTTTTTGCAGCTACATTCTCTGGCGAACTATCTTGTAGAAGACGACAATCCTGAGACAAGTATTCCCGGTGCAAACCTGATTTGCGGGATTGGCTTTATCAAGGGCGTCCGATGTATGATCTGGGTTGATGATAGCGGCATCCGCGCTGGATCCATGACCAAGACGACGATGCCGACTATTATTAGCCTCCAGGAAATAGCGCGGCGGCAGAAACTACCCCTTGTACATCTAGTCGAGAGCGCCGGCGCCGATCTAACAACGTTTCTGGTAGAAAGCTGGGCTGGCTCCGGAGGTATGTTCAAAAATCTTGCGCGACTAAGCGCGGCAGGGATTCCGACCATGGTGGTGCTGCATGGTCCTTCCACAGCAGGTGGCGCGTACATGCCAGGAATGTCAGACTATGTAATAGGTGTGAAGGAAAATGGTTTGGCTGCCCTTGCTGGTGCTGCCCTCGTAAAGGCGGCAACGGGTGAGGTTGCCGACGAGCGACAGCTTGGCGGTACTGAAATGCATTCAACTACTTCTGGTTTGGTGGAATATTTGGCTGAAGATGACACTCACGGTCTTGAGATTGCGCGTGACATTGTTGGTCGCCTTAACTGGAATACTCGTGCAAAGCCACCGAAACGACGCCCATTTGATCCCCCACTATATGATCCTGACGAACTGATCGGAGTGGTGCCAAAGGATTATAAGGCTTCGTTCGATACCAGAGAGGTTATCGCCCGACTGGTCGACGGATCGGATTTTGAAGAATTCAAACCACGCTATGGTGCCGCGACCGTTTGCGTTCAGACAAGTGTCATGGGATATCCATGTGCAATGATCGGAAACAATGGCCCTATTGATCCGCAGGGAGCAACGAAAGCCGCCCAGTTTTTTCAATTGTGTGACTCTGCCAATCTACCCATTATTTTCCTCCACAATACGACAGGGTACATGGTGGGAACCGAATATGAGCAAGCCGGAATGATCAAGCATGGTGCCAAAATGATACAGGCAGTCTCTAACATTAGAGTGCCAAAAATCTCGCTTTACATCAGTGCAAGCTACGGAGCCGGAAATTATGGCATGTGTGGATATGCCTATGAGCCAGACTTCTTATTTTCATGGCCGAACTCAACATCGCAAGTCATGGGTGGAGAACAAGCATCAAAGACAATGGGTCAAATTATCACAGCAGCAGCAGAACGTCGCGGCGAACCTGTCGATCAGGAGTTGATCATGCGAGAAGAGAAACGAATTTATGACTATTTCACCAAACAGGAAAGTGCCTTTTACACATCTGGGCGTGTTCTCGATCATGGTGTAATTGATCCCCGTGACAGTCGCAATGTAATTGGTTTTGCTCTTGAAACCTGCCTTGAAGGCCGTAATCGTGACTTACAGCCGAACGCCTTTGGCGTCTCGAGAATGTGAGGAGACTGAATATGAAAGAATTTTCCTCGTTACTCGTCGCCAATCGCGGTGAAATTGCCCTTCGAATTATGCGAACTGCTAAAGAATTGGGTTTACGGACTATCGCTGTTTACTCAGATGCGGACAAAACGGCGCCCCATGTAAAATTTGCAGATGACAAAATTCATATCGGCGGTTCGCCAGTTGGAGAGTCTTATCTGGTCATCGAAAAAATTATCGATGCCGCAAAAATATCCGGCGCTGAAGCCATTCACCCTGGATACGGTTTCCTGTCCGAAAATTCGGCTTTCTCGAAAGCAGTAAATGAAGCTGGCCTGGTATTTGTCGGCCCACCTGAACACGCGATTGATGTAATGGGTGACAAAGCGCGGTCAAAACGAGCAATGATTAAGGCAAATATACCATGTGTTCCGGGGTACCAGGGAGAGGACCAAAGTGACGAGCGCCTAATCGATGAGAGTATGGCCATCGGTTTTCCAATAATGGTTAAGGCCGCAGCGGGCGGCGGGGGCCGTGGTATGCGATTGGTGTTCAACGATAATGACCTGCCTGGAGCGATACAACTAGCTCGATCTGAAGCGCAAAATGCGTTCGGATCCAGTGAACTAATAATTGAAAAAGCCGTACAACAACCACGTCATGTAGAAATACAAATTTTCGCCGACACCTTTGGTAATACAATTCACCTTGGCGAGCGGGATTGCTCAGTGCAACGACGCCATCAAAAGATAGTAGAAGAATCACCCTGCCCCGTGATGACGGAGGAACTACGGGCGAGAATGGGAAAGGCGGCTGTCGACGCGGCAAAGGCAGTAGATTATGTGGGTGCTGGAACCGTTGAGTTTTTGCTCGATTCATTGGGGAATTTCTATTTCCTGGAGATGAATACCCGCTTACAAGTCGAGCATCCGGTAACGGAGCTTGTGACCGGACTAGATCTTGTCACGTTGCAATTAAATGTTGCAGCGGGAGAGCCTCTTGGCATAACCCAGGAAGAAGTAACGCTAAATGGTCATGCCATTGAAGTTCGATTGTATGCGGAGGATCCAGAAAATGACTTCCTGCCGAGTACCGGTCCTGTAACCTTGTGGCATGAGCCGCAAGGAAAAGATATCCGGGTGGATAGCGGTATTCAGACAGGCAGCAACGTCTCACCTTTTTATGATCCAATGGTCGCGAAAATTATCGCCCATGGAGAAACCCGTAACCAGGCTCGGCTGCGTTTGATTAAGGCGATGAAATCCTCTGCGCTATTCGGCCTAAAGTCGAACCGGGATTTCCTTATTGATACATTGTCTCAGCAGAAATTTGCGAATGGCGAAGCAACAACAGCCTTCATTGACGATGTTTATGGTGAAGGCGGTTACAAAGCGGCGCAACAGGAAATCGAAATCCTGGCCGCTGTCGCTGTTTTGAAATTTACTCTCGAACGTAATCGCGCTCTAGCCGAAACAATCGACCTCAATCAGGAATTGCTCAACTGGTCAAGCACAGGCAAACTACAGAGCGTATTTTCATTTATGCGCGGAGATGAAACCGTTCAATCCACTGTGACGGCATTGGGCAGCCAGTCATATCAAGTCGAGATCGCAGATGAATTGATTGATGTTGATGATGTGAATGTGGATGGTAATTGCGCGACACTAAATGTTAAAGGACACGGCTTTGACGCCGTAATTCACGAGGAGTCAGATGGTAATCTTAATGTTGCCATTGGCAACACCTCTCTCCTGCTGACGAACGCGTCAAGAAACTCCAGAACTGATGAAGGCAATAATAGCGGTTCCGTAAAATCTCCAATGCATGGGTTACTGTTGGAGATTGCCGTAAAGTCCGGGGAGAGCGTTTCCAAGGGCGATAAGCTTGCCGTGCTAGAAGCAATGAAAATGCAACATGAAATTATTGCGAATATCGACGGTGTTGTTGCTGAAATATCAGCCATCGCTGGCAATCAGATAGCCGCAGACGAACTTCTATTGGAAATAGGACCTATAGCTGAAGAGTAGGGGTATTGTCACATTGACTTATCGGCGAGAAAATCGATGACGTACTAATCTTTGTCGATGTAAAAGATCTCCTATCAGCGCCATCGTTTCTCGCCTCATATTATTCAGCAAGCCGTATCGCTGTTTGCTCGATTTACGCTGAGCTATCGAGATGTTGAAGATCTTCTGGCCGAACGAGGCCAGGATATTTCCAATGAAACGGTTCGACGTTGGTTTCTGAAATTTGGAGCGCCCATTGCTCAAAATCTGAGATCCTCTCACCCTACTCCCAACGATATCTGGCATCTGGACGAAATGGTCATAGTTATACGAAGAAGGCGCCATTTTCTGTGGCGTGCCGTTGATAGCGAAGGAGAAGTGCTGGATTTCCTAGTACAACCGAGACGAAACGCCAAAGCTGCCTTGAAACTGATAAGAAAATTATTGAAGAAGCAAGGCTTTATACCGCCGCGAATTGTGACAGATAAACTGAAATCTTATCACAAAGCGTTCCGAACTTTGAGCTTAGAAGCTGAACACATTGACAATAAACGATTAATTAATCTTGCCGAGAACTCTCATCTCCCAGTACGACAAAGAGAACAAAAAATGCAGAAATTTAAATCACCAGGATCTGCTCAGAGGTTTCTCAATATTTACTCAGCTACTTACAATAGCTTCTCTCTACAACGTCACTTAGTCGATCGGCCTAATCTCAAGCAATGTCGCGCTGAAGCATTTTTCGTTTGGGCAACCGCAAGCATCGCTGCCTAAAAAATGGCACTAAGGTTTCTTCATGTCCAAGGGAAGTTTATGTGACAACGCCGGTATTAATGTCGAATAATCTATTTTGCGGAAGAATAACTTGTCACTATTCCATCCGCAATTTTCATCGATTCAACAAAATCCTCGCTATTCATTAATGGTATTGCTTTGCTGTTCTTAGCCAAGCCAAATGAATCCGTCAAATGTAGATTTGCTGCTAGCGCCTTATCCGATGGCATCTCATAAATATACACCATGTCATATTCACCGTAGGTGCCGTATTGCGCAATCGGAGTGCCGCCGAAATCAGTAATTGCTGCGCGATGAATTGCTGCACGATCACGCATTTCAGGTGTTGAAAGCATAGCGGCCTTTTGATCATTTTCATACTTAACCAAATAGAGAACTAATGAAGCCATTTCGAAGACCTTTCGATTCTAGATTTATCATTTTAACGATTTTGAAGGCGGGTCAGCCCTTCTGAAACATCATGCTCTATGCGATCGGCGCTCCGTTTCTCAGGTTCACCATATCCAGCACCACCGCCTGTCCGGATAACCAATAAATCTCCTTTTTGCAGATCGCATCCCATCTTTGATGTAAGATCAATCTTTTCGCCGTTCCGATCTATGAACATGCTCGCCAATCCTCCCGGTTTTCCGCCAAAAAGTCCTTCGGGTCCAATTTCAAAGCGGTCGCTATAAGTCGCAAAGCTGACACCTTCCTGAAGCACTCGATAAGATCTCTCAAAACCCAATCCTCCCCGGTGCTTCCCATCTCCGCCAGAATCCGGGATCAGTGAATAATTTTCAATGCGTAAAAATCGGTAATCCATTTCCAGCGATTCAATTGGAATGTTTGCACAATTTGACAAAGGGGAATCAACACCGTCACAACCGTCATTGTTTTCACCTGCGCCATAACCACCACCGAGTATCTCAAGGTAAATGTTGTAGTCGTTGCCTTCGATGCGGCTTAGACAAACTGGCGTGGTCGTATCAAACCCCTCAGCAATTACTTTATCCGGCGCGACTTGTACCAGAGCCTTCATTACAGCGTTAAAGACCCTGTGGCTGGCTAATAATCGAGCCCTAACCGGCGCGGGAGGTGAGGGATTCAACAATGATCCAAATGGGGCACTTACCTCTATTACGCGACCTACACCATCGTTAAACGGAATATCAGAATCCGTAAGCACTGATTTTGCACAGGCGACCACCGCAGCAACCGTTGAGGCCAACGGACAATTTAAATTTGTCGCCACCTGTGAATTCGTACCCTCAAAAGAGATTTTCAGGCTTTCATCTTCGACAGTCAGCTGGGTTCTAATAACTAGAGGCGTTTTGTTAACGCCGTCATCGTCCACGGCAGCATCTGCATAGTAAGTACCGTTTGGAAGTTTACGAACTGCATTGCGAACCCGCCGTTCCGAATAATCAAGCATGGCGTCCATAGCCTCCGACAATTGCTCAACATTATAGCGTTCAACCAGAGCAATTAGCCTCTTTGCCCCTATCAGGTTAGCTGCAAATTGAGCATTAATATCCCCAATTGTTGCATCAGGCATTCGAACGTTAGCCGTGATAAACCGTTCTAGTGGCCCGCCGTTCCAATCATGTTCCAAATTATATAATGTTGGCGGGAAAATAAGACCTTCCTGATGAACATCATCTGCATAGGGATTTAAGCCCGGCGCACCACCACCCAAATCAATATGATGAACAACCGAGGCGCTGAAGCCTATCAACACAGCATCATAGAATATGGGCGTAAAAATGAATATGTCCTGAATATGCTGCCCGCCATGATAGGGGTCATTATTAATAAAGAAATCGCCTTCCCGGATAGTCTCCACCGGAAACAGCGCAAGGCAAGGCGCTAATGTTTGTGCAATTGACCCAAGCTGAATTGCCGTCAGTTCGGCCTGCGCTACAACCTTGCCCTGGCGATTAATAATTGCTGCCGAGCAGTCCTGTGCTTCCCGAACGATTGGAGAATGCGCCGATCGAATTAACTTACTTCCCATTTCATGAGAAGCAGCAATCAATGCCCTATTAATGATTGCGTGATCAACGCTGGATAGCGCCATTTTCATTCTCCCTTCTGCTTCAGAATAATATTATTCGCCTCGTCACGTAATGCAGACCATTTGGGCGGCACGTATATCGTCGATGTCCCATCTTCAATCAGAATTGGGCCGAACGAACTCCCCGCTGTTATAAATTGACGGGTCGTGAGTTGGCATTGTGCCTGCAACCCACCTTCAGTAATTTCAATACTCTTTGCTTCAGCCCTTGATTTTTCCCTACCGCTTATCCCATCAGTGAAAGCGGAAAGCTCCGATGATTTAGTCCTCGCCCCAACACGGTATGAAACAATCTCGACAGGGTTTTCAGGTGGTTTAGAAAATTCAAAAATCCGATGATGTGCTTCAGAAAATGCCTTCAAGATCATGTTAATTGTTAAATTTTTCATACCCCCCTCTAAAATCACTGACACTTCAAACGCCTGACCCACATATCGCATTTCAAGAATATATTCAAAAATCAGCCCCTCAGAAATTCCTTCTGATTTCAAGTAATTTTCCGTTTGGATTCTTAAATCTGACAATGTGTCGATGATGCTAGCAAGTGAGCTGTCGACCAATTGAGTACGCTCAGTCCGAGCTCGGAAATGAACGTAATCTGACATCAAAAGACCAATTGCAGAAAGAACACCAGCATGCGGAGGAATGACCACGGTACCGATATCAAGATCTTCCGCAACCCTGGCCGCATGTAAAGGTCCCGCCCCGCCAAATGCGACGATGACAAAATCACGAGGATCACGCCCACGCTCAGTAGATACCTGTTGAATTGCACGAACGATATTAGCTTCGGCAATACGAATTGAACTATCCGCTAGCTCTTCAATCGGCATCGACAGTTTGCGGGACATTGACTTGAAAGATGATCTTGCAGCCTCCAAATCAACTTCCATGGTGCCTCCAAGAAATGAATTCGCTTGCAACGTTCCGCGTATTAAATGCGCGTCCGTTATTGTTGGCAGTTCGCCACCCCGCCCATAACTCGCAGGCCCGGGATTTGCGCCAGCTGATTCAGGTCCGACCCGTAACAAGTTTCCATCGTCAATCCAGGCGATAGATCCCCCTCCGGCGCCAACAGTAGCAATATCAATAACCGGGGTCCGAACTGGCAGCCCATCAATTTTAGTTTGCGGAGTAAGATCTGGTGTTCCGTTTACGATCAAGGCAACATCTGTACTCGTCCCACCCATATCAAGCGTTATAATGTTCTTATAGCCAATTTTTTCGGCAATCCCCGTTGCTCCTACAACACCTGCTGCCGGGCCTGAATATAGAGCAGTAATCGCATTTTTAGACATCGCCTGGGCTGGCATCCTGCCACCGTTCGACTGCATAATGCTGAAACGGCCGGCAAAATCCTTAACTTTTAACTTCTCCAAAAATCTATTTAAGTAACCTTCAATATTAGGCTGTACATATGCAGAAAGCGCTGTGGTGGATGCTCGTTCATATTCCCTGAATTCAGGAGAGACATCACATGAGCAAGTAACTGGCATCTGAGGAGAGATAGTCTTAATAATGTTAGCTACCTGTCGTTCGTGATCTGGATTCACATAGCTGTTCAGAAGACAAATTGCGATCGCATCATATTCCTCATGTGCTGTAATTTTATCCGCCAATTTTTCAAGTTCGCGTTTATCGAGTATTTGAACAACCTGCCCATCAGCATCAATTCGCTCATTGAGTTCCCATACATCCTGTCGATTGATGATCGGCTGTGGCTTTTTATATTTCAGGTCATAAATCGACGTTCGATCATGTCGCTGAAGATTGAAAATATCACGCATTCCTTTTGTTACGATTACACAGACTCGACCCCCTTTGCGTTCCAACACGGCATTGGTCGCTACAGTAGAGCCATGTACAAGATCAACAACATTTTCTAAATCGACACCAGCGGTCTCGATTGCGTTAATTGCTCCGACATCCGGCTGATCAGGAGTGCTCGGCACTTTGGCAATGTGGGCAATACCTTCGCGAATTTCAATTAAGTCGGTAAAAGTTCCCCCGACCTCGATACCTACGCGCATTCCACTTTTCATCTTGCTAACTCTTCTAACTGTCTCGATTAAAACGATCACCTGTTTTCACAGAATTCAGGAAGATCAGAACGAGTGTAAGTACCGGCATGCTACCCAATATCCTTCGCACTATCTCCAATTCCTTATTGCGGCCCGGCCGGCGGCGTCAAAAGTGGCTTGTGATATCGGAACAACTGCAGCACTTACGCTGAACTTCTCTAAAGCGATTGTCGCTAAATTGATTTTACGCCGGCCATGTATATTGATCCTTTTTTCTAAATTGCCGTATTGCCGTCATTAGTTGCAGTTTATCGTGATGGGCCTCATTGAATTATAACTGGTAATTTCATGCCTTTTCCAATATCAATTTAACATAAACTAATATCATTTTGGATATGTATTATGCAGCCAACTCTTAGACAGCTCCTGGTTTTTAAAACTATCGTAGAGCAACGTAGCTTTGGTAAAAGCGCCAAAATTCTGAACACATCTCAGCCGGCACTCAGCAGAGCAATCAAAGATTTAGAAGCCGTATTAAGTAGACCTCTTCTGATTCGCACCACTCGATCCGTCAAGCCAACTGAAGCCGGAAAGGAGTTTTATGCTCGAGCTGTACGGATATTGGATGACCTAAGTGAGGCAGTAACAGTTACGCGGGATGTAGCTGATGGCAGGAAAGGCAGACTGGTAGTTTCCTACATGGATTTTGCCATTGTTGGAAAGTTACCTGAAATTCTTAAAAGAATTCGAAATGCCCAACCAAAGGTTCAGCTTGATGTCAGGCTCTTAGTAACGCAAGTCCAAATAGAATTACTGAAGCAGGACAAACTTGATGTAGGATTAGTCAGTGGAATAACGGAAAAGACAATTTTATCTGGATTTTCAAGAAAATTAGTGGATTGTGAAAGTCTTGTCGCTGTACTCCCCAGCGACCATCATTTGGCAAATAGGAAATCTCTTAAAATGAGGGAACTTGCAAACGAGCCTTTTGTTACCGGCGGGTCCCATTGGTATTACTACACTGACAAATTGATTGATATATGTCGGCAACATGGTTTCTCGCCGGAAATTACACAGACTGCGGATATGCGAGACGGCATCATAGGCTTCGTTTTAGCTGGTATTGGAATTACCGTCTATCCGCAGTGCATCACAAATGCTCCCCGACCAGGTCTCTCTTTTGTCCCGATAAATGATGTCCCTAAAGTT
Organism: Sneathiella marina; assembly: GCF_023746535.1. Lineage (GTDB taxonomy): Bacteria > Pseudomonadota > Alphaproteobacteria > Sneathiellales > Sneathiellaceae > Sneathiella > Sneathiella marina. The sequence continues at coordinate 1,178,510 of NZ_CP098747.1, read as the reverse complement.
ATTAATACATTCGCTCTTTGGAAAACCGACAATACAAATCCGACCCTCCCAATATTCATTGAACAGCTTCCTCAGGCAAGCACATACTCCCAATAGGTGTTGTCACATTAACTTAGTGGCGAGAAAAATGACGGTGATCTAATCTCGGCCGATGCAAAAGATCTCTTATTCCCGCCATCGTCTTTCACCTCTTATCATTCAGCATGCAGTCAGGCTGTACGCTCGATTTACGCTGAGCTATCGAGATATCGAAGATCTTTTGGCCGAACGTGGCCTGGATATTTCCTATGAGACAGTTCGTAGCTGGTTTCTGAAGTTTGGTGAGCCTATTGCCAATAATCTGAAATCATCCCGCCCTACTCCTAATGATATCTGGCACTTAGATGAAATGGTCGTCGTTATTCGAGGAAAACGATATTGGCTTTGGCGGGCTGTTGATAGTGAGGGAGAAGTCCTAGATTTCTTTGTACAATCTAAGCGAAACATGAAAGCTGCCTTGAAACTGATGCGCAAACTACTCAAGAAACAAGGCTTTGCGCCTGCACAAATAGTAACAAATAAATTGAAATCATATCACAAGGCATTCCGAATATTGGGCTTAACTGCCGGGCATATTGATAACAAACAGTCGAACAATCGAGCGGAAAACTCACATCTTCCGGTAAGGCGAAGGGAGCGAAAAATGCAACGGTTTAAATCACCAGGATCTGCCCAGAAATTCCTGAATATCCGCTCAATCACCTACAATAGCTTTTACTTTCAACGTTACTTAATTGACCGAGCTCGTCTTAGGAAATGTCGCGCTGAAGCATTTGGCGTCTGGGAGCGCGCAGGTGCTACAGCCTAAGCAAAAGTAACCAGGGAATATTGCGCCTGTTCGAAGTTAATGTGGCAATGCCAATAAATCCGCTGCCAACTGACTGGCAAGCCCAGAAAAAGCGGCTCGGCTACTCCATTTAATCCCCACAATAAATCCATGGACTGGACGCTGAAACAGGGCGACAGAGACGAATGCCGAATTGCGGCTTACTTGCTCTGATCGAGGCGTCTTTGTTTACTGCGGATGCGGCCAAAGACCCCTGTTCTGCGGGGTTCAGGGACGAACCTGGACTAGAACCAGGTTCGCCTCAGAGTAAGTGGCGGAGGTAGCAGTCTCATACAAACATGTCTCTGCAATTTTCCCTGTTAAACAGGGAAAAAACAGGGATTTTTGACAATTTTGGCCCGGTTTACAAGCCGGAGACACCATAACCCACTATTTCTATTATACTTTTAGCATTAACTCACAACTTCCATAACAGGGAAATTTATTTAGAATTCAGGGAAAACAATTTGGAGAACAGGGTAACAATAAATCGTTTTTCTCTGAACGATCCCAGCGGACAGGCACTACCTATATCAGTTAGATTGATACACGAGCACGCCTGCGTAAGGGTGGGCAAAACTTGCCCTTAATCATTTATGATCTAGCAATGCGCTTGATGTCAGGCTCTTCAAAAATATTGAAGGCCCGTTCATCATTAAAGGCCGCTATAACCATAGCCTTGGCCAAATCCTGATCGCTATGCGCGGAAGACAAATCAAATCTTCGAAGTAACCCTACGATCCCACCAAATATCTTATACAGAAGGTTCTTGGGCTGGCGGATTCCAGTGGGGAAAATATAGCCCGGTCTGAAGATAAACTTTCTTGGAAAAGCAGTTTCCGAAAGCAGGTTTTCAGCCCGGCCCTTCGCCTTTGCAAAGGTCGCCAGGTTCTTTTCTGTTGGATCAGCCCCTTGCGCTCCAAACAAAACGAAAGTTGCCTCTGGACTCTCATCGGCAAGAACATCTGTTAAGGCTCTTTGATAGTCACAGGTTATTTCGAAAAATTTGTCTTTTTGAACGCCGCCCTGATATACGCCCAAACAATAGAAACAAATATCGATTTCTTTTAGATCATTGGCTACACTTCTGAAGTCCATAAAATTATCATGAAAAATCTCGGTCAACCGCGGGTCATTTAATCCTGTCGGGTTTCGGCTGATCGACACGACTTTTTTAACCCCATCTTTTTGCAAGAGGAGCTTTAGAACCTGATGACCAACCATACCTGTGGCACCGGTTATCAGAATATTCTCAGCCTTGGCCATCAAAGATACTTTCAGGTGGGAAATACCGTTTCTAATACCCGTTTCATTCCACTCGCGAAATCATCTTCAGAACTCTCTTTAAAAAGTATCCCTTTGGCTGCCATGGTCAGCAGATAGTAGGTTTCAGATGCCGAATTCTGATCTTTGCATAACCCGCGACTAATCAGGAATTCCGAGATCATAGTTTCATAGTCGTCATGTGTGTTTACTCCCGATTTTTTGAGTGAATCTGTACTAAGCCCCATAATCTCCATGCCGTGAGGCGTCGTGTTCAAGAGAGGGGCGAGTTCTCCCATCCAAACCCTATAGAACATCAGAAGTGCTTCATTATTGCCAGCATCTGGATTCTGCAGGCAGGCTTGCACCCTAACGCCCCGCGCTTCGACAAATCCGGTGACCGCCCAATCCAGGACCGCCTGCTTTGACTTGAATCTTTTATAGAGCGTCTGTCTGGAAACCCCGGCAACGCGTGACAAGTCTTCCATTGACGCTTTGCGAAATCCATAATTCGCAAAGGCCACCAATAATTCTTTATGCGTAATTTCTTTTTCCATGGAACATACTTGACATTTATTGCAAAGAATGTAAATAGATTGAATACGAATTTTACAATATTTATCTATTATGTAAATATTGTCATCTGAATATACAGATATCAGATATTGAAAGGGCCGCCCTCATGATCAGCTTCTCATTGAACGGCAAAACAGTCACAACGGACGTTCCATCGGAAACGCCCCTTCTATGGGTTGTACGCGATGTTTTTCAGCTAAAAGGATCAAAATTTGGCTGTGGCGTGGGATTATGTGGCGCTTGCACCATGCATGTAGAGGGAGAAGCGGTTCGAACCTGCATTCTAGCGATAGAAGATGTTGCCGATAAAAACGTAACGACAATTGAAGGGCTGGGAACGCGCGAAGATCCGCATCCGCTACAGGAATCCTGGGTAGCGCAAAGTGTTCCTCAATGCGGATATTGCCAGTCAGGACAGATCATGTCGGCGGCCGCCCTCCTGTCCCAAAACCCAAAACCAACGGACACGGATATTGATGCGGCAATGAAGGGTAATATCTGTCGATGCGGCACCTATGGCCGGATCCGGCAAGCTATCCATGCGACAGCAAATGCTGGAGAAAAATCATGAGCAGACCTGACCCGAAGACCAAGCTGGATTTTTCGCGTCGACAGGCATTGAAAATATTCGGCATTGCTGGCGGGGGACTTATTGCGTCCGTCCATCTTGGCGGTTGTTCTGCAAGGGCAGCTCCGCTTCGTGTTGGAAAATCCGAAGGCATGACAGACAACGCCTTTATTCAGATCACACCGAAGAATGAAATCCACTTCTATCTGCCGCGCGCTGAAATGGGACAAGGAGTTTATATGGGGCTCACGTCGCTTATCGCTGAAGAGCTGGAAGTCAGCCCCAATGAGATTATTGTCCACCACGCCCCCGTGCATGAAGCATATGCCAAGCCCAGTTCCAGCCTGCAATATACAGGCGGAAGCACCAGTCTCAGCGCCCATTTTGTTCATCTAAGGCAGGTCGCAGCCAATGTGCGTGAAAGTATCCGGCAAGCCGCTGCAAAAACACTCGATGTGTCCGCAAGTAAGCTGCGTATGGAAAATGGCAACGTGCTATCAGGTCCACATGTATACGCCTATGGTATGTTTGCGAATGCCGCGGCGGAGTTACCTTTTCGGGAAGAAACGCCCCTCAAACCTGAAAGTGAATTTAAAGTCATCGGTCAAACACAAGCGCGTATGGATGGCTGGGATAAGGTTACTGGTAACGCCCAATTTTCCCTGGATGTTGATTTTCCGGGTTTATATCGCGCATCGTTACGCCGTGCACCCGTAACTGGCGGTAAGGTAAAATCTTTCAGTGACGCTGAAACACTGAAGGCACAGGGAGTTCACAAAGTCGTCGAAATTTTTAACGGCGTGGCAGTTGTGGCGACACATCATTGGCAGGCCAAGCAGGCCGCCGAACTATTAAAGATTGAATGGGAGTTACCGGAACTCGCGACGATTTCAAGCCCCGAACTTCGGGCGACGATGGAAGAGGCTTTAACGAGTGAGGATGATCTAAACGCTCACTCTCAGGGTGATACGAACGCTGCTTTCAAAATGTCTGAAGCTATTATCGAAAGTAAATACTGGGCCCCTTATCTGGCTCACGCCACCATGGAGCCAATGAACTGCACTGCCCGTATTGAAAACGGTCAGTGCGATATATGGGTGGGTAGCCAGATGCCCGATGGGGCCTTGGGCATGGCCGCGCATCATAGCGGATTACCGCGGGATAAAGTAAAGCTCCATCCGACATTTCTGGGAGGCGGATTTGGCCGTCGTCTATCATCGGATTTTGTGGCTGAAGCGACGGCAATCGCCGCGAAAAGCGGTGTTGCCATCCAATTAATCTGGAGCCGCGAGGAAGATATGCAAAATGATCGCTTTCGCCCCGCATCACTCGTCAAATTGAAAGCAGGGTTGGATGATCAGGGAAATATCAACTCCTGGACAGCCACACGTGTCGGCGCCAACGTTGCCGCGCATTTCGCCGATGATAATCTGGAAACCATTGCCCCGGAATTTCTGCCCTGGGGTCTAAGTGACTGGGCAAGCAAACGCAGCTACTGGCTGTTTGAAAATCTGATTGTCAATCCTGCCAGCGTCCATGGTCTCTTTGGTGATTATGATATTCCCAATCAGGATATTCGGCATGTAACTGTCGATCCCGGTCTTCCCATTGGCTACTGGCGCTCTGTGGGTCACTCCTTCAGTGCTTTTTTTGCGGAAAGTTTTATGGATGAGTTAGCGCATGAGGCAAACCGGGATCCGCTAGAATTTCGTCTCGCCCATAACAATCATGACCCACGCATGCAAGGTGTCTTGAAGCTGCTGGCCCAAAAAGCCGGATGGGGAGAGGCGCCAGAGGGTCGTTTTCAGGGTATTGCCGCCCATAATTCCTTTGAAACAGCCGTCGCCCAAATAGTCGAGCTTTCCGTTACTGATGGTGACGCGATCAAGGTCCACAAAGTCACTTGCGCGGTTGATTGCGGCGTTGCCGTAACACCGGATATTGTCCGCCAGCAAATGGAAAGCGGCATCATATACGGGATGACTGCAGCCCTTTACGGCGAGATCACCCTTGATAAGGGAGAGGTCGAGCAAAGTAATTTCCACGATTATGAAATGCTGAGAATGGACAAGGCGCCTGAAATAGAAGTTCATATTGTCCCCAGCAAGTCCGATCCAACAGGTGTCGGGGAGCCGGGCTTGCCGCCCATCGCCCCCGCTCTTGGCAATGCCATTTTTACCGCGACGGGCCTCCGCATCAGGGAACTTCCCCTGTCAAACCACATAGAGTTCGTGTGAAGGGATCGGCCGTAAATGATCCCCACGAAATTCAAGTATTTTCCAGAACTACTTGGGGTGGCACTCATCATGGCGCTGATGAGCGGATGTTCCTTCAAAAAAACAGCTGACGCCGAGTTATTTATCCCGGCCAGCCCGCAGGCTGTCTGGTCCGTCTTAATGGATGCAGAAAGTTACGGGGACTGGAACCCCTTTTTCACACATGTTGACGGAAACTTTCAGGCCGGAGACAAACTGAACATTCAAATGCAATCGCCAAATTCCGACCCTATGACCATCTCTCTAACTGTGAAGGAATTGGTCAAAAACAGCGAAATTAATCTTTACGGCGGGATTCCGTGGATTATGACATTTGACCTGACACATACCTTCAAACCTGAGAACGGGGGGACCAGAATTTCCACACATGAAGAATTTCACGGCCTGTTCATCCCCTTCTGGGACGCAAGCTGGGTATCCGACGCCTATGACAGAATGCATAAGGCGCTGAAGAAACGCGTTGCAGATATCAAAGCGATGAAGGAGCATGACAATGCACTCTTACATAAATCGTGCAATGATCTGGTTGACGACAGCCCCCTCCAATGTGCCTAAAGATATGGTTCGTTATCATGTCTACTGGAAAATCTTTTACCTGATCGCTGCTCTGGGCCATGCCATGACGCTGCAGATGTTTTACCAGACGGGTGTTTATTTTATGGCGGTGTTCAATATCGCCAGTATTTTCATTTTTGTGGTGGCGCTTCTCCTATTGAATAAGGGGTTCTATCGAACCGCATTCTGGGGAGCAATTATAGAGCTTGTCGCTCATGGCATTGCGGCAACCATTTGCGTCGGCAACGATTACGGGTTTCAGAATTTCGCTTTCCTTGTCGTCGTTTTGCTCTTTGTTCAACCTTTCTACAAATTGCGAATATCGATCTTTTTTGCGTCCATTGTTCTGACAACGGCGGCATCCGTCATGTTTTATTCCGTCCATAATCCTCCCATTTATACGGTGCCGCCAGAATGGGCGGACACCATGGTCATCAGCTCGATGTTTTCCTGGCCAATATATGTTATGATAATGGTACTTCCTTTTATTCGCGCATCGGCCCGAGCCGAAGAAGAAATTGCGACAGCCTACGGGGAAAGCGAGCGCTTGCTGCTCAACATTCTACCCGCCCCTATTGCTGAACGTTTGAAGTTTTCTGATGACATGATTGCGGATGACCACGATAAAGTGGCCGTACTCTTCGCCGATATTGTCGGCTTTACACAAATGTCCGACCGCTTGGCGCCGGCAGAACTCGTGAAACTCTTGAACAAGGTCTTTAACCAGATTGACAAACTGGTTGTTAAATACGGCGTTGAAAAAATTAAAACCATTGGAGATGCCTATATGATTGTCGCCGGCGTTCCAAACCCTGATCCCAATCCGGAAAAAACCATGGCAGAGCTTGCCCTGGAAATGAAAAATGTTGTCTCTCAATTCAAAGACCCCGTAACGGGAGATGCGCTTCAACTGCGGATCGGGATAAATACGGGATCCGTCGTCGCCGGCGTGATCGGTAACAAAAAGTTCGCGTATGACCTGTGGGGAGATGCAGTCAACATCGCCGCCCGAATGGAAGCGACCAGCGAAGTTGGACACATCCAGGTCACAGACGAATTTGCCTCATCCCTGAAAGATCAATTCATTTTTGAACCGCGAGGATCTGTTGACATCAAAGGTAAAGGTAAAATGAAGACCTTCTATCTCAAAGCTTTGACCGTATAAACATTCATTTACGATTAAAAGAATCAAATAGAGGAGTAACATATGGCTGTTTGGGGGGTGTTGTCACATTAACTTCGTGAAAAAGGATCTGGTGTTGAATTAGTCTTCTTCGATGAAAAAGATCTCATATTCCCGGCATCGTTTCCCACCTTTTATCATTCAGCATGCAGTTTGGCTGTACGCTCGGTTTACACTTAGTTATCGAGACATCGAGGATCTACTTGCAGAGCGCGGTATGGATATTTCCTACGAGACTGCCCGACGATGGTTTCGTAAATTTGGCAAACCAATAGCCAGAAATCTTAGATTGACGCGCCCTACTCCCACTGAAGTCTGGCATCTGGATGAAATGGTCATTGTTATTAGAGGCAAGCGGTATTTCCTTTAGCGTGCCGTAGATAGTGAAGGCGAGGTCCTGGACTTCCTTGTACAGCCAAAACGAAACACCAAAGCAGCCTTGAAACTGTTGCGTAAACTACTCAAAAAACAAGGCTTTGCGCCTATTCAAATAATAACAGATAAATTGAAATCATTTCACAAAGTATTTCGAGCTTTAGGCTTAGCCGCTGAACATATTGACAACAAACGATCTAACAATCGGGCAGAAAACTCACATCTACCCGTCAGGCGACGGGAACGAAAAATGCAAAGGTTTAAATCACCAGGGTCCGCCCAGAGATTTCTCAAAATCCAATCAGCCTCTCACAATAACTTTTATCTACAACGTCACTTAGTTACGCGAAAATACTTCAAGGAATGCCGAGTTGAAGCATTCCGCGTTTGGGAATCTGCAAGTGCCACAGCCTAAATAATTTCACTGAGAATTCTCAGCACCTGCAGTTAGTTAATGTGACAATGCCCAAGAAATTCTGCGTCTGCTATAAATTAACGTGACAACCCAATTTTTAGCAGTGTTGGTGTTGCAGGATCGATTTACCTCGCAACATTATTTATTGTATTCATACGCTCCAGATTAATGATAGTCGACAGCATTAATCGATCATGAGACCAGTCCTTCGGGTTTTGCATTAGAACGGATGTCGTGAATACAATTCCGAAAACTGATATTGAAGCAAACACGGATACTAAATTTGAACCTTTATTTTCGTGCGCATTCGTCATCATCAAAATACGTTTGCGCAAAAGGCTTCTTTTCGATTTATCTGAATCACACTTATCGACAAGCGCAACAGACGGCAATCGAATACGATTGCTACGTTTTGATTTGGATTGTGAACGGCTTGTTCTCAAAAGGCATTCACAATAGGCCCTAATGCCATAAGGCGAGCGATTGACTATAATCTGGTCGCATGCATATTCACGCAATCGCCGCACTTGGGCGCACCATACATAATAAACGGGATTCCAAAATAACAGCGGTTTCAATACTTCCAGGAAAAATTCCCATTCGATATCTTTTTGTCGAAAATGCTGTAATTCGTGTGTGATGGCAATTTTGAGGTCAAGCTGACGCGTCAACATTTCCTCAGGAATTACAATATAACGGCGTGTCAAATCACGTGTAGAGTAAGGAATAGATATCTCATCACTCACTAAAATATAAATATTGCCTATACGTTTTAATAAATAGCTATCTTTAAGCTGCGTCCAAAGTCGATAACCTTGATATAGCAGTCGCGAAAATAACACTGCCGAAATGATAGAAAATGTTCCGACCAGAATTTGTGCGGCGAAAGATTTTAGACTTACTACCTCTCTCACCATTTCTTCCCGAAATCCAAGCGCTGATTCCAATTGTTCAGCATCCACCTGAAAATTTCCGTTAAGGTAATTTGCTACAACAAGATCAGATAAGTTCAGTGAATTTTGCGATGTCCATTCGCTAAACAAATAGACGAAAATCGGGCATAAAATGATGGCGCCAATGCTACCATTAAGAAGAAACAGCTGCGTTCTAAAAGTACTTTTCAATCCAATGAGTGGAAATATTACCAATGCTGTAGTCCATACTAAACAGGCCACCAATAGAAGTATATTGACGTCAATGAATACATTAAGAACGGTATCAGGTGTCATTTGTCCTCAGCCTTATGTCTAGTAAATCCCTTATCTCCTGCAGGGCATCATCAGATAAGTTTTCATCGTCAACCAATCTCGCCACGAGTGAAGAAGGCGTATTATTGAACAATTTTGCTGATAGATGCTGCAAGGTTTTCGACTGATAGTCAGCCTTATCAATGGTTGGAGAATAAACAAACGATTTTTCTGTTTTGGCACTAACCAGAAATTTTTTCTGTTCCAGAATACGCATAATTGTCGATGCAGAAGTGTAGGCAAGCTCACGGGGTGGCGAAAGATTATTCATCACTTCCCGGACGGTGCCTTCACCAATTGCCCACACTGCGTTCATAAATTCTAACTCTACTTCAGTTAGGAGGGAGTTGTCTTTCTTTTGCCGCATCTAAAATATGTCCATTACTAAAAAAGAGAATTTCGTGATTTGAGCGGTCTCTCCAAACCATTCAGAATACTTATATTATATATATACTAATATTTTAGTTGATAGGCAACTTCTCACACTTTACGAAAGCAAAAAATTCCCCAAAGAATAGCAATACCAGTAGGCCACCAAAGTGGTTGCCCAAAGAAACCAAGCCAAGCAAGGAATATATAAGCCGATCCCAAGAGCGTTAAAAACAATCGATCACCACGAGTGGTTTTAAGCCCAAGGACCCCTCGCCGCTCACTTTGACCCGGAGATCTAATTTCCTGCACAGTCAATAAACCCATTGCCGAAAACAAGGCGATAAAGGCTATGGCTGTGGGCCAGGTCCACGCCATCCAGCTTAACATTTTCGGCACTCCACTTCCCTAATTACGTGATTAGTAGCGCTGCGCATCAAACCCTGCCCATCGCGAAGCCCTTGGCAATATAATTGCGAACGAAATAGATGACGATCGCGCCAGGAATAATAGTCAGCGTCCCTGCAGCGGCGAGCAAGCCAAGTTCATATCCCGCCGAAGATGCGGTTTTGGTCATGATAGCCGCAATTGGTTTCGCGGCAACAGCAGTTAGTGTTTTTGCTAGCAATAATTCTACCCATGAGAACATGAAGCAAAAAAATGCGGCAACACCTACACCAGCCTTAATAGTCGGAATAAAAATTGTCGTGAAAAAACGCAGGAAGGAATAGCCATCAACATAGGCTGTCTCGTCCAGCTCTTTGGGGACACTGGCCATGAAACCTTCCAAAATCCAGACCGCTAACGGAATGTTAAATAAACAATGCGCCAAAGCGACAGCAAGATGAGTATCGAACAAGCTAACAGATGAATAAAGCTGGAAAAATGGCAGGGCAAATACTGCAGCAGGCGCCATTCTGTTTGTTAGGAGCCAAAAGAATAAAGTTCTATCACCCAAGAAACGGTAGCGTGAAAAAGCATAGGCTGCTGGAAGCGCGACGCAAACTGAAATCACGGTGTTAAGTGATACATAGATAATTGAATTTATGTATCCCCAGTACCAGGTTGGGTCAGTGAAAATTGTCTTATAGTTTTCAATGGTCCAAGTTTGTGGGAAAAGGGAAAAACCGGCAAGAATTTCGTTGGTTGTCTTGAAACTCATTGCCACAAGCCAATAAATTGGCAGCAGGAGGAACAGAATATAGAGAATCGAAACAATATTTCGCTTTTGCATTTTTTCTACCCCGCCTCGTCCGATTGATTATTCATCACAGAATAGAATACCCAGCTCACCAACAAGGTGATCGCAAAATAGATAAGGGACATGGCAGCAGCAGGCCCCAAATCAAATTGGCCGAGCGCTATTTTCACCAGATCGATTGATAGTAATGTTGTTGAATTGCCCGGCCCACCACCCGTTAAGACGAAAGGTTCCGTGTAGATATTGAAGCTGTCCATAAAGCGAAGTAATATCGCGATCGTCAAAACAGTCTTCATTTTCGGTAATTGAATATATCTGAATACTGCAAAATTGGAGGCTCCATCAATTCGGGCCGCACGATAATAATCGTCGGGGATTGAAACCAATCCGGCATAGCTAAGCAATACCACCAGTGAAGTCCAATGCCAGACATCCATTGTTACGATCGTGATCCAGGCGGCAAGCGGATCCTGCGTCATGTCGTAGGAAACACCCAGTACATTATTGAAGAAATATCCAAGAAGACCAATATCAGGCAAGGTAAATATATTCCACATGGCACCGACAACGTTCCATGGAATTAGCATTGGCAACGCCATGGTAACAAGACATACGGGAACCCAAATTCCTTTTCGTGGCATGGAAAGGGCCACAGCCACACCCAAAGGTATCTCGATCAACAATATCAACCCTGTAAACAGGAATTGGCGCCCGAGCGCCGCATGAAACCTGTCAGAACGCAAAAGTTGTTCGAACCAATCTAACCCTTGCCAGAAAAATACATTGTCTCCAAATGTTTCCTGAACAGAGTAATTTACCACCGTCATAATCGGAATCAATGCATTGAAGGCAACAAGCAATAGAACCGGTAAAACAAAGATCCAAGCTTTTTGATTATACGCTCTCATGACCTCAGTCCGCCTTTTCTGTTACTAACCAGCCATCGCGATAAACACGTGTTTGATTTTTCTGAAAAATGACACCTATGTTGTCTCCCTTCTCTGGAGCAATATCTTCAATAATGCCAGCAACTTTATGATCACCTAACATAACCTCAACTACTTTATGGCGGCCAATATCGGAAACCTTCTTGACCGTCCCTCGCAAGCTAGATTCTCCAAAGGAAATAAATTCCGGCCTTATACCGATTTCACAATTTGTAGAAACACCAGACTTAATTGGTCCTTCTAAATCTATAATTTGACCCATAAATTTCGCAGCACCCCCTTCAATCATACAAGGAATAATATTCATTCCGGGAGATCCGATAAAATGGCCAACGAACGTATGTTCCGGACGTTCAAACAACTCAACAGGAGTACCAATTTGAACAACCTGACCTTCATCCATGACAACAACACGATCAGCAAACGTCAAGGCTTCAGTCTGATCGTGGGTGACATAGATCATTGTCGCGTTTACACGATGATGTAGTTCTTTCAGCTTGGATCGGAGTTTCCATTTAAGATGTGGATCAATTACGGTTAGTGGCTCATCGAACATCACAACATTCACATCGTCTCGTACTAACCCGCGTCCCATTGAAATTTTCTGCTTGTTGTCAGGAGACAATCCCGAGGCACGGCGGTTAAGAATGTCTTCGACTTCAAGCATCGCCGCTATCTCAGAAACGCGTTTATTTACTGCCGTTTCCTCAACGCCGCGGTTTCTAAGAGGAAACGCTAAATTATCATAGACTGTCATCGTGTCGTAAATAACGGGAAATTGGAACACTTGCGCTATATTGCGTTGATCAGGCGACATCGCTGTCACATCTCGATCGTCAAACAGTATCTTTCCTTCAGATGGGATCAGTAGGCCTGAAATAATATTTAGAAGGGTCGATTTTCCACAGCCCGATGGCCCTAGCAAGGCATAGGCACCGCCATCTTGCCAATCCAGGTCAATTTCCTGCAACGCATAATCTTCCGGGCCTTTCGGCTGAGGTTCATAGCTATGCTTGAGATGTGAGAGCGTAATTTTTGCCATATTATCCACCCACAACCCGGCCATTCAAATCAAAATAGAAACATTTCGATACATCCATATAAAATTGATGCTCAGAGCCGATTTCAAAATAATGTACTCCATGTGCAAGCGAGACCCATGTTTCATCCTCCATTTCAAAATGGGCACTACTTTCAGAACCGCTTAATTCAGTGATCTTTACAATTCCCTCCAGAGCAACATTTGTCTGATTAGACTTTTCTGGCAGTACATTATATGGCCTGATGGCGATTAGGTAGTCACCATCCGCTAGGTTTTTCGTCTGCTCGTCCACGGCCCATTTTGCGACATTCCCCATATTAATCAGACCCTTCGTCTTCTTGACTTTGGCGCAGTTAATAGGAGGATCGGAAAAGACGCGTGCAGAAGCCAAGTTTAAGGGTGTTCGATAAATTTCAGCGGTTGAACCAAACTGAGTCATCTGACCATCGTCAATAAGGGCAGTTTTACCGCCAAGCAACAGGGCTTCCTCCGGTTCAGATGTCGCGTAGACAACAACTGCGCCACGGCCCGCAAAAAGCTCCGGCAGTTGCTCACGAAGTTCTTCGCGTAATTTATAATCAAGATTTGCCAATGGCTCATCCAAAAAAACTGCGTCGCTTTTCTTGGCAATCGCGCGGGCTAACGCGCAACGTTGCTGTTGCCCGCCTGAAAGTTGGTGCGGGCGTCGGTTGAGAAATGGACGAAGTTGCAGAATATCCGCTGCTTCTTCTACCCTGCCTTCTATTTCAGATCGTGCCATACCGGCCACGCGCAATGGCGAAGCGATGTTATCGAACACTGTCATATGCGGATAATTAACGAAAAACTGATGTACAAGGCTAATATTTCTTTTTTTGGTGTTTACCGAAGAGATATCCTTACCGTTCATAATAATCTTGCCAGCAGCCAAGGGGTCAAGTCCGGCCATCAATTTGATAAGAGAAGTTTTTCCAGAACCGGTCTTACCTAGCAGAACATTAAAATGACCGGGCTCAAGCATTAGGCTTGTCGGCTTGATATGCGTATGAATACCAACTTTCTTGGTAACTTCGATTAACTCAAGTGTCATGAGACAATTAGCCCTAAAATATCAAGCGTAATAATTAACTTACATATTAATCAAAATTGAAGTGCTGAGGTCCCGCAGAACCTCAGCTTAAGTAGAGTAATTTTGCAACGCCTATGCGTTAAGTCAAATTACTTCTGCCAACGTGAAACAAGAGCATCGTAATTAACTGTTTCACCTGCAGGCTTTTCATTGGCAAGCTTAGCCTTTGCTCCACCTTTACCCAGCCATTCGGATACGTCTTTAGGCTCGTTCAAACGAGGGCCACAACCGCCGTATACGTTTGCAGTTTCATCAGCGCGTTGCATACGGGCCATTGTAATATCCATCTCTTCAGCCAAACGATCCATTGCTTGTTGTGGTGTAAAAGCACCAGAGTTTACGTCACCGATTTGTTGCCACCAAATTTGAGCGAGTTTTGGGTAATCAGGAACGTTGACACCTGTTGGAGACCAGGCAACACGATCTGGCGAACGGTAAAATTCTACCAGGCCGCCAAGTTTTCCAGCACGTTCTGTAAATGATTCATGATTGACGGAACTATCACGGATAAATGTTAAACCAACATGAGATTTCTTCACGTCCACAGTTTTAGACACGACGAATTGTGCATAAAGCCAAGCTGCTTTTGCTCGATCAAGAGGTGTTGATTTCAAGATTGTCCATGAGCCCACGTCTTGATAACCAACTTTTTGCCCTTTTTCCCAATATGGACCGTGTGGTGATGGGGCCATGCGCCATAACGGTATGCCATTGCTATCAACAGTGTTATTCCCTTCAGACTGGGGTTTTACCATGTCAGCTGTAAAGGCTGTATACCAGAAAATCTGCTGTGCGACATTTCCTTGGGCCAGTGCAGGCAATGACTGGTAGAAATCATATGAGGCAGCACCTGGAGGTGCATAAGACCGCAACCATTCATCCCACTTACGAATTGCGTAAACTGCAGCTGGACCATTTGCTGCGCCACCACGTGATACAGAAGCACCGGTTGGGTTACATGTCCCAGCTTCCATACGGATGCCCCATTCATCAATTGGCACACCATTTGGTTCACCTTTTGAACCGGCGCCAGCCATTGATAACCATGCATCTGTCATACGCCATCCAAGATCGGGAGCGCGCTTACCGTAATCCATGTGACCATAGATTGTTGTTCCGTCAATTTCTTTGACATCTTTTGAGAAAAATTCAGCAATATCCTCATAAGCCGACCAGTTTACTGGCACGCCAAGGTCATAACCATATTTTGCTTTGAATGCGGTTTTTAAATCTTCGCGATCGAACCAATCCTTCCGGAACCAGTACAGGTTGGCAAATTGTTGATCAGGGAGCTGGTATAAATCTCCGTCTGGACCAGTTGTAAACTGTGTGCCCATGAAATCATCCAAGTCCAGCATTGGATTTGTTACATCGCTCCCCTCGCCTGCCATGAAATCAGTTAGGTTATAGGCAAGCTGCAGACGCGAATGTGTACCAATCAAGTCGGAGTCATTTACATACGCGTCATAAAGATTTCTTTGTGTTTGCATCTGTGTTTGCACAGCTTGCACAACTTCACCCTCACCCAATATTTGGTGATTGACCTTAATACCAGTAATTTCTTCAAACGCTTTTGTCAGTACTTCTGATTCATATCCATGTGTTGGAATACCTTCAGACAAAACGTTGATTTCCATGCCGGAATAGGGTTTTGAAGCATCAATAAACCACTGCATCTCAGACATTTGTTGTTCTTTACTGAGTGTCGATGGTTGAAATTCATTATCGATCCATTTTTTCGCGGCGGCTCCATCTGCATGTGCCACTGCTGTTCCCGCCATGACAGCACAGGCTGCTACAGCAGAGAGAAGATATTTACGCATCGTTCTTCCTCCCTAGGTTTCAATGCGCCGAATTTGTCGGCCTACTAAGGTTTTGGCAGTTAACGTATTTTGTCAACTAATTTTTTAGTAGGTAAAATACGACTGTTCCATCCAATTGATATTTAACACTTAATTTGAAACACATTTAAATTATCTGCTATTTTCTGGTTCTTCATTGTAAAGAATACTTCAGAATCTATTTTATTAGGGGTATTGGTAATTTGACCTTTTTACGGTGTTGTCACATTAACTTTGTGGCAAGGAAATTGATGATGATCTAATCTTCATCGATGAAAAATAGATGCTGTCACTTTAACTTTGTAGCGAGAAAATTTGTGATGATCTAATCTCTGCCGATGCAAAAGATCTCCTATTCCCGGCATCGCTTTCCACCTTACATTATCCAGCATGCAGTTTGACTTTATGCGCGATTCACGCTGAGCTATTGAGACGTAGAAGATCTGCTCGCGGAACGAGGCCTGGATATTTCCTACGAGACTGCCCGACGATGGTTTCTAAAGTTTGGTAAACCAATCGCCAGAAATCTGAGGTCTTCCCGCCCTACTCCCAATGATATCTGGCATCTGGATGAAATGGTCATCGTAATTCGTGGAAAACGGCATTGGCTATGGCGGGCTGTTGATAGTGAAGGCGAAGTCCTGGATTTCCTCGTACAATCAAAGCGAAACACAAATGCCGCCTTGAAATTGATGCGGAAATTACTCAAGAAGCAAGGATTTGCGCCAATGCTAGGTAGTTACCGATAAACTGAAATCTTATCACAAGGCATTTCGAATTCTAGGCTTGAATGCCGAACATATTGACAACAAAAGATCTAATAATCGTGCCGAGAATTCTCATCTACCTTTCCGACGAAGAGAGCGAAAAATGCAGAAATTTAAGTCACCGGGATCTGCTCAGAAATTCCTCAATATTCACTCTGCAGCCTACAATAACTTTTACGTTCAACGCCACCTAATCAATCGATCTCACCTCAAGCAATATCGCGCTGATGCATTCGGCGTTTGGGCTACTGCATGCACTGCCGCCTAAAAATTACGACTTCGGTTTCTTCGCGCCTAATGGAAGGGCGTTGTCACATTAAATTATTAAACATAAAACCTTGATAATTTTCGAAACGTGGTTTGTTATATTTCAAAGACTTACGAGGTTCGAAATTCCTTCAAAAAAGCAAAAAGGGCCTAGTATCGAGTTAATGTGACAATGCCCACTTGGCAAAACATACAGGCTTCGTTGTGGATTGATAGCTCATTGTCGTGATCTCCTGCTGCGTCGCTGCGTCGAGTTGCTCATCATCGCGACACCGGCAATGTGAGAACGGGAACATTTTGTGCCCCGCCGACGTTGATGGTCAGGCGAATGAGCGATGTGAGCAACCCAAACGTTTGCTTGGTCGCCAAGTCGCTATCATCGATATAAAACCAAAATCCACGGTATGGGACCGACAAATAAGCCCCATCGTCCCGAATTGCCGAGACATGGACATTCAGGACATCGCTGAGAGTCGTATCCACTTTCTTCAGAGATCGCGCCATGCCACGATTTTCATGTATTTCAGGTATTGATACCGCATTAGATAAATACGCCATCGTTCCCAGCACCGATCGCGTTGCCACGCGCAAGCTGCCATCAGCATTGCTGAAAAAACCACTGCCCGGATCAATTTCATAGGTTGTTTTCCGACCTGGTAAACCAAGCAGCCGTGCTACCTCAGCGAATTCAGCGCTGTTCCAGGCGGCCGGGCTAACCCGCAATACATAATGTGCGCGGCTACCCGTTAAGACATAGCTTGGCGGGCTTTTCTGAAATTCCCACTGATAGCCAGCCCTTTTTGCCTTCAAAATATCGTCCGGAGAGACGCGGCTTTCCACGATTGGTGCAGAGAGAATTTCTCGGCGGTGCTCAACACCGATATTAATCAGTTGTGCCGCTTCAAGCCGCCTAAAACGGGCGGTTAATTCAGCAAATACCGCCAATGCGCCTGAATTTTGAGTAGCGACTTCTTCCCTAGAGACATCGTTTTTGAAACCGTTCAAATCCCGTGCGACCAGTCGCAAAACGCGGTCGAGTCCCCAGCCGTATTGCGTCAACAGATACACACTGTCCAATTCGACAGGCGCGACGAGCTGGCGGGTGAATTCTTTGTCCCGTCGTGGCATGAAAGTGATGGTTGGTGTTTCGGAATATCCGACAGAAGCACCGGGCGACAAAAAAGAGCTGTTGGCATTCTCGATCTTGCCAAAATCCCCGCCGACAGAAGCCCCGATCTCGAAATTCATCTGGGTGGAAATACCATTGATCGACAGAAACTCGGGAGTATCTGTATAGCGCAGCCGCACAAGGTTCAGCAGGAGCTCGCGCTGTTCACTCTCCCCTACGGCTTGATTGTATTCCAGACGCGATACCTTCATCGCGTCAGGTCCAATCATAGTGCAAGCGTTCAGCTGCAGAATCGCAAGACATACTAGGGGCAAGGACTTCCACCGCATCAAGCTCTGTGTCCTATTAATGTTACTTGGCTGCAACGGGCGTAAGGGTCTTGCCGTGCTTCACGCGTTCATCTGCATTATGCACCATGGTATAGGCGTAATCGACACCCATCCCGTAAGCGCCTGAATGTTCTTTGACGAGCTCCATCACAGCATCGTAAGTGTCTCGGTGGGCCCAATCGCGTTGCCATTCAAGCAAGACTTGCTGCCAAGTCACTGGAACCACACCCGCCTGCACCATGCGATCCATGGCGTAATTATGGGCATCCAGTGACGTGCCGCCTGATGCATCCGCTACCATGTAAATTTCATAGTCGGCGTCATGCATCGCACAAAGCGAGAAAGTGCAATTGCACACTTCGGTCCAAAGCCCTGAGACGATGATTTTCTTTTGACCGTTAGCGGCCAGTGCGTCACGGACTTTTTGGTCGTCCCAGGAATTCATGGAGGTGCGTTCGAGGAGCGGCGCTTCAGGAAATACGTTTAGCAATTCAGGATAGGTATGTCCTGAAAAACTCTCCGTTTCCACAGTTGTGATAGTGGTCGGGATGTTAAAAATCTTAGCGGCTTTTGCCAAACCAACCACGTTGTTTTTCAGCGTCTGGCGGTCGATGCTTTGCACTCCAAAGGCCATTTGAGGCTGCTGATCAATAAAGATCACTTGGCTGTTATAAGGGGTAAGCACTTCAAGTTTGTTGTTGTTCATTTGTCTCTCCTAGAAAGTTTTGATTATTAAAAAAATTTGGTTCTGCAAAATGCCAAAATAAAGCCTACAAGGATCTTCATAGTTTTCTTCGCCATCGGTCTTTGGCAGGTGCTACATAATGTGTGACGATCGGTTCTGTTCCCTTGATCAACAACGATAGGATGCCCTCTTGCAGCACTCGGTCGGCATCCGTGACCCGTTCATGTTGTCGTAAATGTTCCAACCAGGATTCAACACAGAAAGTCTCTATGTAGTGACTGGCATGCTCGGCATGTTCGAATACGCACCAGAAGAAAGCCCCATCACGCCGTCGATGACTGCCAAGTTCATGTATGCCGTTCATGAAGTCAGGGCCCTTGCCTGGCTCAACCTGGTATTCGATTGTCACCAACACTGGCCCACGATCCGGGGTTACCTCGTCGCGCGTGGAAGGTGTTGGCCAATGCATTGACGGCGTCAGGTCGACGGTGTCAACACCGCTGATTTTCCAACTCCAGGTCAGCGCTATTGCCACTAACGCGCCGATGGAGGCATAAGTCAGTGATTGACTGATGGAGGTAAGTTCCGCGACTTTGCCCCAAAGCAGACTGCCAAGCGCCATTGACCCCATGAAGACAGTCATAAAGACCGCCAGACCTCGTGAGCGTACCCAATTTGGCAACGCCATTTGCGCAGCGACTTGCAGCGATGACAAAACGGCTATCCAGGCAAGGCCGCTGAGGGCCATGGCAAAACATAAAGGGAGGAGCTGATTGAAAGTGGCCAATGCCAATAAAGCGCCGGCGTAAATCACTGTCGCGGCCGCAACCATCGCATCTCGCGAGATTTTCCCCCTGATTCTGGGCAAGACAAATGCACCAACAACTGCGCCAACACCGACAGAAGCAACCAAAATACCGAACGCCTGCGGTCCACCGTCCACCAAATCCTTGGCGATGAGCGGCAGCAACGCCCAAGAGGCGCTTGCGAAAAGAAAAAAGCCGGCGCCCCGGATAGTGGCGGCATGCAATGCGGGCGCATTTCGGGCAAACCTAAATCCGATGCGCATGGCACCGAAAAAGCGTTCGGCGGGTAAGTCACTTGGAAGAGCATCTCGCCGCCAGGTCAACAGAACGACGAAGACACAAAAATACGATGCAGCGTTGAGTGCAAACACGGCGCCGGAGCCGGCATAGGATACAATGATGCCGCCAAGCGCCGGGCCTATTGCCCGGGCGACATTAATACCCATGCTGTTTATCGCTATGGCCGGTTGGAGCTCTTGCTTCGATACAACTTCAGGCGTTATAGCAGCCCAAGCCGGCATCATCATCGCGGCTCCGATACCCATGGCAAACGTTAAAGCCACCAGACTCCAGATTGTCATGATGCCCGTCAGGGCGAAGAAGGCCAAAAGCGCCGCAACCAGACCCATCCAAACTTGTACAATAAGAAGATAGCGGCGCCGGTCGATAATATCGGCAAGTGCACCGGCTGGGAACGCTAACAGAAAGATTGGCAGGGTTGTCGCTGTTTGTACCAGAGCAACCATCACCGGCGACGGGGACAAGGACGTCATCATCCAGCCAGCGCCCACATCATGCATCCAGGTGCCGATATTCGACACCAGTGTCGCTATCCAAAGAGTGCGAAACACTTTGATTTTGAGCGGAGACCATGCGCTAGATTGTTGCGCACTCGCTGAGGTTTCTGGGGGCGTTGATTGCATTATTGAAATCATTCTTTCCTAGAACGCAAAGCAACTGCACCCGAGCGGTCCCCAAAACGGGTCGCGGGATGCTTTCACGATACCTGATTGAGGTTGACGCCCGTGACCATGTTCAAGGCACTGATGCCCGGCCATAGCCAGGGCGATATCGGATGCTTGTTTGTGATTTGCAAAGGTTCGCACTGGCGACCAATCCGGACTTGCCGGAGGCAACGGCGGGTTCAGGTCTTTGAATTCACCATTGCCATGCACCACGGTACCGTCAACAATGGTCAGCACAGAGACAATTTCTTTAATCTCTTCATCCGGAACAGAAAAATAGTCAGCCGACAACACCGCAAGGTCGGCATATTCGCCCGCAACGATCGCGCCTTTCACCTCTTGCTCGCCGGAGAACCAGGCACTGCCCTTGGTATAGAGATGGAGTGCCTTTTCGCGCTCAAGCCGACGTTCTTCGGGATACAAAGTCAAACCGCCCAAGGTCTTGCCCGTGGAAAGCCAATAGAGCCCAACCCAAGGGTTAAAGCTCGCGACGCGCGTCGCGTCCGTACCGGCCCCGACGGGCAAACCTGCGGCAAGCATGTCAGTAATAGGCGGCGTTTGTTCTGCTTCCGTGGCTCCGTATCGCTCAACAAAATATTCGCCTTGGAACGCCATGCGATGTTGGATCGCAATGCCGCCGCCAAGCGCGTTGATACGATCAATGCTATCCGGCCGAATGGTTTCGGCGTGATCGATGATAAAGCGCAGCCCATCAAACGGAATGTCTTTGTTGACCTTCTCGAATACATTGAGAAATTTAGCAATTGATTCATCATACGTTGCATGAATACGAAACGGCCAACGGTGCTCGACTAGGAGACGGGTTACTCTTTCCAACTCTCTATCCATATGGTCTGGCAGGTGAGGTCTTGGTTGCAGGAAGTTTTCAAAGTCGGCAGCGGACCATACGAGATTTTCACCGGCGCCGTTCATACGTAGCATCGCATCACCGTCACCCGGTTTGATCATTGTGGTCCAGTGTTTGTAGTCTTCAAATTCTGACCCTTTATTTTGCGCGAACAGGTTGTAGGCAATGCGCATGGTCATCTCGCCGCGCTTATGCAACTCTTCAATAACCTTGTAGTCATCGGGATAATTCTGACCGCCACCGCCGGCATCGATGGCGCTTGTCACACCAAGCCGGTTCAGCTCGCGTTGAAAATGGCGGGAAGAATTGAGCTGGTCTTCGAAAGGCAGGGACGGCCCTTTGGCTAAGGTGGAATAGAGAATGAGCGCACTGGGTTCGGCAATTAACATTCCGGAGGGATTGCCTTTACGGTCTCTATATAGCACCCCGCCTGGTGGGTCCGGCGTGTCTTTGGTGATCCCGGTCGCCTTCAGCGCCGCCGCGTTCAACAAAGCCCGGTCATATAAATGCAAGATGAAGACCGGCGTATCGGGTGATGCAGCGTTGATTTCCTCCAAGGTCGGCATGCGTCGTTCAGCAAATTGAAATTCTGACCATCCACCCACAACCCGCACCCATTGGGGAGCGGGCGTGCGCCGTGCCTGTTCTTTTAACATCCGGAGCGCGTCAGCAACCGATGGTACGCCTTCCCAGCGGAGCTCCATGTTGTAATGCAAACCGCCACGGATCACATGAGTATGTGAATCATTTATGCCCGGGATGACCGTATGTTGTTTGAGGTCGATTACCTGAGTGGAAGAAGTTCGCAGCTTCATGATTTCATCATCACTGCCGACAGCTTTAAACACGCCGTCCTTGATCATCACTGCCGAAGCAGAATGTCGCTTAGGATCAAGTGTTCTGAACTTGCCATTCATCAAGATCGTATCTGACATGCTAACTCCTCCTGTCTTGTCGACTTGCGCGAACGCAGAGGGCAAACGAAGTGCCAATGACGCTGCTAGCCCACCCGCCGCCACATTCTTAACAAAGCGACGTCGTTCGAGTTGATTGGTGTTTTTTATTTTCTTCGTCATGCAGCCCTCCCGTTCGGTTTAATCCATATCGAACAACAGCACTTCTGCGCTCAATGTGCCGGTCAATGTGATTGTCTGCGGCCCCTCAATGGCGACGCCATCACCGTGATTGAGTGTCTCATCGCCAATTTTGAGCGCGCCGTCGACAACATGCAGCCAAGCTTTTCGACCGGCCGCCAGCTCATGGGATACAGTGTCATCTTCTTTCAGGACCGTGGCATATAGATCTACATCCTGATGGATGGTGATTGAGCCATCGCGACCGTTTCGGGACCCAATAAGTCTCAGCTGTCCACGCTTTTCTTCTTCGGAAAAGGCTTTCTGCTCATAGCTGGGTTCCTGACCAGTTCTCTCCGGCAAAATCCAGATTTGAAGGAAATGAACGAGATTAATTTGTGAATGATTGTACTCACTATGCTAAACACCGGTGCCGGCTGACATTCGCTGGACGTCGCCGGGCCGAATTACAGTACCCGTACCCATACTGTCTTTGTGTGCCAGAGCGCCTTCGAGCACATAGGAGATGATTTCCATGTCCTGATGGCCGTGGGTACCAAACCCTTTACCTGGCTCAACCACGTCTTCATTGATAACGCGGAGTGTGCCGAAACCCATGTGTCCGGGATCATAATAACTTGCAAATGAAAAAGTGTGCCGACTTCTTAACCAACCATGGTCACCAAGGCCGCGATCATTGGCGCGTCTGATAGTTTGCATTTTAGTTCCTCTATTTTGTAGTACTGCCCTCCGCTCGAAAGGTGGTTCTGATTTTCATAGGTGATGCACGAAAAGCCAGAAAACAAAGGAGGAATTAAGCCTACAATTTCAATCAATTACTCAGGTAATATAGGCAGGTCGTTTTAGAAAATATTGTACGATCTTGCTCAGAAATATTGGACCTTCTTGCTCGGAAAAAATAGATTCAATAATAATGTGCAAACCAGTGGCTAGGCCGGCTTATGTGCTCGACGATTGTGACATAGCCAATACGCTGTTCAGCCATTGAGGTGTCATTTGCAAGAGAATGTTGGCTCTGACTTGATTTTTTTTAAATGCCAAGTGCGTCGACGTAAGCAAACAGCGATGGTACGCCACCAGTGTTTAAAAACACCAGGTTGTCGGCTTTGGACCAGCGACCTGATTTAATGAGTGCAATCAATCCCGCCAACCCTTTTGCCGAATAGACCGGGTCTAATGTCATAGCCTCCAGCCGCCCGGAAAGACGAAGGGCATCAAGAGTTGCGTCATGTGGAACGCCATAGGCAGGACCAGCATGACCAGCAACGACTTCTACAAGGTGAGCGTCGAAAGGCAGCCGCAGAAGTTCGGCGGCGCCCGTCGCATAGGTAACGACATCAGCTCGAACTCGCTCGGGTTCTGCGTCAATGTCTATGCCAACCACCTGGCAGTTGGGCAAGGCTGTTTGCGCTCCAACTGAGAGGCCTGCTTGCGTTGCACCGCTGCCAGAACAATGAATGATCGCTGTTGGTTCGAATTGTAACCTGTTGCTTTGTTCAGCAATTTCGGTGATTGCACTCGCATATCCCACTGCTCCAAGCGGATCGGAGACGCCGTATGGTACGATAAATGGGCACTTTCCTTTTGCCCTTAGTTCGTTTGCCAGAGTTGCCAGTGGACCGTTTCTGTCTCCAGACCAAGGCCTGTCGTGTAGTAAAGCGCCATAAAGACGATTCAAGAAGGCGTTACCAGAGGTTTCGTATTGTGCGGTTGGTGGCGCTACCCGTCCATGAAAGACAACAAGGTGACATTCCAGGCCTAGTATGGCGGCCGCGGCCGCAACTTGTCTTTGACTGTTGGATTGGACAACACCGCCAGAAACCAGTGTGTCGGCTCCTTGCTCTAACGCTTGATACAGTACACGGTCAAGCTTACGAAGCTTGTTACCTCCCATACCGTGACCGGTCATGTCTTCTCGTTTTTCCCAGATCATCGGCCCACCCAAGTGGCAAGAGAGGTTTTTCAACGGTTTTAATGGAGTTGGAAGTGTACAAAGGCCAACAGTTGGGAACTCAGCCAACCGATCAGCGAGTAAAGACATGCTCATATCTGCAACCCTTCTTCTATCAGCCGGCGTTTAAGTACTGAGCCGTGAATACCATGTATGAATTAATAAGGATTGAGAGATCAGTGTTGGCCCATTGAAGCCACTCGTTTTGATCAATTCCTCGACTTCTTTGGGTGGTAGCACAGCAACTTCGACACCTAAAGATCCGCGCATTTTCTCTATTTCATAGGCAGGCAAACCAGCATAGCGCAACATGCGCAGCCAAACCGACAACAAACTCTTGAAGTTAGGTGCTGCCATGTCACCCGAGATATCTGCGTTCACCAAAATGCCGTTTGGAAGCAGTCGCGTGGCAATTTCGGTGAATAACGCCCGGCGTTTATCAGCCTTAGTCAAAAAATGTGACACTAGAAAGCACGTTGCCGCGTTGAAACCAGTCGATTGACAGAGTGAATTCAGAAATCCCTCGTGGAACGTGCAGCGCGACGCTATCCCCAGTCGCTCTGCCTTCTGTTTACAAATCTCATCGTTCCTCATGTGCGTGCTCCTGTCTATTTCTGCCACGATGCCTTAGCATACCGGCATGGAATTCGGTGCTGAGCGTCGCAAGAGTCACGCGCCCGAACCGATCAAGCAGCAACGCTTCCGCTTCCTTAAAGGTATCGTTTAGAGCGGCGTTTACTGCCTTCTCTACTAGGCAGCTGGGCGTTTCGTTACGATTGCCGATAGCGATCAAACCTGGCGCACCGAGGGCAACGTGGATATCGCGTAATGTCACCACCTCCAAATTGCAGGCGAGGGTCCAGCCCCCGCCGTGCCCCTTCTCAGACCGAACCAAATCACAGTCGCGCAGTCTTCCCAAAATTCTGCGAATGACTACCGGGTTAGTTTGCATGACTCTTGCCAAAATCTCCGACTTCACTGGGTATTCAGACGCGGCCATATGGAGGAGGACATGAAGTACTCCGGATAATTTGCCATCTCGTCTCATCAAAATTCCAATTTAATTATTGCATCACTTCGCGCAGCCATTTCAGCGGGGTTACTCCCACGATAGCCTTGAAGTGGCGATTGAAGTGCGATTGATCGCTGAAGCCGACGACGAGTGCCGTTTCGCTCAGTGTCGCATTCGAGATCGTTAAGAGGTAATCCTGTGCCCGGCGAATCCGGAGCTGCGTCAGAAATTGGTAAGGGGCGTAACCGGTCGAGCATTTAAACATTCTTGCAAAATGAAACTGACTAACTTCGGCGATAGCAGCTAGGTTTGTCAGGCCGATATTATGACAATAATTTGCATGAAAATATTCAAGTACCCGTGAAAGTATCGCAGGTGACAGTGTTTTGCTGCGGGCGTTAATGATCGCCTGTCGATTAGTGTGATTCCGTAATATGGTGCCGGCCATTGCCTGTGTGATCACATCCGCAAACATGCGTCCAAAGAAACCCTTATTTTTCGCCTCTAGTGACAGCATAACCATCAACCGATACAACTCGTCACTGCGAGTAGACATCTGATCGATGACCTCAAGACCTACGGAAGAAACGCCGGCACAGTCTGCTGCGGTCGTCAAAAATTTATGGGATAAGCTCACATGAATTGAATTGGACCGTCCCGTCCATTGCCAATAGGCAGGCTTGTCGCGCCCTGCTACTGTTACTTCACCCTGGTGACACAGGCCGGAATGTTTTTCATCCCCCCACGCCCAATTGGCTTTGACGCCAGTCGTCCCCTTTTTCTCAAAAGGCAAGTTAAGGGTGAGCCGATGGTCCTTCATCGGCGGCATGAGAACTTCGTTCGATTCAAGAGCGAAGTACTGCTCTAAGAATATTCCGTCCCAAAACAAACCAACACTTGATAAGTCCGGATCAAATGGCAGTGATTCAAGAAATTTTTCGGCTTCTAATTTTTTTGGTTTCTTCATAACTTAACATCACTGACAATTGCCGTGGCCAGAAACTCCGACTTCATTGGTCTTTGTGAATAGACCATATGGAGTAGGACATGGAACACACCGCAAAAACCTCTACAACATTTCATGTAACATTCAATATTACATGAAATGTTGTAGAGTCAACAAACAGTTTTGTCATTGGTTTCTATTTAGTTGAAGAGGCACTGTCATGCAGTAATCACTAACTTCAATGTGGTGCGAAGTTGGGGAGAGGGTCAGGTGCTGCCTCTCGCTTTTTTAGCACCAGAAACTGTTGAGGACATTCTTACTGGACGGCAGCCCGAAAGCCTGACCGTCAAAAGACTTTCGAGACTTAATCCGTTACCTACAGACTGGATTGAGCAGAAAAAGCGGCTTGGGTACCAACTTAATCTCCCAAATATCTTCATAAACTGGAACCTGAAACAGGGTAATAGAGACGAATGCGCAAATCAGGCTTATATGCGCTGATGAGAGCGTCTCTGTTTTGATCGGATAACCCCAAAGGCCCCGGTTCTGCGGGGTTCAGGGGCGAACCTGGGTTGGATCCAGGTTCGCCTCAGATTAAGTGGTGGAGTTAGCAGTCTGAAGCGAACCCGTCTCTGCCATTTTCCCTGCTAAACAGGGAAAAAACAGGGAATTTAAGCGATTATTGCCCAACTTAAGCGCAAAATAAGCCCTAGCTTCCTATTTTCATTGTGTTTTATCTATTTTCGCCCGTAAAAACAACAGGGAAAATATATTAAAAAACAGGGAAATAATTATTGAAAATAGGGTATTTATTCTTATCAATTTTAATCTGACAATGTCGGTAAAAGGATACCAGACACAACGCCAGTCTGGTCTTCGAATATTGCGAACCGGCCGAATT
The DNA here is from genome assembly GCF_023746535.1 of Sneathiella marina. GTDB lineage: Bacteria > Pseudomonadota > Alphaproteobacteria > Sneathiellales > Sneathiellaceae > Sneathiella > Sneathiella marina. The sequence continues at coordinate 1,150,959 of NZ_CP098747.1, read as the reverse complement.
TCTCAATTATTGCTGCGGATATGGCAACACCCTCAGCAACACACAATACCCTTTTAGGACATCGATTTTTAATTCGTTCCTTTGTCGTATGTTTGGTCAACCGAGAACTTCGGCGATTGAGTCTTGAAGCTTTGCAGCAATTTCGTCTGCTTCTTTTTGCGTCAGACAGAAAGGTGGAGCGAAGCCCAGTATGTCGCCCTCAGGCATGGCGCGGCTGATCACGCCACGGTTCAGTAAGGCAGCGTTCAGCGCATAGCTAACTTTTTTATCAGCCTCGAAATAAGTGCGGCTGTCTCGGTCTTGAACGAATTCAACGGCGCACAGCAGTCCGTCGCCGCGGACGTCGCCCACATTGATATGCTCACCTATGGCTTCGTTGAGGGCTTTCTTGAAATAGGCACCGATTTCGCTGGCGTTCTGAACAAGCTTCAACTCATCAATTAGCTTGAGATTGGCGACACCGGCGGCGGCGGCAATCGGGTGCGCGGAGTAAGTCCAACCGTGACCAATTGGACCAATCTTGTCGGTTCCCTCTTCCAACACTTTCCAGAACTTTTCGCTGACAATCGAGCCAGACAGCGGCGCATAGGCTGAAGTCAGACCTTTGGCGATAGTGATGATGTCGGGCTTCATGCCGTAATGCTCGGATCCGAACATCGTGCCCAAACGGCCAAAACCGGTGACAACTTCATCAGCAATCAGCAGGATATCGTTTTTGTCCAGCACTGCCTGAATGGCGGGCCAATAACCTTCGGGTGGTGGGACCAAGCCACCGGTTCCAAGTGCAGGTTCTCCGATGAAGGCGGCAATGGTGTCAGCCCCTTCGCGGTCGATCAACTCTTCCAACGCATTAACACAATGCGCCACGAATTCTGCTTCAGACTGATCAAGATTATCACGTCGATAATAGTAAGGCGCTTCCGTATGGATTACTTGTGACAGCGGCAAATCAAATTTGTTGTGAAAAAGTTTCAGACCCGTCAATGAACCCGTCATCAGGCCCGAACCATGATATCCGCGCCAACGCGAGATGATTTTCTTTTTCTTGGGACGATCCAGAACATTATTATAATACCAGACCAGCTTGATATTGGTTTCATTGGCGTCCGAACCGCTGAGGCCGAAATAAACCTTCGACATGTGATCGGGCGCACGATCCAGAATCATTTTGGCAAGCGTGATGGAAGCTTCGGTGCCGTGGCCAACATAGGAATGATAATAGGCTAGCTGGTGGGCTTGGGTCGCAATTGCATCGGCAATTTCCTGACGACCATAACCGACATTTACACAGTAAAGCCCGGAAAACGCATCTAGAAAACGATTGCCGTCCCGGTCCTCAATATGGCAGTTTTTTCCGCCTGTGACCACGCGTTGCGGTATATTCCCACGGGCGAACTCTGCCAGATGAGTTGATGGGTGGAAGAAGTTTTCGCGATCCCATTCGTCAAGATGATCGTTTTTAAGCATTTCATTATCCTTTGATTAGTTGTGTGCTACGTCCAGTCGCGGCAGACGTATTTTATTTCCATGAATTCTTGCATTCCGCATCGTGCCCCTTCGCGCCCCAGCCCGGACTGCTTGGTACCGCCGAAAGGTATAGGTGCGCCAGTGACCTTTGTGCGGTTGACAGCTACCATGCCGAACTGCAATGCACGGCTGACTCGATAAATACACTTTGGGTCATTGGAATGAACATAAGCAATAAGCCCATATTCAGTATCGTTGGCCAAAGCGACTACCCCTTCTTCCGTATCGAACGGGGCAATTGCGGCCACAGGGCCGAAGGTTTCATCCGACATAATCAAAGCGTCATTTGGCACATCCGTCAGAACAGTCGCTTCGTAAAATAGCTTGCCCAATTTATGTCGTTTTCCACCACATGCCAGTTTGGCGCCCTTGGCTAGCGCATCAGCGACATGCTCTTCTTGCTTGTGAATCGCTTTTTCGTTCATCAGTGGGCCGAGGTCACAATCGTCCATGCCCTTACCGATCGTTAACGCCTTGGTAGCCAAGGTAAATTTTGAGCAAAACTTATCATAAATTGGGCGTTCAACAAAAATTCGATTGGCTCCTAGGCAGTCCTGTCCGGTAGTAGCAAATTTTGCCTTAATTGCTTCGGAAACAGCATTTTCAATATCAGCGTCTTTGAAGACGATTAGCGGTGCATGGCCACCCAGCTCCATCACTAAATGCTTAATTGTTTCGGCAGACTGACGGTAGAGAAGTTTGCCTATGACGGTCGATCCGGTGAAGGATAGCGCTCGCACACGCGTGTCCTTAGTCCATGGCTCCACAACTGTGGCAGCACGTCCAATAACTACGTTGAAAACTCCGGCCGGGATGCCAGCTCGTTCGGCGAGTTCAGCCAATGCAAGTGCCGAATACGGGGTTTCGCCAGAGGGGTGCGCTATAATTGTACAACCAGCTGCCAGGGCTGCCGCTGCTTTACGTGTGAGCATAGCGTTGGGGAAATTCCATGGCGTGATTAGAGCGATAACACCCATAGGCTCCAACCATAACTCGACCTCAGCATCGGGTAAATGACTAGTAACCCCTTCGATATTTGGACGTTTTGCTTCTTCCGCGTAAAACTCGACAAAAGCCGCACCATAATCAATCTCACCACGCGCTTCAGACAGGGGCTTTCCTTGTTCGGCAACCATGATCAGTGCCAGATCTTCTTTATGTTTTTTCAAGAGATCGAACCAGCGGCGCAAAATAACTGACCGTTCCTGTGGCAAGAGACCAGCCCAACCAGGAAAAGCCTGTTGGGCGGCATCTACGGCCGCCATTGAATCCTTTGCTGTCAGGGAGGACACGTCGCCCAATATTGTGCCATCGGCTGGGTTTGCCACAGAAAGCGTCGCGCCGTTTGAAGCGGCACGCCATTTACCACCGACATAGGAAAACTCACGGATTAAGCGTTTATCCATGATGTCTTTTTGATTAGAAAGTGCGGTATCGAGCATGGTTTATTCCCCCAATGGTTCACAGTCAATGTCACACATATTCTGCGTGGAGTGAGACCGAAATTCGCTAGATTATCAGAGGAATCTTCTTCTACAGCGGATCTGACAGCAGATTTAACCTATTCTATCATTTGAACACCGCATCAACGGTTCAGCAGCAGTTCCAGTGGAGGCGCACCTCCGCCCTTCACCGACTTTGTCACTACATAAGTGAAGTACCGAGCAACGCCTATGTGAGCCTCAAGCATTTCATCGATGAGGCGTTGATAGGCATCGATATCTTTGGTCACGATCTGCATAAGATAATCGTACCCGCCGCCGAGCGCCCAGCAACCGGTGACTTCGTCATAATGCTGCACAGCAGCCTCAAAAGCGCGAAAACTAGCTGCTGTGTGATCGGCCAATTCGACGGCAACAAAAACACCTACATGCGGTCCAATTTTCTTAAGGTTGATCTCGGCTCGGTAACTTTCGATCATCCCTGCCTTTTCAAGCCGTTTCAAACGGTTCCAACACGGTGTGGCCGAAAGCCCAACTCGCTCAGCTAGCTCAGCCTTGCTAATGCGGCCTTCGGTCGAGAGAACAACAAGGATTTCAATATCGCGTTTGTCCAGTTGCATAGGTAAGGCTCCCCCTAGGCCTCGGCTACGCCAATAACCGCGACGCAGTCACCGGACTGGATCAGGCCCGGAAAATGGCGGCAGATCAGCAGTCCATTACGACACGCATGATATTCCACCGGTGGCGACCCAGTAGAGTCCATCGGCCAAACGCGTGCCACCAGATCTCCTTTAGTAATGGGATCGCCCAATTCAACCATTACTTCATAGAGCCCGTCGCCTTCGCTAAAAATGAAACAGTCTTTATCCGGCATTGAAAGGTTCACAGTTGGCTCAATCTGCATCTCGCCTTTTAGAATGCCAAAGTGGGTCAGTACGTTGCGCAAACCCTTCTTGGCGATCGCATTGCTGCTTGCTGTGGATGAACCACCACCGCCCAGCTCAGTAGTGACGAGCACCTTGCCCATCTCTTCGACCGCAGTATCATACATACCTTCGCTGTCAATCTCCATGAGCTGCACCGAATAAGGCGCATTAAACGCCTTCATTGCTGCAAAACAGGCCTCCTCAGTTGCTTTGTCATCCAATATATGAGCGGCGGCAAAGGGCACAAAATTTAGGGTCTTGCCGCCGGAATGGAAGTCCACAGCGACATCGGCAAGAGGGAGTAACGTACGCTGAAAATAGTCAGCGATCTTTTCTGTTACGGTACCATCTGGCCGACCCGGGAAGGAGCGGTTCAGATTACCTTTATCGATGGATGACGTCCGGCTGCCAGCCCGAAATGCTGGATAGTTGAATGCTGGAACGATAATCAATCGACCAGCCACATCTTCAGCTTTCAGGGTTGAAGCCAGCTCGTGCAGGGCAATCGGCCCTTCATATTCGTCACCATGATTGGCGCCGGTGAGGAGGGCCGTTTTTCCCGTCCCGTTTTGAATCACTGTCAACGGAATCATGATTGAACCCCAAGCACTGTCATCCCGGCTATAGGGCAGCTTCAGAAAACCATGATGTACGCCATCCTTATTCAGGGGTATAGTCGGCGATATTGGGTTTGCCTTCATGGCTTAATCCTTCACAAATAATTTACGCGGTACATTTGACAGACATTCTGCGCCATGTGTCCCAATGCGGATGCTTTCGGTAATCTCAAAACCCCAATCCTCCATCCACAGGCCAGTCATGAAGTGGAAGGTCATATTTTCCTGCATCACTGTTGTGTCGCCACGACGCAGAGACATGGAACGTTCACCCCAATCCGGCGGATAACTGAGACCGATCGGATAACCACACCGGTTGTTCTTTTCAATATCGTATTTTTTGAGCACATTGATAAAGGCAACGGCGATATCCGCGCAGGTATTCCCAACGCGGGCTTTTTCAAGCCCTGCTTCCATGCCTTCCAGTACCGCTTTTTCAGCATCTAGGAAGGTCTGTGTTGGCTTGCCCAAGAAGACCGTGCGCGATAGTGGACAGTGGTACCGATGTGAGGCACCTGCTATTTCAAAAAAAGTGCCTTCGCCGCTTTGCATCGGCAAATCATCCCACGTCAGATGCGGCGCCGCAGCGTCTGACCCTGATGGAAGCAATGGCACAATCGCAGGATAGTCGCCGCCATATCCTGCGTCGGTATCATAGCGCAGCCCAGCGTCATAGATGTCAGCTACCAGATCGCATTTGCGAATGCCCGGCTCCACCTTTTCAAAAATGCGTTGATGCATCCGTTCAACAATCTTACCTGCTTGGCGCATATAGTTGAGTTCGGCCTCAGATTTCACTGCACGTTGCCAATTGACTAGGGCGTTGGAGTCACCAAAGCGCGCGTTGGGCAAGTGCTTTTGTAAAGAGGAAAAGGCAGCAGCCGTGAAATAGTAATTGTCCATTTCAACACCAATATTACCGCCATCTAAGCCTCTGTCCGCGAGCCGCGCTGAGAGGTAATCCATAGGATGTCGTTCGGTCGATTGCACGTAATCATCCGGGTAACCGATGATATTGGCCGGACCCATGTAACAGGTGCGCAGAGCACCATTGGCATCTTGACTGCGACCATACCAGATCGGTTCGCTCTTCATGTCCAGCACCACACATTGGTGTACATAGAAAGACCAACCGTCATAACCGGTAAGCCAGTTCATGTTCGACGGGTCGGTAACGATTAGGAGGTCCAGCTCACGGCGAGCCATTTCCAATCGGGTTTGATCAACGCGCCGCTGGAATTCGGCGCGGGTAAAATTCAGTTTGGGTTCTTTCATGGGGTTGTTCCTAGTGATCGCTATCGATGGTAGTGCCTGTGCCCGCGGCATTTGCCCGAGCACCAGCAAAGGCTGCAATTGCGGTGTCCTGAATTCCAGTACCGGTAAGGTCACAAATAGTTATATCCTGCGCCGAAGCCCGGCCCGGTTTCTGGCCGGCAATGATTTGGCCCAGTTCTGGGAATTGCGACGGATCCGTCACATTTCCTGCGGCAATAGCGGGACGTAATTCTCCCTGCTTGACGGATTGCGCTATACTGTCGGCCACAAACAGTGACGCAGCTGGGATTACATCCGGGGCCAACTCCATCTTGTAATCGGCATCCGAGCCCATAGCCGTAACATGCAAGCCCGGGTGCAGCATGTCTGCGGTGATCAATAGCGCGTCCGAAGGAGTCGTCGTAACGACAATATCGGCCGCCGCCATCACTTGGGCAATGCTGCTGACTGTAATTACTTTAATCCCTAGCTTTTCAGCACACTCAAGGGCGCAGGTTAATGTCTTTTGCGGATCTCGTCCCCAGATTACTGCGTGTTCGATCCCGCGGACAAGCGTCAGTGCTTCCAGCTGTAAGCGCGCCTGAATGCCACTGCCTAGAATGCCAGCTACCTTGCTGTCTTCGCGCGAAAGATGTTTGGCGGTAACAGCTCCAGCAGCGGCAGTACGTACATCAGTCAGATAACCATTGTCCAAAAGGACAGCACGCACGATGCCGGTCTTGGCATCAAAAAGAACACTCAATCCGTTCAGGCTAGGCAGGCCCAGTTTAGGGTTGTCAAAAAAGCCTGGACTGATCTTTATGGCAAATTCGTTCAGTCCCGGCACATAGGCGGTTTTCACATCTACCTCGCCATTGTAATCGGGTACATGAAAGCTCAGGATTGGTGGCATCTGCACATCCTTGGTAGCTAACAGGTGAAATGCCTCTTCTACGCAGGCTACCGCATCACCATCCAGCTGAACGGCACTGCGTAGGTTTGCTTCAGTAAAGATTTTGATTTCGGGCATCTTTGTATTCCTTAGCTTGGTCTTCCGTTCCCACATCGACATTTTCACCGTCGATCAGTCTCTTATGTAGGGCCATATCGATATTCTGTCCGGTAACCAGTGATACACAGCGGCCAGGGATATCGATTTTGTCTGCCAAAAGTGCAGCGATGCCAACACTGCCCGACCCCTCAATGATCTGCTGCTCCTGCCAATACGCATGGCGGATGGCATTGGCGATTTCCGCTTCGGAAACCAAAACAATGTCGTCAACTAGGTTTTTTGTCATTTCAAAAGTATAGGCATTGTCCAACCCGATGCCGCCGCCCAGAGAATCCGCCAGTGTCGGCTGTTCATCTACAAGAACAGGCCTGCCTGCCTGTTGGCTTTCATACATCGCCGCGCCGCGCTCCATCGAAATGCCAACAACGCGGATTGAGGGGTTCGTTGCCTTTATCACCATTGCAACGCCTGAGATCAGCCCACCACCAGACAGCGGCACCAGTAGCGTCTCCAAATCAGGTGCCTGTTCCAGAATTTCCAACGCAACGGTGCTTTGGCCTGCGATGATGTCGCGATTGTCAAAGGGGGGCAGCATCAGCATGCCATCGGCTATCAACCGGTCCACCTCTAGCTGGGCATCATCCTGCGAGCGACCTACAATGCGTACCTCAGCACCATGGGATTTAATGCCATCGACCTTGTTCTGCGGCACCAATTCCGACATGCAGATAATGCAGCGCACGCCGGCTTGTGCAGCGGCATAAGCCAGCCCGCGTCCATGGTTGCCAGTTGAGACGCCTACAACCCCTGCTTTGCGTTCCTTTTCAGTAAGAGACAGCACCGCATTCGTCGCGCCGCGCAGTTTAAAACTCCCAGTGATCTGCGTCTGCTCAAGTTTGAGCAAGATATCGCCTCTCGTATGTGCACTAAGCGATGGCGAGCGGACCAAAGGTGTATAGCGGACGCGGCCACAAATACGCTGGCGGGCTGCAAAACTGTCCTGAAGTGTAATTTTCGGTTTCATTTGGAAATTCGCAGTTACATTATATATTAAAGATCTGACCGTAGCCTGATATCGGATAGTTCAGACCTACAAGCCGCAAGCAGCGCCATATCATGGCCTGATTTGAGGTAATCACTGGTTTCCCTAAACGATCTTCTATCCGCTCGACACAAACGGCAGCACGCAACGCGGTACACGAAATAAACAGTGCGTCAGCTCTGGGATCGCAAGCAGCTATTGCGGCATCGATAATGCTCTCCTGCGATACCCGCGCCATTTGGCGATCGTCCGTCAGCCCTAAACATGAAGCGTTGGCCACTTCTGGTCCATGGGTTGCAAAATAGTGTGCCAAATTATCAGTTACCTCAAGGCTGTATGGCGTTAGCACGCTGACACAAGCTATATCCAATGCCGCAAATGCCGCAAATGCAGCGGAACTCGGAGTGACGCAGTGCGCATTGGGTTTGGCGGCATTCAGGTAACGTGTCACAACATCATTGCCGAGTACAATTGAAGCGGCTGTGCAGCCATAAGCGATCACATCTACATCTTCAGCCGGTAGTATTTGCGCTGCGGCTTCGGTCAATCGCGGACCGGTTTGAAGCAAGGTTTCCCGCGTCGTCGGGTTTTCAAAAGCAATGCGGTTCGTGTAGACACCAACCTGATCGGGATCGCAAATTCTTGCGAAATCACGCTCGGAAGTATGATCTGTCGCTAGCGCTACGAACGCGATCCGTTTGCCTACCGGGCGATCATCAAGATGAACAGGTAACATTGCCGTTGTGGATTGAGTATCGAGATCCATTTGTTCTCCTAAACGACTAGTACAGGAGATTTTGCCAGGCTTGTCACTTTGTGGGAGACACTACCGAGTAGTACTCCCTCGAGTGAACCTAGTCCACGACTCCCAATAACGATCAAGTCATTCTTGTGCTCTTCTGAAAAGCTTACAATTGTTCGCGCCGTAGGTCCCCCTTTGACAAAAGCCCTAACATTCTGGGCGCCAGCTTGTCGCGCTATGGATACACCTTGTTCTGCAACATCTTTGGCGTGATTTCGCATTAAATCATCAATATTTTCAGGTTGATCTGCACTCGTTACGTACATTGAACCCTCGAGCACAGAATGATGACGGTACAAAGTCAGCACCGTCAATTCTGCACCACAAAGAACAGCGAGTTTAACCGCCTTTTGAAGAGCAGCTTCTGCTCCAACAGACCCATCGAAAGGGCTTAGTATAGATGTAAACATTTGCTACTCCATCTATTTTGGAAAGGCGACATCACGTAAGAACAGGGCTACCTGTGGGAAGAAGATCATCAATACCGAAACGCTTAACAGCATAATTACAAAAGGCGGCGTGCCTCTGACCACTTCCAGATAGGGACGTTTAAACACCGCGACTGCCGTGAAAATATCGCACCCAAACGGAGGAGTAGCCGAACCTATGGCAGCTTGCAATGTGATTAGTGTACCTACAAGAATTGGGTCAAGTCCGGTTTTCTCAACCACCGGCGCAAAGATCGGAACAAAGATCAGAATTACAACAATCGGATCTACGAACATACACCCGATAAAGAATGCAATGGAAATCGTAAACAACACGCCAATCTGTCCCATTTCGTCCACGCCAATCGCACCTAGAATCTGTTGTGGGATCTGCGCATAGGATAAGACCCAGGCAAAAGCCGCGCCAGCACCGACAAGGATGAAAACCACTGCCGTAACCATGCCGGTTGACAGTGCTACTGAATAAAGATCCTTAATGTGCATCGATCGAAAGATGACGGTTTCCAGAAAAACAGCATAAATCACACTGATAGCAGCGGCTTCTGTCGGACTGTAAATGCCAAAGAATATGCCGCCGATGATCAATACGGGAAATCCCAATGGCCACAAAGCCCTTTTGACAGCGGTAGCGCGCTCTCGCCATGATGCAGGTGGTTCGGTGGGCACGTTGTTTATCTTGGCGTAGATCATGCTGTAAATCGAGAACATAACTAGTATCAGTAATCCCGGCCCAATACCTGCAATAAACAACTCGGGAATAGATGCTTTCGCAACTACTCCGTAAATGATCATTCCAATACTCGGAGGTATTAGAAATGCGATGTCACTTGAATTGACGATCAGTGCTAGAATGAAAGAATCCTTGTATCTGCCTTTCAACATGCGCGGTCGCAACGGTGTGCCGACCGCAACAACTGTAGCCTGTGTAGACCCGGATACTGCACCAAACAGCGCGCATGCTGACGCAGCACTGACAGCCAAGCCGCCACGGACGTGGCGTATGAACGCCATAACCATATCGATCAATCGGTCAGCCGATTGGCCACGCGTCATGATGTCAGCTGCAAGAATGAACATCGGAACCGCGATTAACGAAGAGGGCCGGATACCTCCCAGCATTTGCTGAATCATGAATTCGGTTTTATCTATTGAGCCAAACAACTCTATGACGCCGATGAATGCACCTGCGATCAGAGGTACCATCATAGGAAACCCAAGAAGCAACAGTACAACCATCACTGAAAATATCGTAAGCGCCATGATTAAAGCTCCAATTCCAGTTCCTGTGCGTCTTCTTCACGCAGATCTGTTGATAGGTAGATTTCTTTTTCCCGAAGATTTATTAGGAACGTCAACCCATATTGAATGCCCGTCACGCCAAGTCCGATTGGTACCCAAAGGTAGCTGACATATATAGGAATACCCAAAGCAGGATATACGCGCCCCTTCGCCTGTAGACTGATAATGTACTGGATCGCATACCAAGCCAAAACCAATAGCAGAACCGACGTGATCGCAGCGATCACGATCATCAAAATCTTCCTGGCTTGCTTGGGCAATGCGTCCGAGATAGCTGACATTCGGATATGCCGGCCATGTCGCGCCGCGAAGCCAATTCCTGCAAAAGTCACCAACAAAATAAATATGCTGTTCAGCTCTTCTGCAAAGATGATGGAATGGTTGAAAATAAACCGGCTGATAACGTTTGCAATCGTGTTGATGGCCATCAGGATCACACCTATTGCCATGATGAACTGTTCCAGTTTGGCGATTACTCCGTCGATTGCTTCGATAACTCCCGCCAACCTAGATTTTTTTGCGGATCTTTCGCCCATATTATTCTCCCCGGAATGTGCAGGTGTGACGGGTAATCAACATTGCATTTCGGGCCTGACTTAGTCGTCAGGCCCGAAATTTTGCTCTAAATAGGGTGTTTATGCAAAACTTCAGTGTCCACCCCGAGGAGCTTATTTTTGCGCCGCCGCCAGATCTAGCTTCATTTGCTCTAGGATAGCAGCACCGCGATCGCCAGCTCTCTCGATATATGCGGCTTCAACCTGTTTCGCGCGTTCTTTGAACACAGCGCGCTCTTCTTCGGTCAAGCGAACAATCGTGTAATCCGGATTTGTTTCGCGAATTTTTGCCAACCCAGTCGCATCCAAAGTCACGGCAACATCAAGAATATAGTCAAGCGCGGTTTGCGAAGCGTTCTGGACGAGGGCTTTGTCTTCGTCGCTCAAGCCGTCGTAAAAGTCGGCATTGGCCATTACCGCCGTGGTGTATTGACCATGACCTGTATAGGTTAAAACTTTGGTCAGATTATCCAAACCATAAGCCTCGATCCAGATAGTCGGGTTTTCTTGGCCGTCGACCATATTGGTTTTCAACGCGCCAATAAGTTCACCCCAAGACATTGCAATCGGTGAAGCACCGAAGGCTTTGTAAGTTTCTAGCAGCAATGGTGAAGTCATTGTGCGAATTTTGATTCCTTCTAGATCTTCAGGCGCGCGGAATTCCTTCATAGTAGTGACGACTTGCTCACCTTCAGGGAAAATCGCTAGCAATTCCAGACCCTGTTCACGATAGATTTCGTGGAACATTTTGTTCACGGCAACGCCTTCTTTAAAGAAGGTACGCACTTTCTGTGGGTCCGTAGGTTGAATATAAGGCACCAAAAATGCCTCAGCCTCTGGTATCAATGCGCCAGTAAATCCTGGTGACTGATCAATGAACTGAAGCAGCCCAGCTTGAGCCTGCTCCATCGCATCTGCCGATTCGCCTAATGATCCGACTGGGTAAATTTGAACCGTGTGGTCCGAGTTTGCTTCAATTACTTCCTTAAATTTGGTTGCGTATAATCCTTGCGGATCAGTCAGCCCTTCTTCCATGGCATAGCGCCAGTTGTCTGCCTGTGCAGCAGACGCTGATACTAAGGCGATTGCCGCAGCGCATAAAAATGCGGATAATTTTGGTGTAAAAGTCATCGGTTTCTCCAGATTTATACCATGTCAAAGTTCGATATATTAGAGAATGTGAAAGATTGTACTGTGAGTCAATCATTATATTGTAGCATGACAATATCAATAAACTAGTTGGGGCAAAGGCTCTCGCTGCTGCTTAAGAAGGCCTGCTATCATACGCAACGCTTGCTGAAACCGATCGACATCTCGAATGCTCGCAACCGATATTCGAATTGCGTTTTGTGGTATTGATTTCGGTGCCATAAATGGCGTTTCAGGAGATACAGCAATATTTAGTTGTCGTGCATGCGCCACGAAACTTGCTGAGTCCCATTCACCTGGCAGTTTGAGCCAAAGATGCAAACCCGAAGGGTGTCCATGCCAATCGAACTCCGCAAGCTCGGTACGTGCGATATCGTAACGAGTCCGCAAATTGCTGCGTTGCCATAGGGTAAGCTCCTCCGCTGTGCCATCCAGTACCCAACGAGTAGCAATCTCGCACATCAACGGCGTCGCCATCCAGCCAAAAACTATCAGGCGACCGGTCAAAGCCGGGAAAAGGCGTTCCGGCGCAACCAGATAACCTGCTCGCAAGCCTGACACCGTGCATTTCGTGAATGTCGTCAGATATATCGAAAGTTCCGGAATAATTTCTGAAACCGGCTGAGGGCGATCTTTCGCAACAGGGCCACAAGCGTCATTCTCGACTAAGTGCAGTTCATATTTTTTGACTATGTCTGCTATCTGTCTACGCCGGCTTTCTGGCATCATGTAAATGTTCGGACCTGCCAGAGAGGGGAGCAAATACAACGCTTTGGGCTTCAACTCTACGCATGCCTTTTCAAGCGCGTCTGGAACCACTCCATACTCGTCGATATCGAGCCCCACGAGCTGCAAGCCAAGATAGGCGCATGCCGATACCAGAAGATGATGTGTAATGGAATCAGACAAAACGATGTCACCTGGGCGCGTCAATGCAGAAAGCGCCGCTGACATGCCATGTGTAACTCCATTGGTCAAAATGATATTGTCCGGTTGGGTGTTCAGCCCGCACAATGACAACCATTTAGTTCCGGCAATCCGATGTGTCTCAAACCCGATATTAGGTCGGCACGACAAAAACATCTGCGAATTGAGATCACCGGGCAACTCGCTGAGAAGTTTTTGCATCCTGTCGACATGAAGCTTGCTGTAGGCAGGCCTCGAGATCGACAGGTCGAACATATTTTTTTGTTCTGGCTCAAGGATGTAGGGTTGCCGCTCAGGCTTCTTGGTATCCGTTACATAGCTACCACGACCAATTTGCCCTTCAATCAAGTTCTGCCGTTTTACCGTATCGTAGGCTTTGCTAACCGTATTTACGCTTAGATTAAGCTGCTCGGCCAATTTGCGATGTGTTGGAAGGCGTTGCCCGGCTTTCAATCTGCCGTCTTCAATTGCCGCAGAGATTGAAGCGGCTAGGCTTAAATGCAGTGGTTGGCGCAAAGAATCTCTATCAGGTATCCAATTTGTCATGGGACAATGCTAACACAACCATGACATTGAGCAATCAAAATTCCTGCGAACGGCATTGTCAGAGGAAAATCACTTGAGCCGTGTTGAGGCTGGATTTACGGTCAGCGCATGAAAAATCCATTCCGTTATTACAAAACATCACCTGAAATCATCCGTCTGGCCGTCTTGATGTATGTTCGATATCCACTTTCATTGCGTCAAATCGAAGATCTCCTGCATGAGCGCGGTATAAACGTGAGCTATGAAACAGTCCGGACATGGTGGAATCGTTTCGGGCCAGTGTTTGCGGCAGAAATCAGAAAAGCCCGCTCCGTTTCCTTCCATAGCTCACCTCAGTGGAGATGGCATCTGGATGAAGTTTTCGTTCGGATCAATGGTGAAGTCCATTATCTCTGGAGAGCCGTCGATCATGAGGGTGAAGTTTTGGAGGCATTTGTCACCAAGAGGCGGGATCGCAAGGCTGCACTTAAGTTTTTGAAAAAAGCCATGAAGAAATATGGCAATCCGAAAGTAATCGTGACGGATAAGCTTTGTTCTTATGGAGCTGCGATGAAAGTGATTAGTAACGAGGCCCGTCAAGAAACTGGACGTTGGCTCAACAATCGAGCCGAGAACTCTCATCAACTGTTCCGACGACGAGAACGAGCGATGATCAAATTTCGAAGCACGAAATCGCTACAGAAATTTATCTCAATTCACTCGTCAGTCCATAATCATTTCAATCACGAACGTCATCTCCACAGCCGCAAAAACTTCCAGTTAAAATGTGAAGCAGCCCTTATAGAATGGCGTCAGCTCGCCGTATAAAGATACCACCTTTATTCTTTATTGCGCCTAGTCACTTTCCTCTGACAATGCCGTTTAAACTATTCCGCTGACGGTTCTCTGCGCTTTTAGCAAGTTAATGTGACAATGCCTCGAAATTTAGTATGACAATGCCCGCTTCCAAATCGCCTTAGTTAAAGTGACAACCCTATCGCTCGGCAACTAGCGAGAAAACGATTTAGCAATATTGTTGATAACCAATTTCTGATCGCTGTCCGGCCTTAGTTTTTGAAGCAAGAATCGATTGCCGGGCGTTCGCTGATTTACAACATTATTGAGGTCATTCACCAGCAGGGCCGCTGTGTCGCTCATACTGTCGAGTTCTGCACTCACCTTTAAATCCTTAATCGCAAGATCAAGGTTGTTGTTCACTGCAATATTGGCCAGTGCCCGCAAGTTATAGGCCGCAGGATCATAGGGTGTTAATTCGACCGCCTTTGAGAAGATATTGACGATATTCTCGTCCAATTCATAAGCCTGCTTTCCCATCACCTGGCTCGCACCTAAAAGCTGATAACCGGCTGCAAGATTGACATTCCGACCTTCGACACCCGACGTTAGAAATTGTGTGAACTCGCTTGACGCGTCCTTAAATCGGCTGGCGTAGTAGCGATACAACCCAGCGAGAAAATGAACAGCCGGTAGCGAATAACGAGGTCTGGTGAGGGCAGCGTATATCCAGACCGGTTCTCCTTCCAGATCAACCTCATACCAAAGACCCTGTCCTTCCCGATATGTCATGTTCAACACTTCGAAGGTTCCGATGACATCTCTCGTGGCAATTACCTGGTGGTCCGTTCCTGGACCGACCCTTACATTAATTTCCGTCTTTGAGACGTCAATCTGCCGGGGTGGAACATCTACGAGGCTATTTTCAATATACGCCTCTCGTCCGTCTCTTAGAACAACTTTGAACCAGGCACCCTGCATATCTAAAGACTGTATCACGGTCCCTGGAGGAATCTGTGTAATTTTTTCTGCCTCCCGTGAAGGAGCGGCACGAAGATTAGCGACACGCCGGGAGACAAGACGCCTGTCGAATAGATCTTTGCGGCTCCTTGTCACCGTTGCAAAATTGAACTTACTGCGCGAAATGGCAGTTTGCAGCCCGGCGTTTGAATTGTCCCCGGCTGTAAAGCGTAAAATAAGATCACCAGAGGCTAATTCAGTTGGCAGCAGGGTAAGATGGGTATTGATAACCAGTTCCCCATCCGGGTTTTCAATGACGGCGCCCCAAAGTATCATGGCCGCTTTTTGGAAATTCGCGATCTCTGTTGCAGCAAGATGGTAGCGGTCTCCTATCAGTTCAGTAAGGTTTTTACCTTCCGGTGCCCGGGCGAGGATAACACCCGCCTTTGCCTGATCACTTATCGCCGTCAGGGTCTCTCGCCAGACCAGATAGCCCAAGGACTGACCAATACCGGTCGCGGCGGGATCCAAAAATTCAGCAATCAATGCCCTCAATTTTGTATTGGGAATGACCATATGGCTGCTTTTGGTGCTATTTACAAAACCAATCACCTCCCCGGCCGAAACAGGATATGAAACAGCGACCAAAAGGGAAACTATACCTATCTGAAACCAGTTTTTCATATGCTGCCTCCCTAATTCAATCGCGCAAGATTTTCATCAATATAGGCGATTAGTGTATTGATTTGTCGCAGCAGAACAGTGTTATCGCCGCCAATTTCCGCCCTTTCTGCAACGAGATAGCTGCGGGCTAGCATTAGCTTGTCCTTGTCATTGTTACTCAGGCCCCGCTTGGTTTCCAAAGCACTTATTGCCAACACTGTATTGCGACCCCAAAGCTCGTCCATCCCCTTGTACAGGGTGGTCGGGTTAAGAGGGATGCCAATGAGTTGATCATCGATATAGATTGTGCCGGGATTGAAACCGGTGAGCTCGGGGATTATAATAAACTCGGTTGACAGCTCAGTTACCGGAGTGCCACCGGTATCCTGACCGATGGAGCCAAGCCCTCCAACCAAGGCCAATGCATTCAGTTCAGCACCGATGACACGAAGTTGGGCAGCATTACTTTGCTCCAGTTCAAGCGGCAAGGCCAGGATGCTGACATCTTCTGGAATTTTTTCCAGGTCAAGGCTTTGAAGGTGGGTTGAAATCCCGCGCCGGATATTGAAATTCAAAATTTTTGCAAAATTGGCGGGAAGACGTTGCTTGACCTCTTCGGAAATAATATAGGGAGCAACAAAAAGAGCATTGCCGTCTGTGCTTTTCAGGGCTTGCAACTGTTGCCTCAGGCCGGCAGGAAGATTCCAAATACCCGATGTCGGCTCTAGCAATATACTCATCCTCGGAAATTCGAAAACGCCTCGGGTCTGGCTGCGGCGTACCTGCGTGCGCGGCCCATAGTTGGGTGCGGAAAAGGTCAATGCCAATGACCAGGTGTCTAGCTGATCGTCGCTGAATAGCTCGGGCAGGCGAATGGTAAAGGATCCATCGGCGCCGGTCGGATGCAGAAGCTCCAATTCCTGACCGCTGGCATTGACGCGGATAGTGACGCCCTGCACAGGCTGGCCGGATTTTGAATCCAAAACTATCCCTTCAAGAGTTGAGGCTTCGGCAACCGGGAATGGCGCCAGGAGGAAAAGACAGAACAATCCCGCATAAAGCCAGTTGTTCATGATGTCTCCTCCGTGCAGCTAAAACGTATGTCGATGACCGCCCGCTCCGCGACTTGGGGACGGGAGATAGTCTGGCGATAGGGCGCGCATCCTGGGCGATGAATAACAACCGCTCGCGGCCGGTCGCCGAAGGAGGGAGTATACCGGATGGCGAAGTCTCCGGAAACAGTATCGACGCGAACGCTTCCCGGAGGCAGGACCCGGTCATGAAAATCCACAAGTTCCACGGATAAATCTGACAGATTCCCGTCCGCGACTCGCCCGAAAACATGATCTGGAAGTGGAAGAACCAGCTGATAAATCCAGCTGATTGCTATACCCGCTACAACGATCAGAGGAACAATTCCTACAATAGATGCCAAGGTGAGTGGCCAAAGTGTTTTCCGGAAAAGGAACAGCAGGACCAGCAAGATCGCGGTGATAATAATCTGCGAGGCAAATGGGCTTATATCGATCCCAAATTTCGCAAAAACGGTCGTCGCCTCGTCAAAAAGCTCCAATGCCTGATCAATAATTGATGCATCCTGTGCCGCCATTTTCCCGTCCTTACTGCTGAATTACATCGCCAATAAAGAAGACAGCTTATATTAGCACATAATGGCGGCACACGGCCAACGAGATGTGAAAACCGTAATAGTACTATAAATCGTCAACGCTTATGGACCTTGATTACGGAAAGGCTTAGGAGAGAGTTTATTTTTTATCGTAGCCTTTAAGAAGGCGAAGATGAAACCAATTCAAGGCCCGACATTCAGCTTCAGAACGCCTTGTTACAGACATTCATCATTAAACACGACGCCCTATTCTGCCGAAGAGGAGACCTTCATTGTGCTGGACGGCCTGCGAGGTGAAGAAAGTATTGCGGAACTCTGCCGCAAGGAAGGCCTACCCCAGGGCATTTACTATAAATAGTCGAAGGACTTTCTCGAGGCTAACGAGAAACTCCTGGCAGGGAATTCGGCGCGGGGCACCACAACGGATGAGGTAAAAAGCCAACAGCTGGAAATTGCGGGCCTCAATGCCATACTTTCGAAACTACAACGGCTTTGAACCACCAGGAGTTCATTCAAAGCCATTTTTAAGGGTCGCGTCTACAGATACCCCATACTCTGTCATAGACTCGCTATCTTCGTTGCGGCTGTCGCCAAACCTTCGGCGACTTTCGCCGCAATTTCAGCATATTCCACCATGATTTTCAAACGAGCGAGATCATCTTCAAGCTGTTGGTTGGTGGCATCAATTTCCTTAATCAGAATGTCAATGTTGTCTGAATTTTCCAAAGCATCAATTGTGCTTATACCCAGGACTTCAAGCGCATCCGCCAACTCCATGCGCGTTGCCGCAATTGATTTGCGGCGCTCGATTTCCGCATTGTTTAAAGCGCGGCCTTCATCAAAGGCCTGACCCTTTATTCTTTTACTTTCTGCCGATAGCGCCTGATCCGACATTGTCAGAGGAAAAGTGCTTGTGGTTATTTGATACGGAATTTACCGTCATCTCATGAAAAACCCCTTCCGTTATTTCAAAACTTCACCTGAGATCATTCGTCTAGCTGTGATGATGTATGTCCGATATCCATTGTCTTTGCGTCAGGTTGAAGATCTCCTGCATGAACGGGGTATTGATGTGAGTTATGAAACAGTACGCGCCTGGTGGAACCGGTTCGGTCCTATATTTTCCGCAAAAATCAGAAAGAAAAGATCAGCTTCAATGCGT
The DNA here is from genome assembly GCF_023746535.1 of Sneathiella marina. Lineage (GTDB taxonomy): Bacteria > Pseudomonadota > Alphaproteobacteria > Sneathiellales > Sneathiellaceae > Sneathiella > Sneathiella marina. Next base: position 1,132,227 of record NZ_CP098747.1, on the reverse strand, counting down.
GTCTCACCACAATGGAGATGGCATCTGGATGAAGTTTTCGTGCGGATCAATGGCGAAATCCATTATCTCTGGAGGGCAGTCGATCACGAAGGAGAGGTTTTGGTGGCCTTTGTTACCAAAAGGCGGGATCGTAAGGCTGCCTTGAAGTTTCTGAAGAAAGCCATGAAGCGATATGGCAGTCCAAAAGTGATCATATCGGATAAACTCCGCTCATATGGCGCTGCGATGAAAGCAATCGGCAATCAGTCCCGTCAGGAAACTGGGCGATGGCTAAATAATCGAGCCGAGAATTCTCATCAACCGTTCCGACGACGAGAACGAGCGATGATCAAATTCAGAAGCTTACAATCACTACAGAAATTTGCCTCCATCCATTCCTCAATCCAAAACCACTTTAATCACGAACGCCATCTCAATAACCGTAAAAACTTCGAGCTCAAACGTGAAATTGCTCTTGCCGAGTGGCGTCAACTCGTAGCTTGAAAAACAACGCCTCATTCCTTTTTTGGTGTCTGATCATTTTCCTCTGACAATGCCTTCAAAGACTTACAAAGTTCGTAATTTCTTTAAAAAGACAAAAATTTCCTAGTATCGAGTTAATATGACAACGCCTGCTGATATCTACTTGGAGATGAACCAAATTCGAGCTTAAACAATCTCGAGAATTCACTAGAGGATTTGAAACCGCAATTCATAGCGATTTGCGTCATCGTCAGGCCCGCAGAATTGGCCATGATAAACCGCCGTGCAAGTTCTAGCCGTCGGCGACGCAGTCTTTCTATTACAGGTTCACCATCAGAAAATATCTTGTATAGATAGCTTCGGGATATATTGCAGGCTGCCGCGATCGTCAGCGGCGTCAGTGTTTCATCCCAGTAGTGTTCGTCAAGATATGCAAGGATGCGCGCACGATGTGCCTTTTGAGCAATATTGTCGTCAGACATACCTCCGCCGGAACATAGAAAGAAGGACACAGTATCCAACATCTGATTGGTCATAAAATGTGTCATGCGATCATCCAGAATTTCTACATGCTCTAACAAATCGCCTATCATTCGTTGCATCATATGATAAATCGCATCCGGGTTTTCGATTGCTTTCTCAAAAATATCAGTGCGCCGACCCAGCCGGTCTTCCAGAGCACGGGTAGGAATCTTCACATTAAGAGTCGTATAGGAATCCTCGACACGTAGTTTGGCCTCCATATCATTGTTCAGGAGAAAGACATGCTGTGGTATAAGCTGCGCAGTTTTGCCCCCGATCTGGCAAATGGCTTGTCCGGAATCTGGAAAAGCCAGCGAATAAAAGGGCTCCTCCACGCGTCGTAAATCACTCTTCGTCCGTTCAAAGGCCTGATTTTCAAACTCAATGCGGCTGAAAGTCAGCTGCCCAATCTTTTTACTGAAGAGACTGCCGGACATGGATTGAGCACCAATATTTTGAAGATCCAACGGACCCCACAGACCGCCAAAGACCTCACGCCAATGATCTTCTCGCTTTTTCGTCGGCGTTTCTTTTGTATTGCAGATAAGAGGAAGAGTATTACGAGCCAAATGAGAAAAGATATCTTGTTTCATGCGAGTCGGTGTGATCCCCACGGGCCAAATGAGTAGACTGTGTCACAAAAACCCATAGCACAGGTAACAAGCCATCGGCAAAGAAGTTTTTATGATGGACCTAATCAAAATATTTCATACGGAGGATCCTAACCATGAAAAAAATACAGAAGATCAATTTGCTTATTGCAAGTGTCCTAACTGCCCTTTCCGCTCCAACGACGGCATCGATTGCGGCTGAAAAAACAGAGTGGAAGCTCGCGTATCTAGCTGTAAGAGGGACTGTCTATGAGGAAGTAGCTTTGGCAATTCCAGACAGAATTGCAAAGGCGACGGATGGTCGATTGATAATCACCGCGAATTCGTCACTACTCAAAGGCAACTATTTACTGGAAGGTGTGCGGGACGGGCTGGTTGAAATGTCCTTGCCGCTGACGGGCTATTATACAGGGTCGCAACCGTTGTTCACAGTGCCATCGCTGCCCGGTATTTCTGAGAGTTATGAAGATATGCAAGCCCTGTCAGCTTCAGCATATGGCGATCAGGTGCGCGCTCTTTACCAGGAAAAATACAATGCTACTGAATTATTGGAAACGGCATTTTGCCCGCAGACATTGTTTTCAACCGTCCCGATTACGACGGTTGAGGAATGGTCTGGCCGAAAACTGCGGGTTAACAATCGTGGTACCGGATTAATTGGATCGGAGCTCGGTGCAACAACGGTATCATTGAGCGCAGGAGAAGTACTACCTGCCCTTGAGCGCGGTGTAATTGAAGGTGTGATAACGGATAGCTGCTGGGCTTATGGTGCGGGTTTCCAGTCCGTTATTTCCAACGCGTCCAGTTGGAAACTCGGAAGTGTTCTGCCAACGCCAGTGCTGGTCAATAACGACGCATGGGCGGCGTTGCCGAAAGATCTAAAGACTATTGTTATCGCCGAATTTGACAAACTTGAGCAGGAATTCATTATTCGCTGGAAAGAACGGGCGGCTGAAATGCCAGAGCTTTGGAAATCAGCAGGTGTTGATTTCCATGAAGTATCAAATGAGGAAATGACCCGTGTCTACGCCGAAAAAATCCAGGAGCCGGTTCTGGCCGCGTGGCGGAAAGATATGGTACGTGCGGGACTGGATGCAGATGCCGTAGAAAAAACGGCACGTGATGCGGTAAAATAGTGTGGAAAAGGTGGAAAAAATTGGTGTTGAGGCAGCGGATACGCTGTCTCACCCCGGCACTATTTTGGCTCAGCTGTCACGCTATTTAGGCATTCTCTCTGTCGTCACGATGTTGGTTAGTGTGAATATTGAAGTGTTCGGACGCACCCTGTTTGATTATTCGACCATTTGGGTGACGGAAGTATCTACCTATCTGATTGTGGCGATCACTTTTCTAGGGGCAGCATATGTCGCGTCAAAAAACGCGCATGTCAGTGTTGATCTTGTCCCTGCCCGCTTGTCTCCGGCCTTAAGAAAGAACGTGATGGTCGCCACCAACTGGATGGCTGTTTTCGTCTGTATTGTCGTTTTATGGAAGACAACAGCCTTCTTTTTAGAGAGCTTTCAAAACGCATCACGTAGCTGGAGTCTGCTGAACACACCTCTTTGGATACCACAATCAACCATTTGTATCGGAATGTTCTTCCTGGTACTTTTTTTGGTATTTAAAATAAAGACGGAGAGTAACCAAAATAGCGCAGCGACGACATTGGCCATTTTTCCTATATTGGCCGCAATCCTATTTTCCGTCGTTGATGGTCTCGGTCAAATGCCGGGGGCAATGGGGTCCATATCCGGAATATATATCATTGCCGGTCTGGTCGTAGCGTCTTGTTTTCTTGTGTCAGGCCCGAATACGATAATGATCCTGATGGCGCTTGTCCTCCCGCTTATAGTGCTTTTTTTGCTCTCTGATTCTTCCGACCTGACGTTGAAGGCGGCTGTTCTTATCGGCGCCTTATTCTTTTTGTTATTAGCCGGACTACCAGTTGTTTTCACACTATTTTTTATAGGTATTGTCACCATGTGGTTTTGGCTACCCCCCATAAGCCTCACCTATATCGGCGAACGGGCTTGGGGTGCCGTTAATACGTTTGAGCTAACAGCGATACCGATGTTTGTGTTGATGGGTGCAATTCTTGTTCGAAGTAATGCGTCCGGCGAAATGTTTACCGCGGCGCGCAAAGGATTGGGAAGAGTCGCAGGCGGCCTGGCTCATGCCTCTATCGCAGCGTCAGGTATTTTTGCAGCTGTTTCAGGCTCCAGTTTGGCGACGGCGGCGACTATGGGTCGTGTGGCCGGGCCGGAAATGATGAAAGAAGGATACCGCCCCGAACTTGCTTTCGGTGTTCTGGCCGCAGGCGGAACATTGGGTATCTTGATCCCGCCAAGCATCGCCATGATAATTTACGGACCGCTGGCCGGCGTGCCGGTGACTGACTTGTTTCTGGCAGGTATATTGCCTGGATTACTGATGATTGCCGCCTTTGTTCTGGTCGTTGTCCTATGGGTAACTATCGATCCGAAAGCCGCGCCAGAGGGGAAGGCTTTCTCGTGGATTGATAAACTTTATTCTTTAAAAGGAGTTGCGCCCTTTTTGGCGTTGATGGCCATGGTACTGGGCTCGCTCTATCTCGGTATTGCAACGCCAACAGAGGCCGGTGCCGTCGGAGTATTTGGTGCTCTGTTGATCAGCCTTCTCCGTCGTACTTTGAGCTTGAAAGAATTCTTGGCTGCCGTAGAAGACGCTGCATTGGCGACATCCATGCTATTAATGATTGCTGTCGGGGCTGCGATTATGAGTTTTGGTGTGGACTATCTATCGATGCCGCAACAGCTTGTCTTATTCGTGCAATCACTCGGATTGCCGGACTTGGGCTTGTTTATCGCTATTGTCATTCTTTATCTCATCCTTGGTATGTTTGTGGAACCGATCAGTATGGTCTTAATGACTCTACCCGTAATCCTGCCGGTTATTATCGCAGCGGGTTGGGATCCTTTGTGGTTTGGAGTCATTCTGGTGATGTTAGTTGAAATTGGGCTTATTACGCCCCCAGTCGGTATGATTATCTATGTCCTCGCGGGTGTAACTGAAGGTGAGGTTTCGATCGGCCAAATCTCGATTGGAACCATACCATTCGTTGGCGCATTCTTGGCAATGGTGTTCGTGTTTTTTGCACTACCGGAGCTCATTACGATTATTCCGGACATGACAAAATGACGATTACAACATCACAAATGAACTTATCACCTACCGGCTTAAGTAAAGTAATCGATCCCTGGCTTGAAAAGGAAATAGCCGCAAATCGGCTGTTTGGTGGCGTTCTCACCCTTCTTCAAGGTGACCAGCGGGTCTTCCATCGCTGTTTTGGCACAAAGGACATGTTAGGAAGGCAACCGGTCACCGATGATACAGTGTTCTGGATCGCTTCCATGACAAAACCGATAACATCAGTGGTGGCAATGAGCCTATGGGAAGAAGGGCGCTTGATGTTAGATAGCCCTGTGTCAGATTTTATCCCGGAGATGCGAAGTATCAATGTTCTGAATGATGCCGGAATGGGTATCCCCTATTCCCACGGTCCAACCGTTCTGGATCTCATGCGTCATACATCGGGCGTAACTTATGGTCAGTTCGGCGATGATCCCATTCATGCTCTGTACCGAAATGCAATGGTTTATGATTTTTCTGGCGATAATCAGGAAATGGCAAAACGTCTGGCACGTCTGCCCTTGCTACATCCGCCAGGAACAGTCTTCGAGTATGGCATGTCCACGGATCTGCTGGGCCGGGTTATCGAGGTGGCCACGGATAAACCGTTAAACACCGTGATTGAAGAACGGATAATCGGTCCATTGGGCATGGTAGGCACCAGTTTTCACCCTAATCCGGAGAACATTGCCGATCCTCCAAAGGCGATAACACCTGCCTCCTTGACGCCCCCTCTGTCAGCAGGGCAAAAATGGTGTTCCGGCGGTGGCGGCCTTTGGTCAACGGCGGCAGACTACATAAAATTCGCGCAGATGCTCCGCGCAGGCGGTGCCTTTGAGGAACAGCTCATTCTGAAGGCCGAAACGGTTGGGCTCATGTTGCAAAACCATCTTCCTGATGAAGTCAGATTTGGAGCGAATACTAGCTCTCTTGGAATAACAGCACCGGTGCCAGAGGCCGGGCTTGGGTTTGGATTGGGCTTAGCTGTAAGAACCAGATACAGCAGCAACCCGAAAGGTTTCTCGGGCGAATATTTCTGGCCTGGAGTGTCCGGAACAAATTTCTGGGTCGATCCCGAAAATGACCTGATTTTTGTCTTCATGACCCACGCACCCGAGCACCGCAATCAGCACAGAATAGATTTGCGCAATCTAGTTTATGGTAGCTTTCAACAGGATTAGTAAATGCGGAAATTTGAGCAAATAGCCATTTTAGGCGCGGGTACAATCGGCATGAGTTGGGCGGCCCTTTTTTTAGCGACCGGCCGATTAGTAACCATCTTCGATCCAGCAGAAGACGTCGAGAGAAAAACGCTAGAATTCATAGATAAATCTCAGGAGGCCCTACCAGAGCTGGGTTGGAAATTGGACGGTATAATGGACCGGTTGAGCTTTACCACTGATCCCGCTGAAGCCGTGACTGGAGCTGATTTCATTCAGGAAAGTATTCCTGAACGGCTTGAGATCAAACATCGTCTATATAACCAGATAGAACCTGTGATTACGCCGACAGCCATTATTGGGACGTCTACATCAGGCCTAAAACTATCAGATTTGCAGAAGGGATTTTCTGATCCGGCTCGCCTGATTTTGGCCCATCCTTTCAATCCACCCCATCTTATCCCATTGGTTGAGCTCATGATAAATGAAAAAACTGCATCCGATGTCCTGCCCAGATCAAAGGCTTTTTTTGAAAGCATCGGTAAAGTTACTGTTCAGCTTAATAAAGAAATTCCCGGTCATATTGCCAATCGGTTGCAGGCCGCCATATGGCGGGAAGTCATTCACCTCGCCAATGAAGGCGTGGCGAGTGTTGAAGATATCGATAAAGCAGTTGTTTATGGACCCGGCCTGCGGTGGGCGGCCATGGGACCAAATACCCTATTTCACCTCGGCGGCGGCGCGGATGGAATTGAGGGATTTTGCAAACATTTGGGAGGCCCATTTCAAAGCTGGTGGAACGATCTTGGCAAACCGGAGCTAGACGTGGATACCATAGCTGTTTTGAAGGATGGCATGGCGCGCGCGATGAAAAATTCGTCGATGTCTGACCTTGCGGCCCGGCGTGATGAATTAATCCTGGGGCTTATGAATGCCCGCCGTATCGATATGTTCTCGTAGCGTGACACGAAATCGAGATAGGTTTTTCCCCTAAAAGTGACCACTAAGCTCAACTTCGGTTTTGTCACATTAACTTAGTGGGCATTGTCACATTAACTTTGTGGCTAGGAAATTGATGATGATCTAATCTTCATCGATGCAAAATCTCTCTTATTCCCGGCACCGGTTTCCACCTTACATTATCCAGCACGCAGTTTGGCTGTATGCCCGATTTACGTTAAGCTTTCGAGACGTAGAAGATCTGTTGGCTGAACGATGCCTGGATATTTCCTACGAGACTGCCCGACGATGGTTTTTTAAAGTTTGGTGAACCAATCGCCAGAAATCTGAGATCTTCCCGCCCTACTCCCAACGATGTCTGGCATTTGGATGAAATGGTCATTGTTATTCGAGGAAGGCAATATTTCTTATGGCGTGCCGTTGATAGCGAGGAAGAAGTCCTGGATTTCCTGGTGCAACCAAAACGAAACGCCAAAGCTGCCGTGAAGTTGATGCGTAAACTATTAAAAAAACAAGGCTTTGCACCGACGCAAATCGTCACAGATAAGCTAAAGTCCTATCATAAGGCGTTTCGAGCCCTAGGCTTGACTGCTGTGCACATTGACAACAAACGTTCTAACAATCGAGCAGAAAACTCGCACCTTCCAAACCGACGACGGGAACGAAAAATGCAACGGTTCAAGTCTCCGGGCTCCGCTCAAAGATTTCTCAATATTCACTCAGCCACTTACAATACTTTCTATGTTCAACGTCATCTAATCAATCGAAGTTATTTCAAACAGCTCCGCGAGGAAGCGTTTGACGTTTGGGTAATTGCAAGTAAAGCTGCCTGAAAATTTGAAACCGAGGAATATCTGTGTCTATTGGAAGTTAATGTGACAACTCCCTAAGCAGACTTGTAGCGACACATTATTGAACGTCTGGTTTATGACTCAAAGCGGTCCTCACCGTACAGATTGCGGAACGACAACTATACGAATAAACCAACCATGGGACATTGCCAGCCGAATTTCCGCTCTATCTGGAAAGTGACCTGAGAAACGGGTGACCTGTTTTATCAGGCCACCCTAGGGAGCATCTAGTGGGTTTCGAGCGAGGCATTAACTTCCATCTCGGCATCAGGGTCAAAATCCCTGAGATCCATTACGGAAAAGAAGGCTGCACAGATCGGTGATTCCATTTCCTTCTTGACGACATCCAAATAGTCTTCGTGGCTACGAAACTGGACGATGTCCAAATAGGTCCCATCCGGTTTGCGCACTAGCTCGCGCCGCAACACACCAACTTCGTGTGCGACGAAGTCCCGTTGGAAAACTTTAGAAGCAGCAAGCAGATCGGTTTCGGTCTTGCCTTCGGCAAGCTTGATGGGGGCTAAAACGGTTACGGGTAACATCGATTATCTCCTTTGATTTGTTAGTGTCACGATATGTATATTGTCAAATAAGACATTTTATGTCTTATTTGTTTGATGACCCGTACTAATACGAACGATAGATTGAGACGGCTTGAGCTGTTGGCGGTTCAACTGAAGCAAGATGGGTTGTGCACCATTAAAAACCTTGCAGATTTGCATAATGTCAGCGAGCGAACAATTGCGCGTGACTTACAGCTTATGCGCGATCAAGGGCTGCCGATCGATGCTGATCGCGGTCGCGGTGGTGGCGTTCGTCTTGACCGCCACTGGGGTGTGGGGCGTCTAAACCTGAATTACCCCGAAGCCGTTGATCTGCTGATCAGCGTCGCCGTTGCTGAACAAATGAACTCACCCATGTTTCTTGCAAATTTGGCATCTATCCGGCGTCAGTTGATTGCATCATTCTCCTCTGACAAACGCTATAAAGTAAGCGGTTTGAAATCTAGGATATTGATAGGTGCAACCGCATCAACATTCGTTCAGAAAACCATCGTTTCCACCAATGATCGTGCTGTTCAGGCATTGCATCAGGCATTCTTAGATCAACGGTCCTTGGACATACGATACAAAAAGGAATCTGGTGAAGAATCAAAAAGGAGTATGGAGCCGCACTATCTGTTGCTGAATTATCCTGTCTGGTATGTGCTGGCTTTTGACCACCTTCGAAATGCACCCCGTGCGTTTCGGTGTGATCGACTTTTGAGTGCCGAAGTCTCAGATGAGCGGTTTCGACTGTTGCCTAAGTCTAAGTTTCAACAATCTCTGAAGGGCAATGACGTCATTTAACTGACCCAAAGGTTCGTAAAGCAGACGTAGGGTGAAGCGCCAAAAACTGTCATTATGAGCACGGAGCTGACAATAGGCCTCTTCCCTCAATGTCCGCTTCTGGCACTAAGCAGACCCTTTTGGATCGGCGAGTTTATGCCCGCTACTATACGGAAAGCGGAAGTTATTTCTGAGAAATCTGAAAATTCAAAATCAATGTCCGTTATTGATGGCTAGAGCGGACTCTATTTTCAGTGTCTGAAAAGGACAGTTCATGATCCGGAGCTGACTTGGTGTTGCGGCGAGCACAGAGACCGTGTTTGCATTATATTCCGACGCGTTTTGAGCCTGCTGGTGGTTCGACTCCGCCCCGGGACACATTTTTTGCCTCTGTCAATTTCCACGAACCTTAGATCGATACTTGCCCGGTGAAGTGCCAATAATTTTCTCAAATTTTCTGGTGAAAGCACTCCGACTTTGAAAGCCGACCAGTTCGGCGATACGTTTTATGGGAAGATCAGAATCTGCTAGTAAAGAAGCGGCACGGTGCATACGAAGATTGCGCAGCAACTCCATAGGCCCTTTTCCGTATGCCGTGAAAAATCGTTTGGCGAAGGTTGAACGACTCATCCCCGCCGCCTCAGCGAGACTTTCGACCGAATGGAGATTGCCAGGCATATCGAGCATAAGCCGTAAAGCAATCCAAAGTTTTTCATCGGTTAATACGGACATCCAGTCAAATCTTTTGTCCTGTGACTCCAGCCGATTGCGCAGGAGCAGGATCATACATTGCTTCAACAAGACTTCGATCATTGCTCGACTTCCCAATTTGGGGGTAGATAATTCCTGCAGCAATTGATCCATGGACTCTGCCATAGGACTTGACGGTTCGACATATTCAACAATAGGTTCGCGCACGAGATCAATCAGATTATTAATGCCCCGAAGACCGACATTCACCTGACTACAAATCGCCAGCAATTTGTTTTTTGGCAGTTCATCATCTGCCGCATGAAGATGGTGCTCTAGGTCAAGCTCCGCAGGATGGCAATCTGGCAGCGGTTGCTGGTTGTCACCGAAGCTACGCAATATATGAGATTGTAACGCAGGGACAAGAACCAAAGTTCCCTGATTGATCTCTAAGGGCGGATGTCCCCGAAAAATAATTTCTCCATGGCCGGCTAAAATATAATGCAATGTCGCAAACGACAAGCGGCCGAGCCCCAAATCACATCGTCCACGTAATTCACAGAGCGCAAAGGGATCTGCGTCAATTTCCATCTCATTAAAAACATGTTCAAAACTCATACGTCATTTTGCCAGATTTTGGAGGGTTGAACACATAAATAGTACATATGAGACACAATCCGGACGAAAAGGCACATACCTATCGACATATTAACCTTGTACCTGAAACGCCAATGGAGAAAAGCATGTGTAATAATCACGAAAAAAGTCCAATAAGTCGGCGAGATGCACTTCGAGGCAGCGTCGCCGCTGCCGCTGTGGCAGCTGTCGCGGTTAGTACGTCGGGAACGGAAGCGGCTGCCGCCGATAATCCCTACGCAGACCCGGCTAAACCAGCCCTCCCGCCGAGCGATATGAAATTGGATATCAAGCGGGTCGCCCTCGTTGTCACGGACCCACAAATAGATTTTTTAAGTCCTGATGGCGTGACCTGGGGCGTCGTTGGCGCTAGCGTCGAACATCACGATACGGTTAATAACATCGAAAAGCTTTTTAAAGCCGCAAAGACGAAAGGCATTACAGTGGCAATCTCCCCTCATTACTATTACCCAACTGACCATGGTTGGCGGTTTGAGGGGGCCCTTGAAAAACTCATGCATAAAATTGGCATGTTTGACCGCAAAGGTGCGCTAACCACAGATGGTTTTGAGAATTCGGGCGCCGATTTTATGCCCCAGTATAAACCATACATAAATGATGGCAAAACAATCGTAACTTCACCCCATAAACTTTATGGAAACGAGTCCAATGACTTGGTCCTGCAACTTCGTAAAAATAAAGTCGATCAAGTCATCCTGGCGGGCATGTCTGCCAACCTCTGTACTGAGTCTCATATGCGTGAGCTACTGGAACAGGGTTTTGAGGTTGCAGTCGTGAAAGATGCCACCGCCGCTGCTATGTTGCCTGAAGGCGATGGTTATCTCGCCGCGCTAACCAATTTCCGCTATATGGCAAATGCTGTTTGGTCGACTGATGAAACTGTTGAAAGAATAACTAACGGGACATAGGGGGTGTTGTCACATTAATTTTGTGGCTAGGAAATTGATGATGATCTAATCTTCATCGATGAAAAATATCTCATATTCTCGGCATCGCTTCCCGGCTCATATCATTCAGCATGCGGTCTGGCTGTACGCTCGATTTACACTTAGTTATCGAGATATTGAAGATCTTCTCGCGGAACGAGGCCTGGATATATCTTACGAAACTGTTCGACGATGGTTTCTAAAGTTTGGTGAGCCAATTGCCAGAAACCTGAGATCATCCCGCCCTACTCCCAATGATGTCTGGCATCTGGATGAAATGGTCATCGTTATTCGAGGAAAACGTTATTTCTTGTGGCGTGCCGTTGATAGTGAAGGCGAGGTCCTGGATTTCCTTGTACAACCAAGGCGAAACACGAAAGCTGCGTTGAAGCTGATGCGTAAACTACTCAAGAAACAAGGCTTTGTGCCTACTCAAATAATAACAGACAAATTGAAATCATATCACAAAGCATTTCGGATTTTTGGGCACAACTGCTGAGCATATTGATGACAAACGATCTAACAATCGAGCGGAAAATTCGCATCTTCCAGTCAGGCGCAGAGAGCGAAAAATGCAGCGGTTCAAGTCACCAGGATCGGCCCAAAAACTCCTCAATATTCAGTCAGCCACTTACAATAGCTTTTACTTTCAACGTCACTTAATCAACCGAGCTCGCCTCAAGGAATGTCGCGCCCAAGCATTTGGCGTTTGGGCAAGCGCAAGCATCGTTGTTTAAACAATTCCGCTGACGGTTCTCTGCGCTTTTAGCAAGTTAATGTGACAATGCCCTCAAGAGAATTAATCCGCTGCCAACTGACTGGCAAGTGCAGAAAAAGCGGCTCGGTTACTCCATTTAATCTCCCTAATATATTCATGAACTGGACCCTGAAACAGGGCAACAGAGACGAATGCCATAATCCAGCTTATTCGCTCTCAAGGTAGCGTCTCTGTTCACAGTGGATACGGTTAAAGGCCCCGGTTCTGCGGGGTTCAGGGGCGAACCTGGGTTGGGTCCAGGTTCGCCTCAGATTAAGTGGTGGGCCCGGTAGGACTTGAACCTACGACCAGTCCGTTATGAGCGGACGGCTCTAACCAGCTGAGCTACAGGCCCGAATATCGGTTACAATAAACGGTAAATTTGTGGCGTTGTGACTATTTAGCCTGTTCAGACGCAAGACGCAATTGACGAAATCATCCTTTCGTCAATTTTTGCCTTATGCCGATTTTTTTTATTAGGTGTCGAGGAAACTTCGTAGTTTTCGCGACCGACTTGGGTGTTTAAGCTTGCGAAGAGCCTTGGCTTCAATTTGCCGGATACGCTCACGCGTTACAGAAAATTGCTGCCCTACTTCTTCCAATGTGTGATCCGTATTCATTCCAATTCCAAATCGCATCCGCAATACCCGCTCCTCACGAGGTGTCAACGACGCCAATACCCGAGTGGTGGTTTCGCGCAAGTTGGATTGGATAGCCGCATCCAAAGGCTGTACTGCGTTCTCGTCCTGAATAAAATCACCGAGATGGCTATCTTCTTCATCACCGATCGGCGTTTCCAGACTAATAGGCTCTTTGGCAATTTTCATCACCTTGCGCACTTTCTCAAGTGGCATTCCGAGCTTCACAGCCAACTCCTCCGGTGTCGGTTCGCGGCCAATTTCATGCAACATCTGACGAGATGTCCGCACGAGCTTATTAATTGTCTCAATCATATGAACCGGAATACGGATTGTCCGCGCCTGATCAGCGATAGAGCGCGTGATGGCTTGCCGGATCCACCAAGTTGCATATGTGGAGAACTTATAGCCACGACGATATTCAAACTTGTCAACGGCTTTCATCAAACCAATGTTGCCCTCCTGAATAAGGTCCAGGAACTGCAATCCTCGGTTCGTGTATTTTTTAGCAATCGAGATCACAAGCCGCAAATTCGCTTCGACCATCTCCTTTTTCGCGCGGCTGGCTTCACGTTCACCTTGCTGTACTGAACTTACGATACGGCGGAACTCAATCATCGGCATTCCGAACTCCGAAGAAATCTTGATGATTTCTGCCCGGATTTCCGTAATTCCTTCGATTTCGTTTGTCGTGAAATCTTTCCAACCTTTTGCCTTCAGGCCACTCATTTTCTCAACCCAGCCTGGATCCAGTTCGGAACCGAAATAGTTTTCAAGAAAACTTGTCCGGGCAACTTTATGGCGTTCCGCCAGCCGCAGAAGCTTTCCTTCCAGGCTCATCAAACGCCGGTTAATGCCGTAAAGCTGGTCTACAAGAGCTTCAATGCGATTGTTGGTCAGATGAACATCGTCCATCAATTTAACCAATTCCAGTTTCAGCTTCTCATACTTCTTTTCCTGCGCGTTCGAAACAACATCATTCTCAAGCGCAGCTGTCAGACGTGCTTCTTGTAGCTTGTGGAGCTTTTTGTAAGTTTTCGCGATCTCATCAAACCGCTCAAAGACTTCCGGCTTTAAGGTTTCCTCCAATGCAGCCAAAGACATAGTATTTTCTTCAGCGTCATCATCCTCTTCTTCTTTCCGGGCGGTTTCACCTTCCCCGTCCTCATCTTCCTCGTCTTTTTCTTCCGTTTCCGATTCCGCCTCCGCTTCTGGCTCATCATCATTCAAGCCGGCGGCGGGTAATTCGTCATCTTCACTGTCTTCACTAAAGCCTTCCTGCAACGCTTTCTCTGCGGCTGCACCGGCACCGTAAGTCGCGTCCAAGTCAATCACATCACGCAGCAAGAGTTGTTCCTGCAGCATCAATTCACGCCAATTCAGGATAGCGCGAATGGTAAGCGGGCTTTCACAAATGGCACCGATCATTTTACCGCGGCCAGCTTCGATGCGTTTGGCAATGGCAATTTCGCCTTCACGGGACAGCAGCTCAACAGTTCCCATTTCGCGCAAATACATACGCACCGGATCATCTGTTCGATCACCCGCCGTCGATGCCGGTTTTTCGGCAACTACTTTTTCTGGTTTATCTTCCTGGGTGTCATCGTTAGCTTTGTCCGCTGCAGGCTCTTCACCTGCTTCGTCATTTTCAACGACATTAATTCCCATTTCCGACAATAACGACATCGTGTCTTCAATTTGTTCAGAAGACATCTGATCTTGAGGCAGGACAGTGTTTAATTCGTCAAATGTGACGTAGCCCTTCTCCTTCGCCTTGGCCAGCATCTTTTTAACAGCTGCTTGAGAGGCATCGATTAACGGACTATCCGGGGATTCTTCACGTTGATCTGACGTATCAACAGCTTCCGCACTATTCGTCGCCATTAAAGTATTACTCCTCGAAATTTACCCATTTAAGCAACTCCATGAAGAATGCTTAGGTAAAAAGTGTTTAAATATCGTTCTTTCGTCCCGAAGCAAATCCAAATCCATCCAGATCCGCTTCATTTCCCTCAGCATCCAGTAGCGCTTTTTTTGCCAATTTCAATCGATCAAAATTCTCACTGGTCGCTTCTGCCCCTAGTTTTTGCTGCGCCACCGTTAATTCCTGCTCCAATGCCTCTCTCTTCTGTCGAGACAAAATATGGCGCCAACCGCTAATCGCATCTTCAAGTGCCGCATCCGAATTAGCGAACCATTCTGTCGAGCCGCCCATAGAAGCTTTTAGCCTATCTACTTGTGCAGACAATTTACGTTTAGCTAGATGGTGCGCCATACCCGCATAGTCAAGAGATGATTCGACAGCGACAATATCTATTATCGACCGCCTTAGTCTGTCAAGCTGGGCAGAGTGAAGTTTCAACCGTGTAAATTCATCAAAGTGATTTTCCATTATTTCCGGGTGGTTTATAACGGTTAGAAGGATTAATTCTTCCCGCCGGCCTGTTCTATGAGAGGCATTAGAAGAGAGTCGGGAGGGTACCGAATATCGCGAATCATGCTTTTGATTCGCGAATCGCCCGAATCGATCCTTCGACGATTTAGGTGCCAGCGCATTTACTCGAGTTTGTTTTTCGGGTCTAAAAGCGTTCCATAACCGATCTTTAAAATATGTTTTGTAATGACCTTGAACCGTCACATCCGTAATTTGATCGCAAATGGAGTATATGGATTTTTCGAATGCCGCTTTTCGCTCCGGTGTATCTGTCGGACGCCCCTCGGCTTCTTTACGCCAGAGAATTTGAGAAAGTGGTACGGCCTTTTCCAGAATTGCGGCCATCGCATCAGCGCCTTCATTTCGGATCAGGTCATCCGGATCAACACCTTTAGGTAACAGGGCAAACCGCAACGAAAATCCAGGCTTCAATAAAGGCAGTGCCCTTTCTGCCGCACGTAAGGCAGCGCGCCATCCAGCTTCATCCCCATCAAGGCACAGGATCGGCTCCGCGGCCATTCCCCATAAAACCTTTAGCTGATCTTCAGTAATTGCTGTGCCAAGTGGTGCTACTGATTGTGAAAACCCAGCCTCTGAGAGGGCAATTACATCCATATAGCCCTCGGCTACTATGACGCTTCCAACTTCAAAAGCTTTTTGTCGGGCCATTGCCATATTGTAGAGTACATGCCCTTTATGAAAGAGCGGTGTTTCGGGAGAATTGAGATATTTTGCCGGTGCATCCCCAAGCGCTCGACCGCCAAACGCGATAATGCGCCCTCTTCGATCAGAAATAGGAAACATCAACCGGTCACGAAATCGATCATAGCTCGGTCGACCGTCATCAGGTTTAATAATCAAACCGCCTTCAAGCATCGTCTCTTCGGTGACGCCTCGCGAAAGGAGCGCTTCCTTCAAAGCAGTGCGGGAATTCGGAGCGGAGCCAATCCTAAAATTTCCAATTGCTTCATCAGAGACCTGTCGCTTTGCCAGATACTGAAGTGCGACGGATCCAGCCTGCGTTTTTAACTGCGATGTGAACCATTTTGCAGCTAAATCCAAGGCATCATGTAACGTCGCAGCCTTTTGCCGGCGGGCGTGATCTTCCGGCCTTTCAACCGGCATCTGCAATCCGGCGATGGACGCTAGTCGTTCCACGGCTTCCGGAAACGCTACACCTTCAGTTTGTTTAATAAATTCTATTAAGTCGCCATTGGCGCCACAGCCAAAGCAATGATAAAATCCTTTTTCTTCATTGACTGTAAAGGAAGGTGTTTTTTCATTGTGAAACGGGCAGAGCCCTGAATGCTCGCGACCCTTCTTGACCAATTTCGTCCGCCGGCCAATAACCTCAGAAAGGCTAACCCGGTTTCGTATTTCCTCTAAAAATTGCGGCGGAAAGGCCATTTATTCTCCCACACCCGTTAAAGGTCACCAATTGACAAGGCAATAGACAATGACCTTACTTGACTACGCGCCCAAGGTCTCTTTAACAATGGAGCTCGCGATCGAAAAATCCATACAGCCTGCGTATTTTCCCTTCAATGTCGCCATGGTCTTCCCCATGTCCTTGAGGCCTTGCGCATCGATCTCCGCTATAATTTCTTTAACTGCGTTTCTGATTTCTTCCTCATCGAATTGCTTCGGCAAGAAATCAGAGATTATCTCTATTTCCTCCTGCTCCGAAGTCGCCAAATCAATCCGCCCACCTTTTTCATAAGCTGAAATCGACTCTTTTCGTTGGCGAACCATAGTTGTCAGCATTTGAAGAATCTCATCCTCTGTGATTCCTTCTTCTGCCCCATTATCTCGAGCAGCCAAATCACGGTCTTGCAAGGTTGCGATGATAAGACGTAACGTTGAAGTCTTACGCTTATCCTTTGATTTCATTGCGTCTTTTAGGTTCGACTTGATATTGGTTCGCAACATATACATACACATCTATTGTAAAGAAAGGCGCAATACTAACTGAAACCCGATTTTTTAGCAAACCAATTTTTCTTTGTAACATATTGATTTTAAAGGGAAATTTTTGCAACGGAAAACTTGACGGACCCACTCAAACTCCCTATGTTCCAGCGGAAATATCAACATTTGGCCAAAGTAAAACGGCTCGGCGGAATTTCCGCGAGAGGGTCCCTATCATCATGTCTTATGCGAGCAAATCCACGGACTTAAATATTGAACGGACAGCCACCGCCGTCCTTGTACTCGGCGATGGCAGCATCTTTCATGGATTTGGCGTCGGAATTGAAGGTGAAACGATCGGAGAGGTTTGTTTTAACACGTCCATGACAGGATATCAGGAAAGCCTGACAGACCCGTCCTTTGCAGGCCAGCTTATCACCTTTACCTTTCCCCATATCGGCAATGTCGGATTCAACGACGAAGATATCGAAACACATGGTGCCGCGGCAAATGGGTTGATAATTCGTGCAGAAATAACTGACGAAGCTAACTGGCGGGCAAAGGGGCATTTGGACGGTTGGTTGCAATCCCGAAACCTAATCGGCATTTCCGGGGTCGACACAAGACGCCTGACACATATTGTACGAAAATCAGGGGCGCCAAATGGCGTTATTGCCCACAGTAAAGATGGCAAATTTGACCTGGAAGATCTGAAAGCTAAGGCTGCTGCATGGCCAGGCCTTGAAGGGATGGATCTCGCGAAAGAGGTTTCCTGCACAGAATCCTATGATTGGACAGAATCCAATTGGGATATCAAAGAAGGTTATGGAGCGCAGACAAATCCGCGTCGGCACATTGTCGCGATCGATTACGGTATCAAGCACAATATATTGCGGTGTTTTGCGGAATTGGGATGTCGTATTACTGTTGTTCCAGCGACAGCAAGCTATCAGGATATTGCAACCTTGAACCCGGACGGCATATTTCTGGCAAATGGCCCCGGAGACCCAGCGGCGACCGGCGTTTACGCTGTTCCTGTTATTCGTGAATGTGTGGAAAGCGGGATACCAACGTTTGGTATTTGCCTTGGCCATCAAATGCTGGCATTGGCTCTCGGCGCTGACACAACAAAAATGCATCAAGGCCATCGCGGCGCGAACCAACCGGTCAAGGACTTGACAACGGGTAAAGTTGAAATCACTTCACAGAACCATGGTTTCGTCGTTGTTCGGGACAGTTTACCGGAAGGTGTCACTGAAACGCACAAGTCATTATTCGATGGCGTGGTTGAGGGGCTGAGCATCGACGGCAAGCCCGTGTTTTCCGTCCAGTATCATCCTGAGGCCAGCCCGGGTCCACAAGACAGCCATTACCTTTTTCAGCGGTTTATAGATCTGGTTGATAAACATGCCTAAACGTACCGACATAAAATCCATCATGATCATTGGTGCCGGCCCGATAATAATCGGACAGGCATGCGAATTTGATTATTCCGGCACCCAAGCTTGCAAGGCCCTGAAGGAAGAAGGCTACCGCGTCATTCTCGTGAACTCCAACCCAGCGACCATTATGACGGATCCGGGGCTTGCCGATGCAACCTATGTGGAGCCCATAACCGCAGACATTGTTGAGAAAATTCTGGAAAAGGAACGCCCCGATGCAATCCTTCCAACCATGGGCGGGCAAACGGCCCTGAATACCGCTTTGGAGTTAGCCGAACGAGGCACACTTGACCGGCTCGGTGTTCAGCTCATTGGCGCTAACCGTGACGCCATTGCTAAAGCCGAAGACCGGGATCAGTTCAGAACAGCAATGCTGAAAATTGGCCTTGATATGCCGGTAAGCGGCGTTGCTCACTCCCTTGAAGAAGCCTGGACGGTCCTCGAAAAAGTAAAACTCCCATGTATTATCCGACCTTCCTTCACATTGGGCGGTACCGGTGGTGGGATTGCTTATAATCGTGAAGAGTTTGAAGCGATCATTGCCTCTGGCCTCGATGCGTCACCAACCACAGAAGTCCTGGTTGAAGAAAGTATCGTTGGTTGGAAAGAATATGAAATGGAAGTAGTCCGGGATAAAGCGGACAATTGTATCATTATCTGTTCAATCGAGAATGTTGATCCGATGGGTGTGCACACGGGAGATTCCATAACCGTCGCCCCTGCCCTGACTTTGACGGACAAAGAATATCAATTGATGCGGAATGCCTCTATCGCGGTCTTGCGTGAAATCGGAGTTGAAACTGGTGGATCCAATGTTCAGTTTGCCGTCAATCCGGAAAATGGCCGGCTTATCATCATTGAAATGAACCCTCGGGTTTCGCGTTCAAGTGCATTGGCATCGAAGGCAACAGGCTTTCCCATAGCCAAAATAGCGGCAAAGCTGGCAATCGGCTACACATTGGACGAATTGGACAATGACATCACCGGCGTGACACCTGCATCGTTCGAACCAACCATCGACTATGTCGTGACAAAAATCCCGCGCTTTACATTTGAAAAATTTGCCGGCGCCGAGCCAAAACTTGGCACAGCAATGAAATCAGTTGGAGAAGCAATGGCCATTGGCCGGACTTTTGCAGAAAGTCTACAAAAGGCATTGCGGTCGCTTGAAACCGGACTAACCGGGTTAAATGAGCAGATCTTTGCCGGCCCAGGAGAGGAGCCGGCAGACAAGCAACGTATTCAAGCGATCCTGGCTTACCCGACACCTGATCGATTATTAAGTATAGCTCAGGCCTTCCGTGAAGGTTTAACACTGGAAGAAGTACGGGCAGCAAGTAAATATGAACCCTGGTTCCTCTCTCAAATTCAAGAAATTGTCGCTCTGGAGGCTGCCGTTAAAGACTCCGGTATCCCAACTACAAAAGGCGGATTGCTGAAATTGAAGTCAATGGGCTTCAGTGACAGCCGGCTTGCAGAGCTTGCGGGAACTAAAGAAGCCCATGTATATGCGGCACGTGAGAAATTTGACATTCATCCAGTGTTTAAGCGTATCGACACCTGCGCGGGGGAGTTTCCCTCTCAAACACCTTATATGTACTCCACTTATGAAGGAAATGAATGGGACCCGGCCGTATGCGAAGCAGACCCGACGGACACAAAGAAGGTCATCATTCTCGGCGGCGGGCCAAATCGGATTGGTCAAGGGATCGAGTTTGACTATTGCTGTGTACATGCTGCTTATGCTCTGTCCGAAACCGGCTATGAAACTATAATGGTCAATTGTAACCCGGAAACAGTTTCGACAGACTACGACACCTCTGATCGGCTGTATTTTGAGCCCTTAACAGTTGAAGATACGCTAGCCATCATACGAAAAGAGCAAAGCAACGGCACATTACATGGGGTGATTGTACAATTCGGGGGCCAAACCCCCCTCAAATTGGCGGCTGGTCTGGAAGCGGCTGGTGTTCCAATCCTGGGAACAACACCGGACGCGATCGATTTGGCGGAAGACCGCGAACGATTTCAACAGCTTTTGCACAAACTGAATTTGAAGCAGCCAGAAAACGGAATTGCTCGCTCTGTTCCCGAGGCTTTTACCATTGCCGAAAGAATAGGGTTTCCGGTCGTCGTTCGCCCTTCTTATGTTCTAGGCGGCCGTGGTATGGAAATTGTCAGGGATGCTGAATCACTCGATCGCTATATGCGCGAGGCGGTTCAAGTCTCAGGCGACAATCCTGTACTTGTCGATGGATATTTACAGAATGCCATTGAAGTGGATGTTGATTGCCTGTGTGACGGTAAATCAGTTTTTGTTGCTGGGATTATGGAGCATATCGAGGAAGCGGGCATTCATTCAGGAGACAGCGCATGCTCCCTTCCGCCTCATACGCTTTCCGATACTCTTATTTCAGAAATTAAGCGTCAAACTGAAGCAATGGCACTGGCATTAAATGTTATTGGATTGATGAACGTCCAATTTGCCATCAAGGACGATGTAATTTTTATCCTCGAAGTTAACCCAAGAGCCAGCCGTACCGTGCCGTTCGTTGCGAAAAGTATCAATTATCAGATTGCAAAAATTGCGGCTCGAATAATGGCTGGTGAAAGTCTGTCTGCTTTCAATTTGGAGTATCGGGCGCTTGATCACGTAACTGTCAAAGAAGCGGTTTTTCCTTTTACCCGTTTTCCCGGTGTCGATGTTGTCCTTGGGCCCGAAATGCGGTCCACGGGCGAAGTTATGGGCATAGATTCCGATTTTGGCTCTGCTTTTCTTAAATCCCAGATTGCTGCTGGCGTCAAATTACCAACAACCGGGACCATTTTCGTATCGGTCAAGGATCTGGATAAAGGAGCAATCAAGAATGCAGTTGCAAAACTCATCGATCTTGGATTTGATATTGTCTCCACTGGAGGAACAGCTGAGTTTTTGAATGCCCAAGGCCTAAAGGTCAAGCGCGTCAATAAAGTCATGGAAGGCCGGCCAAATATTGTAGATGATATGAAAAATGGCGATATCGCCATGGTCTTTAATACAACAGAAGGTGCACAGGCATTGCGGGACAGTTACGACATCCGGAATACAGCGCTCATGATGAAAACTCCCTATTCAACAACCGTTGCTGGCGCACATGCTACCGTGATGGCTATTGAAAAAATAAAAACAGGAACTCTTGAAGTTAAGCCACTTCAATCCTATTCTTAATTCCTTGACAACTGTTATATGAGATATTAATCAAGTCGCCTTTTTGGCTAGGCGAAACATAAGGCTATTGCGTGTAACACGTGATTTGAGAAGACAATGGAAAGAATACCTATGACAGCGGCTGGATTCACTCGGCTTGAAGCTGAACTGAAAGAGCTAAAGTCCAATGCACGCCCGTCGATCATCCAGGCGATTGCAACGGCACGTGAGCATGGTGATCTTTCAGAAAACGCCGAATATCACGCCGCCAAAGAACAACAGTCTCTGATCGAAGGCCGGATTGCCGAGCTTGCAGATAAGCTTGGCCGATCCGAAGTCATTGATGTTACCTCGATTTCCGGAGATCAAGTCAAGTTTGGTGCGACAATCCTGCTGGCTGACGAAGATACTGATGAGGAAACCAGGTATCAAATTGTTGGAGAAGATGAAAGTAGTATCGAACAAGGTCGACTTTCGATTACCGCACCTCTTGCGCGGGCTTTGATTGGAAAAGAACAGGGCGATAGCATTGAAGTGACTACGCCCGGCGGATCGAAGGCATATGAAATCGTCGAAGTTACGTATGTAGATTAGATTTCATTAAACTAAGTTTTCTGGCAAAGCCTTTCCAGTATTATGGGAAGGCTTTGCTGTTTTCTGCTTTAATACGCCAATTCTAGGGAGAAATGCTATGAAGTCGCGCGAAATCAACTCAGAACACGCTCCTGTCGCAGCCGGAGGCTATGCTCAGGCGCGTGAAGTAATTGATGGTAATCGCACCCTATATATTAGTGGCCAAATCCCGGTCACAGTCGATGGAAAAATCCCGGTCAGTTTTGACGATCAAGCGCAAGTTGCCTGGGACAATATCAAGGCACAGTTATCAGCAGCTAATATGGATATTGATAATCTGGTTAAAGTTACAACTTTTCTGTCGGATCGAAAATATGCCCTTCTTAACAGGAGAGCCCGCGCCACTGCATTGGGGGAACACAAGCCTGCACTTACTGTTATTATTGCCGGTATTTTTGACACTTCCTGGTTGCTTGAGATCGAAGCTATCGCTGTTGCATAAAATCTTCTTAACGCGGATCCTCTGCGGATGAATGATCTGTAGGCTGGGGGGTAACAGTCAATAACGTGACACCTTCAGGTGACTTAAATCGGTGCCAGCATGACTTTGGTACAACCGTAAGCATACCGGCTTGCAGTTCCAGAACATCTTCCCCTTCCTCCCCTAAAATAGTCAACTGGGTTTGTCCTGCCAACACGTGGACCAACTCATCGCCCTTAGTGTGACGCTCCCAAGGGCTTTCACCATCAAAACTTCCTGTAAAAACAGCGCCTTCATCATATTCTGCCAATCTGGCAAAGGCGTCTCCAACAACATCCTCCGGCATATCTTTTTGTCGATTTCTCAAGTGCGTCAATGACGCCAATTCAGCCTGAATATTTATGGCTTTAGGCATTCTCCATCTCCATTTTTCGTTAAACTCCTTACGGCTTGCAATGCGAGTTCCACCAATTTATGAGCGGGGCATCGCTGACCTTCAGAATCTTACAATTTTGACTAATACATATCATCTATAAAACAATTTTGCGTTTGTGAAGAATTAACAATTTTCAACTACAATTCCACGTATTGAAAAAATAGTAATTGGTAATTGAATAGCGCGATGGGTTTTTGATGGCGAAAAACTACAATTTCAAGAAGCTTGATATCTTGTTTGTTGATGACAACAAGAACATGCATTTAATCGTAAAGCACTTGCTGCAGGCGATGGACATTACTAATTTCCGAGGCTGCCTCAACGCGAACAATGCACTTAAAATGATGAAAAAGAAGCAACCTGACATCTTAATCACAGATCTGAAAATGGCATCATTGGACGGCTTTGAACTTATTGAGCGAATTCGTAGGGGTGAAGATGGCTGTGACCCTTATGTACCAATTCTCGTTCTATCGGGACAAACTGAAATTGATACTGTCATTAAAGCAAGAAATGTCGGAGCCACTGAGTTTCTGGCGAAACCAGCATCCGTCGGGTCTTTATATGATCGTTTGGTGTGGATGGTCGAAAACCCACGACCATTTATAAAGGCTGATGAGTTTTTAGGGCCTGATCGACGCCGTGCAATGCGTGGATATGAAGGCCTTGAAAGGCGGGAGTAAAAGTACTCTGACTTATGTTTTCCACTAAGTTTTATGTTTTTTGTCAAGGCACCTCATGGTCAAAATAGAAAATAAAGGCGACTATGAAATTCATCGGCCGCCGGATCGGCTGCAAACAAAAGTTGAACAGGATACCGGTATCTCGTTCGACGAAATCGAAAAACGATCAGAGCAAAATATGCATGCTCTGGCAGAAAAATTTCTGATTGGTGCTGCTGATAGTATCAAAGAAATTAAAAAATCTTGGCAGGCCCTCGCTGAAAACACAGGAACATTCTTAGATCGTGATATTATCTTCAATCATTGCCACGATCTAAAAGGAATGGGTGGATCGTTCGACTATCCTCTGATCAGCTTGGTTGGGGAGAAAATTTGTCTGCTGACAGGTAACGCTATCGAAGTCGAAGCGTTAAACCTGGAATTCATAAATGCGCATGTTGACATTCTAAGCTGGTCAGTCGCAAATCATGTTGGAAGTCCGAATGATCCGCGATCGATAAAGCTTTTGACGGCACTGGAAAATGCCAATGTTGTTACAATATGCAAGGGCTGATCAAGCTTCAGGTACCGGAGATGTGTAGTTAAGTCCCAATCGTCCACCATCCGCATAAATAACCTGTCCCGTAATATATGAACTTTCATCGGTTGCCAGGAATAATGCAACGTCGGCTATTTCCTCGGGTTTTCCTGTTCGGCCCATAGGCGTTCTCGATAGGATTGCATGACGGGCTGCTTCATCCTCCATCACCTGGTTCAACATATCGGTAGCGATCGAGCCAGGCCCTATCGCATTAACCCTTACGCCGCGTTGAGCTAGAGAGACTGCCATAACGCGTGTTAATTGATTCAAACCACCCTTCGACACGTTGTATGGCAGAATATTCGGAATGGTCAGAAGTGAGTTTACCGAAGACATATTGATGATACTGCCGCCGCCTTCCTGATTAACCATTACTTTACCAGCAGCTTGGCTAAGCAAAAAAGCACCTTTGAGATTAACGCCCAACACAGCATCAAAATCTTCCTCAGAAATTTCCAGCACATCTCCTGTACGAAGAATGCCGGCATTATTGACCAGGATATCGACACGCGCCTGATCATTCATAACTTTTTCGACCAGTGCAACACACTCGGATTTTTTAGAGACATCACAAATCACGGGAATCGCTGACGATCCCAGTTTTTCCGCTGCGCTTGTTGCTGCTGCTCCATCTATATCTGCTACGTAGACTATTGCTCCCTGCGCCAAATAACGTTGGGCGATACTGTAACCGATCCCTTGGGCGGCACCAGTTACAATTGCAACCTTGTCTTTCAACCGCATGGTCATTTCCTCAATTACTTTTTTGCTATGGGATAGCCGACTGTCGCAAGGACATCAGCAATTTCTGTTACTATGGAGGGATCGTCGATTGTTGCCGGAACTATAAGGTCTTCGCCGTCCGCCACTTTTCGCATGACACCTCTCAATATCTTACCGGAACGCGTTTTTGGCAATCGGGCAACGACCAGCGCAATCTTGAACGCTGCGACGGGGCCAATTTTTTCTCTGACAAGTCCTACGAGTTCCTTCTTTAGATCTTCATGGTCACGATTCACACCAATATTCAACACGACAAACCCCATCGGCGCTTGTCCTTTTAGCTCGTCTTGTACGCCGATAACCGCACATTCCGCGACGTCCTTGTGACCCGCCAAAACCTCTTCCATGCCGCCAGTTGAAAGCCGGTGACCTGCGACATTGATAATATCGTCCGTCCGCGCCATGATAAAGAGATACCCATCTTCATCTACATAACCAGCGTCGCCCGTTTTATAGTATCCGGGAATATCACTTAGGTAAGAATTGATATAACCTTGGTCGTTGTGCCATAACGTCGGCAACGTGCCCGGAGGTAGAGGTAGCTTAATTGCGATCACACCAATATCACCGGTTGCTTTTTCTGAAAATGCGTCTTCTTCATCAATAATTCGAATGTCATATCCGGCCACTGGTAAAGTGGGACTTCCCAGCTTAACAGGTTTCATTCCGTACCCCATACAGTTAGCCCCGATTGGCCAGCCCGATTCCGTTTGCCACCAATGGTCAATAACAGGTACTTTCAAGGCATCCTGAGCCCAGATAATGGTATCGGGGTCTGCACGTTCTCCTGCGAGAAACAGAGTTTTAAAGTTACTGAGATCGTAGTTCGCAAGCAGTTTCGCCTCATGGTCATACTGCTTGATCGCGCGAAACGCAGTCGGCGCTGTAAACAACGCTTTAACTTTATGATCTTGAATAACTCTCCAGAAAGTGCCCGCATCCGGTGTCCCAACGGGCTTCCCTTCAAACAAAATTGTCGTGCAGCCATGCAACAATGGGGCATATACGATGTAGGAATGCCCTACAACCCAGCCAACATCCGATGCAGCCCAAAAGACTTCTCCGGGATTGATGTCATAAACATATTTCATGGACCATTTCAGGGCTACCGCATGTCCCCCATTGTCACGGACCACTCCTTTGGGAATACCCGTAGTCCCTGATGTATAAAGGACGTAAAGAGGATCTGTCGCCGCAACAGGTACACAGTCAACAGGTTCTGAAGCCGCCACTAACTCCTGCCAATCATGGTCACGCCCCTCGACCATGGACGCTACACATTCTGATCGCTGCAGAATCACACTGCTCGAAGGCTTATGTGTCGACATCTCAAAGGCTTCGTCTAGTAAAGGCTTATACTCGACAATTCTTCCCGGTTCCAAGCCACACGATCCCGCTATGATGCAAACAGGTTTTGCATCGTCAATCCGTGTGGCCAGCTCTTTGGGTGCAAATCCCCCAAATACCACAGAATGTACCGCCCCTAATCGCGCACAGGCAAGCATCGCGACAAGTGCTTCAGGTACCATTGGCATATAGATCAAAACCCTATCGCCCTTAGTGACACCAAGACTTGCTAGTCCCCCAGCAAATCGAGCAACGATTTCTGTAAGTTCGCGATACGTAAATTTCTTGACCTGGTTCGTCATGGGGCTGTCGTATATCAACGCATGTTGATCACCTCGCCCTTCCTCAACATGCCGATCGAGGCAATTGTAACAAGTGTTGAGCTCCCCACCCTCGAACCATTTATAAAAGGGTGGATTGGTATCGTTGAGAACAGTCGTCCAGGGTTTATACCAGCTTATGTCCGAGGCTGCCTCTCCCCAAAACCCGTTCGGGTCTTGCAAAGAACGCTGATAGTCTTCTTCATAAGTGGCCATAGGTTACTCCCTGAATCTATTCTTAGTTTGTCCCTAGAAAAACAACGGTTACCGTTCAAAGTCAATAGAGACCATTATTAGATACAAAAATCGATCAATTTCATTGATACAAAACAAAACCGCGAGAAAAATCTCGCGGTTTGTTATCGGATATATACTCTATCAGCTAGCTAGACGAAGGCTTGAAAATATCGTCAAAGCTTTTGGCAATTTTAGCCGCCTCATCTTGTTTTTCCGTACTTGCATCGGTCTTTCCAAAGACGGCCTCCGCTTCAGCCATCGGATCGTAGGCTTCTTCTTTTTGGGCCTGCTGTTTTTTAAGCTCGTAAGGAGTTAGTGGCACCGCGGCAGCTTCAGCAGCGACCGCAGCAGCGACTTCTTCCATCAATTTACCCCGGTCCTCGTCGGTCCGCCGATGCGCCGATTTCTTAACGGCTTCATCCAATTCAAGCTGTGTGCAGATACCAACACTTACGGGATCTCGTGGCCGAATATTTTGCGTATTCCAATGAGTTTTATCCCGAATTGCAGTAATGGTTGTTTTTGTGGTTCCAATCAACTTGGATATTTGCGCATCTGTAAGCTCTGGATGAAACTTAACCAACCAGGAAATTGCATCCGGCCGATCTCCACGTCGAGAAACAGGTGTATAGCGACCACCGCGTCGCCGTGGTTGCGGCACATCACCGGCAGGTTTACTCAGCTCAAGACGCGCAGTAGGGTCATTCTGACAACGGTCCAGTTCTTCTTGCGTGAGTTGGCCGCTTGCAGTCGGATCCTGCCCAACAATACCAATAGCGACTTCACCATCCGCAATTCCTTGGATTTCAAGTGAATGCAAACCGCAGAAATCGCCAATTTGTGCAAATGACAAAGCTGTATTATCAACTAACCAAACAGCCGTTGCCTTTGGCAATAATGGCGTAACCATAATATCTCCTTATGTGGCCCTTCCCAGCGAGAGAGGGGCCTACTGCTATTTCTTCACTGTATATGGCGGATATCACCCCTAAAGTCTAGGCCGTATACGCCAATATCTTCGTCAAGCAAGCGTTTAAATCAAACCTCAAGGACGATTTTCCCAATATGCGAGGAATCGTCAATCCGTTTATGTGCTGCAGCGGCTTCTTTTAGAGGAAACACGCTATCCATGACCGGACCAATTGATCCGGCTGCAAGTAACGGCCAAACCTTCTCTTCCAATGCCGCGCCAATTTCAGATTTCGCCTGAATGGACTGCGGCCGCAAAGTCGAGCCTGTTATCGTCAGGCGTTTCATCATAACTGGAGCAAAATTAACTTCCGCCGCTGCGCCGCCTAAAAAAGCGATATACACAAGCCGGCCTTCTACGGCAAGGGCTGATATATTTCGTTGAATGTAATCACCGCCCACCATATCCAGAATGAGGTCAACACCACGTCCGTCGGTCAACTCCTTAACAATTTTTACAAAATCCTCGTCATTGTAATTGATGCCTCGCTCCGCACCCAAGGCTTCAACTTCACGGCATTTAGCGTCTGTTGAAGCCGTTGTGAAAACTCGCGCACCAAAGGACTTCGCGAGTTGAATGGCAGTTGTTCCAATGCCGCTAGCGCCACCATGAACCAAAAAAGTCTCTCCACCTTTAAGTCGGCCCCGATCAAATACATTTGTCCATACCGTAAAATATGTTTCTGGGATTGCGGCAGCACGTACGAGGTCGTAACCCGAAGGCACGTCCAGACATTGGGCTTCCGGCGCGATACAATATTCAGCGTAGCCACCACCGGCAACCAACGCGCATAAACTATCCCCAACTTTAAATCGGGTGACGCCAGAGCCAACAGCTGCAACGGTGCCAGATATTTCCAATCCCGGTATATCGGAAGCTCCTGGCGGCGGCGCATACCCCCCCATCCGTTGCAATACATCTGGGCGATTAACTCCGGCGGCGACAACCTTCACTAAAACATCATCATGCCCTGGGGACGGTACAGGACGGTTTGTTGGTACTAATCCTTCCGGGCCCCCAAATTCTTTAATTTCAATCGCTGTCATAGTTGTAGGCAACGTGATCATTTTTTTCTCCGACTTTTTATTTGTCCGCATGCAAAGCAGCAAGTTAGTATATTTGCAGGTTTATACTGACGCCCGTGACGCATAGCATATTGAGGATAACTGCGATGACAAGTAACGATGAAGAATCTTCACAAAGTCTGTCTTCAAACGTCAATTTTGACACTATGTCGATTGACGACCTGCATGAGTATATTGCAGATATGACCACTGAGATCGAAAAGGTCAAATTGATTATTAAAAAGAAACTGGCCGCCCAGGACACCGCCGATAGCTTTTTCAAAAAATAGGACAATATGATTTTCTAAATCATTCGCACACTTAAAACTCCGTCCGAATCATGTCGAAAAAATGACCATAAGTGGTCACGATAAATCCATTTGCGTGTATTCGTTAATTGTAATTTAATAAATTTTCGCTACATTGAAAGATGTAGTCCGATACGGATTACATGGATTGGAATCCCAATTCCAGTCCTTATGACGCCTCCCTGTTGACTTGGGCCGCCTTTCATAGGCGGCTCTTTTTTTGACCCGCCTACGACTAAAAAAGAATATTTTTTGACGTATTTGTGACAGAGTCTCTTGACTCTCATTCCCATTCAGCGTTTTAATTCCGCGTTCAGAACAAGTCTGACAGGTAGAGGCAAATAAAAGAGGGGGCGCCGTAAATGGCAGCCCCCTCAATAATTTAGGGTTTTTAACCTAACTTTGATTTTCATCCTAGCACATCAGTGACCAATACGCGGAGGGCCTCCTTTTCCAGCCTGACTGGGACCAAATGCCTTATCCAGAGTAGTCGTACTGTCTTCGGCAAGCTCGATAGCGTTGGTCAGCAAATTGAGTATACGCATATTGTTTGCAAGAACAGATTTAGCTTCAGCACGCGGATCATCTGTGATCAACAGGCAGCGCTCCAAAATATCGTTTCGCACCATCGCCAAAACGTCTTCCAGCTTTTTACCAGCTGGATTTTCTTCCGTAACAAGGTACTGGGTCAAGGCCGCATCCTCCGAAGTAAATTTGGATGTAGACAATACTCAGAACTTGGTTAATTTTTTGATAACTACAGGTTTCTGGCTGTTTCGCGGAGAACGAATTTTTGCACCTTCCCTGTCGACGTTTTAGGTAATTCAGCAAATATAACAGTTTTGGGGCACTTGAAATGTGCAAGATTGTCTCTGCAAAAAGCTATAATTTCAGATGAAGTAGGGGATTTGCCGTCTCTTGGCGTCACAAAGGCGCACGGTGTCTCGCCCCATTTTTCATCTGGGCGCGCAACTACGGCGGCTTCCAGAATTTCCGGATGCTTGTAAAGGACATTTTCAACTTCAATAGTCGAAATATTCTCGCCGCCAGATATTATAATATCTTTCGAACGGTCTCTCAGCTCAATATATCCATCTTCATGAATGACACCCAGATCGCCAGAATGGAACCAGCCACTTTCGAATGATGCATCCGTTGTTTTGGCGTTTTTTAAATACCCCTTCATTATGAGATTTCCCCGTAACATCACCTCACCCATGGTTTGACCATCCCATGGAACAGGTGTCATCGTTTCCGGGTCCATTATATCTAGCTCAGCAAGTGCATGATATCGAACTCCCTGGCGTGCCTTCAACGCTGCCCGTTCGTCCTTAGGCTTATCGTTCCATTCAGGGTTCCAATCACAATAGACAGCGGGCCCGTAGGTTTCAGTCAGGCCATATACGTGGGTAACGTCAAACCCCATAGCATCAATTTGGGCAAGCACCGCGGCAGGAGGTGGCGCACCTGCGACCATCGCTTTAACGCCCTTGGGTGCCTTTGCCTTATTCTCGTCCGTTGTATTGATCATCATTGAAAGAACAATGGGCGCTCCGCACATATAATCTACACCATGCTTCTGCATCTGATCATAGATTGCGGTGGCTTCAACATTACGCAAACAAACATGCGTGCCGCCTACAGCCGTAACGGTCCAGGGAAAGCACCAGCCATTGCAATGGAACATCGGTAACGTCCACAGGTAGGTCGCTGATTTGGGCAGGTTCCACGTCATCGCGGACCCTGTCGCCGCCAGATAGGCGCCACGATGATGATAAACGACACCCTTTGGATCCCCGGTAGTTCCCGATGTGTAATTTAACGACAGGGCTTGCCATTCATCTTTCGGCGCGTGCCATATGAAATCCGGATCGCCTGAGGCAAGGAAGGTTTCGTAATCCATTTCACCCACCAGCACACCCGAATCGGCCAATGGGTCATCAATATCAATTACAATTGGATTTACTGCACATATAGACAATGCTTCAGAAATGAGAGAAGAGAAAGATCGGTCTGTGATTAAAAGTTTGCAGTCGGCATGGTCGAGAATAAAAGCAAGGGCTGCTGCATCAAGCCGTGTATTAAGTGCATTCAAAACTGCACCAATCATCGGGATCCCGAAATGACTTTCCAACAGAGCCGGTATATTAGGTGCAATCACCGAGACAGTGTCACCTATACCAATTCCTCTATTTTTGAGGGCACTCGCCAGCCGCCGTGTTCTGGCATAGAACTCCCGGTAGGTATAGGACCAGTCACCGTGTATTACTGCTGTTTTATCAGGGTATACTTCAGCCGAGCGTTCGATGAAAGTCAGCGGTGACAGGGGTTCAAAGTTCGCTGCATTCATATCAAGATTGGTTTCGAACGGATTCGCGGCCATTTGTTGTCTCCCACATGGTATCTAGATAATTTTACTTTTTTACACTGCGTTTGGTTACGTTTCGTCAATGCCAACATTTGTTTCAACCGGAACACCCGGCAAATATTTGGAAACACGAATACCAAGCGAGGTTTTTACATGAGCAACATTTGGTGCAGCTGTTAATTCGTGGGTTAAAAAATGCTGATAGGTATCCCAGTCTTTCGCAACAACTTTTAATATAAAGTCATTTTCACCGGCTAGCATGTAACATTCCCGCACCAACGGCCATGCCGTTACCCTTTCTTCGAATGCGGACAAATCAACCTCGGCCTGACTTTGCAAGCCCACCAATGCGAAGACCGTTACGCCAAATCCAAGATTCTCAGAGTTTAACTGAGCATGGTATCCTTGAATAAAGCCCGTTTCCTCCAGGGCTCGCACGCGCCGTAAACAGGGAGGGGCCGATATACCAGCATTTTTTGCCAGTTCAACATTAGTAATTCGGCCATTTTCCTGCAAATCGTGCAGAATACGGCGATCTATTTCGTCTAGTTTAACACGTTGCATTATTTCCTCCGGCTGTCAGTTGTGCGCAATATTATTACAAGGATTGCATTCCGCCAAGAGATAGAAGCAGGGAATATGCCAAATTATCAAATTTACGGCTTAGGACTTGACCTATGGGAAAGGGACCGCTTAAAGCAGGGAAATGAATGTGAACGAAAAGAAGAAAAATATGACATGTTGGGTCATGACCGACGGAAGCGCCGGCATGGAAGTCCAATGCATTGGATTGGCAGAGGCGCTAGGGTTGGAATACGTTGTAAAACGTATTCAGACGAAGAAACCCTGGCGTTGGTTTCCCCCGGCCCTTTGGATATCACCGTTATCTCAACTTAAGCCGGAAAGTGATCCGATCAATGCACCCTGGCCAGATATTCTCATAACCTGTGGGCGACATTCAATACCGATCAATATGGCTATTAAAAAAGCAAGTGGCCAAAAAACATTCACCATCCATATCCAGACACCAAATACAAACTCTGCGAATTTTGACCTCGTCATCGTTCCGGAACATGACAAACTTCGCGGCCCGAACGTATTGGTTGCCGAAGGGGCTTTGGGACGGATCACTCCTGAACTTTTAAAAGCAGAAGGAGATAGATTAAGATCATCGATTGAGACTCTCCCACGACCCATTGTCACGGTCTTGGTAGGCGGCAGCAACAAGTGCTATGACCTGACACCGGCTGTCATGTCGAACCTTGCCAAGGATTTAGCGTCTTTACACGATCAAACCGGCTGCAGTTTTCTGGTAAC
Source organism: Sneathiella marina (assembly GCF_023746535.1). Taxonomy (GTDB): domain Bacteria; phylum Pseudomonadota; class Alphaproteobacteria; order Sneathiellales; family Sneathiellaceae; genus Sneathiella; species Sneathiella marina. The sequence continues at coordinate 1,099,059 of NZ_CP098747.1, read as the reverse complement.
AACATCGCGACGAACCGGGCATGAAAACGAAACCATATTAGCCGAAGCTCTTGCTAAACTTCCTCATCAAATATGGAAAGGGCAAGGAGAAAACCCTTACTTTGGATTTCTCGATCTGGCATCCGCAATCGTGGTAACAGCCGATTCCATTAATATGGTTTGTGAGGCGAGCTCTATGGGGAAACCGGTTTATATATTTGAATTATCCGGCGGGAATCAAAAGTTCAAGCATTTTCACCAAAGAATGCAGGACATGGGTTATACACGCCCCTTTACTGGCAAATTGGAGCAATGGTCTTCCACACCATTGCTTGAAACGAAGAGAATTGCCTCTGAAGTTCTTAAAATCTTATCCAAACGCACATAATTTTGTGATCTGGGTCGCAAAACCGATACGCCCACTTGCATGCCCTCGCCGCACATTATACATAATCTGATATTGCATTTTAGAATCTGCTTTTTGAGCGCCGGAGAACCGCATGGCTGAAATCCACAATACTGATGTTTTAATAATTGGCTCTGGTCCAGCGGGCGATACCGCTGCAGTTTATGCGGCACGTGCCTCTTTGGACCCGATTCTCGTTCATGGATTGCAGCCAGGTGGACAATTGACCATTACAACAGATGTCGAAAACTACCCTGGATTTGCAGAGCCAATCCAGGGCCCATGGCTAATGGAACAAATGGAAGCTCAGGCTAAGAATGTCGGAACAAGAATTTTCAATGACTACATCACAGACCTGGACACAAGCCAACGCCCGTTTGTCGCTACAGCAGACTCTGGGACAAAATATATTGCGGAAACCGTCGTCATTGCGACCGGCGCGGCGGCAAAATGGCTGGGCCTTCCTTCTGAAGAAAAATATATGGGTTTTGGTGTTTCCGCCTGTGCGACATGTGATGGGTTTTTCTATCGTGGAAAGGAAGTCATGGTAATCGGCGGAGGAAACACAGCCGTTGAGGAAGCAATTTACCTGACAAATCATGCGGACAAGGTGACCCTGGTTCATCGGCGCGATTCCTTGCGGGCGGAAAAAATCCTGATCGAACGGCTTAAGAAAAATCCGAAAATTGAGATAATCTGGGATCATGTTCTGGAAGAAATTATCGGTGAAGCAGATCCCTTTGGTGTAACTGCAGCCAGAATTCGCCATGTTCATACGAATGAGACACAAGATGTGTCAGTTCATGGGGTATTTATCGCTATTGGTCATAGCCCGAATACAGAGCTGTTTAAAGAAAAATTGGAAATGGATGACGAGGGATATTTGATTACAGCTCCTGATTCGACAGCAACCAATATTCCCGGCATTTTTGCCTGTGGCGATGTGCAGGACAAAATTTACCGCCAAGCTGTTACTGCAGCGGGTACCGGATGCATGGCCGCCCTTGAAGCCGAAAAATTTATTGCGGCTAATGAAAGCTCTACATCTAAGGAAGCTGCTGAGTAAGCCAGGATAACCGAAATATTGCGAGACAACCTTGTCTTCGATGCAAATTATCGGGTAATCTGACTTTATAATAAGAAAAGGTTAGTCCCAGTATTCCTGGGTGCCCTTAACCTGTAATCTGGACATCAAGATGGACTGGGATAAACTTCGCGTTTTTCATGCCGTAGCCGAAGCGGGTAGTTTTACTCACGCCGGTGAAACCCTGCATTTAAGCCAATCTGCTGTTAGCCGACAGATTAGTGCACTCGAAGACAGCCTGAAGGTTGCCCTCTTCCATCGTCATGCCCGCGGCCTTCTGTTGACGGAACAAGGAGAATTGCTATTTCGGACGGCGCATGATGTTTTTGCCAAACTCGCAATGACTGAAGCGCAGCTGATGGACGCGCGGGAAAAACCGTCTGGTGAGATCCGAGTTACGGCAACAGTTGGCCTCGGAGCGAACTGGCTCACACCCCGCATTCGTGAGTTTATCGAACTATATCCTGAAATTACCGTAAACCTAATTCTGGCCGATCGGGAACTCGATCTTGGGATGCGCGAAGCAGATATTGCCATCAGATTAAGGGCACCCGTGCAACCTGATCTTATTCAGCGCAAACTAATGACGGTCAATCACCACTTATACGCCTCCCCTGATTTTTTGAAAAAACATGGGACACCGTCGACCATTGAAGATGTTATTGATTTCAACCTTATCGTTTACGGCGATGAGGCACCGACAAATATTGCCAATGTCAATTGGGTGATGAAAGAGCTTTCCGAACTTGGAAAGGAAATAGTGCCGGTCTTCAAGGTCAATAATGTATATGGATTGTTGTTGGCTGTCCAAAGTGGCCTCGGCATCGCCAGCTTGCCCGATTACATCGTCCAGGGACATAGCAATGTAGTCCGTATTCTTCCAGATATGGGCGGCCCTTCCTTCGACAGTTATTATGTTTACCCAGAAGAATTACGAAAATCCAAGCGTGTTACAATTTTCAGGGACTTCCTAATTCAAAAAGTCGCCGAATCTGCTTTTTAAAACAACATCTTATCAAGCTATGCAGTAATTGCATATCGGCGTTGCCGAGATTGATCTTTCCCTGACCACAAGAATTTCATACAAAAGGGCATACGATGTTGCATTGCAATATCAGTTTTCACGAAAGATCTCTTGATCTTTGTGAATGTTGCAAAAATTCCTCCCAGTTTTTTGCAACGTCATGTCTCCCTGACATGACACCTCCCTGTTAGACTTGCCGGCCATTCATTTGGCCGGCATTTTTTTTGCGCCCCTTCAGCATTACATAAATTTCGCCGTTTTTAATGCCATAAGAGATCCAATAAACTGCATATCTGGCATGCATGAATTACATAGGTGCAGTGCAATATTTCTATTGAAAAAGCGTTAGCCATACACTAAGTTTTGATCATGAATGTTGCATTGCAGCATTGATCAGTTATCAGCTCCCAGCTGATATGTGGATTGTGTGTTTTCCTCCCAGACACATACAATCGGTATTATCGAAGGATATACCTCCCTTTAGACTAGGCCGGCCTCGCAAGGGGCCGGTCTTTTTTTGATATGCATTAAATGCATGGCAGCCATGAATTTTTTCGGGTTCAAATTTTCTGATTGCATCCAATATACAGTAATAGCGATGCTGCAATGCAGCGTGCTACCACACCAGACCCCTTCTGGTGTTGGACAATAGGGCTCCTCCCTGCCCGACTTGTCCCGTATCTCGAGAGAGATGCAACCTCCCTGTTAGACTTGCCGGCCATTTATTTGGTCGGCATTTTTTTTGATGATTACTCTGATCATCACGAAAACCGGTAGAAAATGAATCTGGAGCAGCAGGAAATGCCCGCCAGCATTGCAAGACGCCAGCGAGCAATTGAAATACAATGCAGGTATGTAATGCTTAAATTTAGCGTCAAATAAACAGGTTTTGGCCCTTTATGTCTTTATACATATCGGCAACAAATTCACCATATCCGTTGTAGATGATTGTTGGAACTCGTTCACCTGTACCAATATCCCGCTCTGTTGCCTGAGACCAACGTGGATGATCAACTTCGGGATTAACATTTGCCCAAAAGCCATATTCTGACGCATTAAGTTTTTCCCAGAAAGTTACCGGCCTTTTGTCCGAAAAATGAAAACTGACAAGAGATTTCGCCTGCTTAAAGCCATATTTCCACGGTGCTGCCAACCGTAAAGGAGCGCCGTTCTGTTTCGGCACCGGCTTGCCATACATACCTGTTACCATAAAGGACAGATCGTTCGTTGCTTCTTCCATCGTCAGACCTTCGGTATATGGCCACGGGTACCAAAATTGTCTTTGTCCGGGAGCGACGGCCTTATTTTCAAATGTTTTCATAACAAGATACTTAGCATTCGACGTTGGAGCCGCCAATTTTACCAGTTCTTTCAATGCAAAGCCGCTCCAGGGAACTGCCATGGACCAAGCCTCAACACAACGGTGGCGGTAAATACGCTCCTCAAGAGGCATTTTAGCAAGTAGATCATCAATATCTATTTCCATCTCTTTCTCAACCATGCCCGTAATTTTGACAGTCCACGGCCGAATAGGAAGCGCTTGAGCGGCTTTGGAAATATTTTTATGCGAGCCGAACTCATAAAAATTATTATAAGTAGTTGCAATTTTTTCTGGCGTCAGTTTTCGGGCTACAGTGTAGAGCTCATTCCTTGGAACCGGATAAAGACCCGCACTTGGATCCCCTTCCTCAGCAAGAGCCTGACGAAAAGGGGATAACGCACCAGCAGAAGCCAGCATACCCGCACCTGCAAAGCCTTTTAAAATCGATCGCCGATTTATAAAATCATTTTCTGAAGTAGCCTGGGATTCCGAGAGTTCCCAACCTTTACGAATTTTTATCAGCACGCGCCCACTCCTTCATCAATCACACTTGTTTCCAAGGATAATTGACACCATCGCCGGTAAACTACAATTCAATAGTCCGTGAGATACCGCGGATTTCTCAAAATCATCAACGCAATACAGAACTCGGAAAAACTCCCTCAGTCCCGGTTTTGCAGAACCTTTTCAGCATTTTGACCGGTGAGCTCTTGAAGGTGATCAAATTCGCTTCTGTAAGTCCCCACCCCTAAGGTAGCAGAACGCAAGTCTACAATAAGATCCTGAACTTCGGATTCAGGTATCATTGCAACCAGTAAATCCCATCCATCCCAGCCTTGCCGCGCATCGAAGCCGAGAATTTGACCCCTTCTACCACTGACAATACTATTTACTTTGGACGTATATTCTGACGGCATTGCAATTTCCACCTTATAAATGGGCTCCAGTAATACCGGATCACATTTGGGCATACCTTCGCTCATGGCAATGCGCGCCGCGGATCGAAACGAGTTCTCGGAACTATCAACTGAATGGAACTGGCCATCAAACAAGGTCACTTCCACATCCACAACGGGGAACCCCAACGGGCCTTCCATCAAATATTCCTTCACACCGTGCTCGACAGCTGGAATATATTGGCGAGGAACCGAGCCACCGACAATTTTTTCCTCAAAGTTAAATCCGGCGCCACGCGGCAGCGGTTTAATTTCAATTTGCACATCGCCAAATTGGCCATGCCCTCCGCTTTGTTTCTTGTACCGCGCATGCTGAGTTGCGGATTTACGGATTGCTTCTTTATAGGCAACTTTCGGTTTTCTTGATTTTATCTCCAGACCATATTTGTTTCGTAACCGTTCCAGGGCAACTTTCAAGTGGATTTCTCCTTGCCCCCAGAGCAAAAGCTCCTGAGTTTCCTGCTTGTGCTCCGCTATCAAAGACGGATCTTCCTCAACGATCTTTCCGAGTGCCGAGGAAAGCTTTACATCGTCCTCTCGCTTCTCCGCGAACAGGGCATAATTATAAACCGGTTCCAGTGAGGAAACAGGGCGGGCATGATTGGCTTCATCTGTCGTCAGTATATCTCCGGTATGGGCGTCTTCAAGCCTCCCAAATGCAACAATATCACCCGCCGTAGCCACTGTGACTTTTTCTATTTTGCTTCCCTGCATTCTAAATAACCCGCCTATGCGGCCCGTTGTAAAACTGTCACCGTCACTTATTTTACCGGACCAAATTCGGGCAAGTGAAAGCTTGCCGCCTTGTGCTGACATATAGGTTTTTAGGACTTGCGCAATCGCGGTAGTATCATTACCGGATAGTCCGCTTCGTTGAGCAGAGACCTGGGCTTCGGGCACTTCATGGCGCAAGGCCTTCAACAATCTTCGGACACCATGATCCAGATCCGCAGATCCCAGAAATACCGGCGTGACTACCCCTTCGCTCAAATCGTTCTGCAAAAGGGTGTATATTTCTTCTCTTTCAGGCTCGATATCCTCAAGAAGCTCTTCCATCAGATGGTCATCGAAATCTGCTAGTTTCTCCAACATTGAAAATCGCGATGTGCCTTCCTCTTCCGCCATTTCCGGTGGCAGATCGATAATCCTCGATGCATTGCCCTCCTTATAGACATAAGCTCTTTCTGACGCGAGATCCACATAACCGGTAACAATGCCATCCTTTAAAATAGGGACCTGCCGCAGCACAAGAGCCCTGTCAGTAACAGACTGTAATGAGTTGAATAATTCCTGTACTGATCCATGTGCCTTATCAATTTTATTCACGAAAACAAAGGTCGGCAAACCATAATCTTCGAGCAATTTCAAAATCGGCGACAGCGTAAGAACTCTATTTTGATCCGGTTCACATACCACGATCGCCGCATCTACACCGCGAAGAGCATTTTCGGTTTCCTGAAAGAATTCAATGGAGCCTGGACAGTCGAGAATGGTGAAATCATCACCGAGATAGGTCATATGCGCAGCATTTACTTCAACACTCATATTTCGGTCACGGGCTTCTTTAGAACTGTCGCCGGTGGAAGTCCCGGAATTGACATTGCCTTTTCTGTCAATTTCGCCGCAAATATGCAGGAATGCTTCGAGAAGAGTTGTTTTACCACTTGAATAGGGGCCTACCAGCGCTACGCTGCGAGGCCCCTTTGGCTTGAGTACCGCCATAACGTGCCTCCCTTTTTGTTAGGATGTTCTAATGTTCCTCTTCCTGTTTGAGTCCTGCAACAAAAAAATGACCCGAAAATTCATCTTTCGCACTTTTGTGCTGGCTTGCAAAAATTATTTATCCAATTTGGGAGATTCATAAGAAAAGGCGGCCGAATCACTGGCCGCCTTTTATCAATTTTCTACGCCCACTTAAGAAAGGCTGGCGCAAAACCGCTGTATTCGATTACAGGCTTCTGTGAGGGCTTCCGTAGAAGTCGCATAGGACACCCTAAAATGTGGTGAGAGTCCGAACGCTTCGCCATGAACAACCGCAACCCCTTCCGCTTCGAGCAATGCCGAAGCAAAATCTAAATCACTTTCGATAATGTTCCCCTCAGGGGTTTTCTTTCCGATACATCCGGCACAAGACGGATACACATAAAACGCGCCTTCGGGCTTCGGACAACTTAAGCCGGCAGCTTGATTTAGCATGCTAACCACCAGATCACGTCGTTCTTCAAACGCTTTTGCGCGCTCCGCAATAAAATCCTGAGGGCCTTCCAACGCCTCAAGTGCAGCGTGCTGACTGATTGAAGATGGGTTTGACGTACTCTGGGATTGAACTTTCGCCATGGCTTTGATCAGTTCGACAGGACCTGCACCATAACCAATGCGCCAACCAGTCATCGCATAAGCTTTTGACACTCCGTTCATTGTCAAGGTTCGATCATAGAGTAAAGGCTCGACTTGTGCAGGAGTCACGAATTCAAATCCGTCATAAACCAGATGCTCATACATGTCGTCTGTCAGGACCCAAACGTGCGGGTTCTTCAGCAACACATCTGTAATCGCTTTTAGTTCGGACCTGCTATAACCAGCGCCAGATGGGTTGGACGGTGAATTGAAAATCAACCATTTTGTACGCGGTGTAATCGCAGCTTCAAGGTCCGCTGCCTGCATTTTGAAATTCGTCTCAGCCGTTGTCGAAACGAAAACAGGTTCCCCTCCACCAAGCAAAACCATATCCGGATAGGATACCCAATAGGGTGTCGGGATAATAACTTCGTCACCCGGGTTTAGCGTTGCAACAAAAGCATTGTACAATATTTGCTTGCCGCCAGTTCCAACTGTTACTTGCGAGGTCTCATATGTCAGGCCATTTTCGCGCTTGAACTTATTACAAATTGCTTGTTTCAGCTCAATTATTCCGTCAACGGCCGTATATTTCGTCTTGCCTTCCTCGATGGCCCGTATGGCCGCTGCCTTGATATTCTCCGGCGTATCAAAATCAGGCTCCCCTGCACCAAGGCCGATGACGTCACGACCTGCCGCTCGCAGTTCAGCAGCTTTCGTTGTCACAGCAATGGTTACTGATGGTTTAATACGGCTCAAACTTTCCGCAATTATAGACATTACCTTATTCTCTCTGAGTTAGGATAAAGGGGTGACATGTTTTCCCCCAACAAGCCTCACTTCTATACTCATAAAAATGAGCTTAAGCCATAAATTTTTCGCTTGTTGGCGGCGTTTTATCAGGCCGCTCGACAATTGATAGAATTCATTGGGGGATTGTCGAATTTCCTACAAGCCCTCGCTGCAAAACAACCCGGTTATTCAACTTCCTCAATTGAACTGGACATGAACCGGCCTGGATCCATTGCGGCTTCTTTCATAAGCCATGTCCGAAAGGCCGCAATACGAGGACGATCAGCCTTTTCTTCCGGGCAAACAATATAATACGCATGTCCTGCCTTCAATGGCTGCTGATTAAATGGCCGCACCAAGCGCCCCGCGATCAGATCATCTGCTGCCAAGGTACTTCGTCCCAGTGCAACACCCTGTCCCGCCATCGCCGCAGTCAGCACCATGGAACTGTCGTTGAAGCTTGGCCCTTTTTTGGGATCTACATTTTCAACGCCTGCAACAGTCAGCCAAGTATCCCAATCAATCCGCATATCATCATGCAACAACGTGTGAAATTGAAGATCCTCCGGCGTTCGAAGAGGATGCTCTCCGGTCAGTAAACTAGGGCTGCAAACTGGAAATAGCACATCTTCCGTGAGAAGTTTTTCAACACGAAGCCCTGGATAGTTCCCATTTCCATAGCGCACCACTATATCGACATCATTTCTGTCGAAGTCAGTCAATAGATCTGATGCGGAAAGCCTGACGTCTATGTCTGGATGTTCGTCGCGAAACCGGCTTAGTCTCGGCAATAACCAACGCGCAGCAAAAGATGGCATGGTATCAACATGTAAAGCACCCGCGGCATCTTGTTTCATTAACTTTTCAGTGGCACTACTCAATAGCTGTAATCCCTCACGAACACCTAAAACATAACTTTGCCCTTCATCAGTTAGCATTACCGCCCGGTTCAATCTCTTGAACAAATCCACCCCTAGCCAATCTTCCAGCGCCTTAACCTGATGACTAACTGCGGCTGGGGTGACATATAATTCTTCGGCCGCTTTTGAAAAACTTAACTGACGAGCAGCGGCTTCGAAGCTTCTTAATGCATTGAGCGGTGGTAAACGCATATTTTTCTCGCAAATTTTCAGATTAGAAAAACTAATCTATCCTATTAGTATTTGTCGTTTGTAATCAAGCTAAAAATAGACGACATATAGATCATTAAAAAGCCAAGGGATAAAGACATAGGGTCGTCCCGGCGAGTTCGAAGGAGAAGGAAAATGGCATCAAACCACATCATTATTAATGACTTAGGTGGAAAAGCAACACGCAATTCGGAAGCTAAAACTGGATTTTTTGGCTCAATTGTGGAATCTGTTGTTAAATGGCAAGGAAGAGCTTCCATGCGCCGCCAGCTTGCTTCCTTAGATAAGAAATATTTGGTTGATATGGGAGTTTCTTCACAACAAGCTCTCGATGAAATTTCCAAGCCATTCTGGCGCGCCTAAATAATTCAAGCTGCCGTTCGGATACAAGCCTGTTTTCCTTCCTGTCTACTGGCCATCCGAGCGGCTCCCCCTTATTTGATCTTCATCACATTAGTATAGGAATTCTTCCTCCAGCTCTCAGTTTGAGATAGAATTTTTCAGATAATCTGCCTATAAACAGATCATGCAAATTCAGAACAAAACTGAAACATCAGGTTTAGAGGAAACGTCCGCCACGTTCATACCTCATCGACCAGTGAGGCCAGAAAAATCGCAAGGTGGCATAGCCTTTAAGGTCGTTTCCGATTATGAGCCGGCCGGAGACCAACCAGAAGCCATCAAGGATCTGGTTTCAAGTATTGAGCAACATGACAAAGACCAGGTCCTACTAGGTGTCACCGGCTCGGGAAAAACGTTCACAATGGCTAAAGTCATTGAACAGGTTCAACGGCCGACGCTCATTCTCGCCCATAATAAAACTCTTGCCGCTCAGTTATACGGGGAGATGAAAGCATTCTTTCCAGACAACGCGGTGGAGTATTTTGTTTCTTATTATGATTATTATCAACCTGAAGCTTATGTTGCCCGTACCGATACATATATCGAAAAGGATGCATCAGTAAACGAGCAGATAGACCGACTTCGACATTCGGCCACGCGCGCACTCCTAGAACGAGATGATGTCATAATTGTTGCATCCGTATCTTGCATCTACGGTATCGGGTCGGTTGAGACTTATAGCGAAATGACGCTGCATTTAAAAACTGGCCAAACATTTAACCGCCAGGATTTGTTGAAGAGATTGGTAGAGATTCAGTATCGTCGCAATGACGCAAGTTTCACACGCGGCACATTCCGGGTGCGCGGCGATACCATTGAAATTTTCCCGGCCCATCTGGAAGATCGTGCCTGGCGGCTTTCCCTGTTCGGCGATGAGTTGGAAACGATTACAGAATTTGACCCCCTCACCGGTGAAAAAACCGGAAAGCTTGGCGAAGTTCGTATTTATGCCAATAGCCACTATGTAACACCAAAACCAACTTTGCGTCAGGCTCAGGAAAAAATTAAGATTGAGCTTAAATCACGCCTTTCTGAATTTGAAACAAATGAGAAATTGCTCGAAGCGCAACGGCTCGAGCAGCGGACGATGTTTGATTTGGAAATGATGGAAGCGACGGGTGCTTGCGCTGGGATTGAGAATTATTCGCGTTATCTTTCGGGGCGAGGACCAGGCGAGCCACCGCCCACGTTATTTGAATATCTGCCGGACAACGCTGTTTTGATGGTTGACGAAAGTCATGTCACCGTCAGCCAGATCGGCGCAATGTACAAAGGCGATTTTCGCCGTAAATCAACTCTTTCCGATTACGGCTTCCGACTCCCCTCTTGCATGGATAATCGACCACTAAAATTCGAAGAATGGCAGTTGATGAGACCGCAAACTATCTTCGTCTCTGCAACGCCCGGCCCGTGGGAGTTGGAACGGACCGGTGGTGCATTTGTCGAACAGGTTATTCGTCCAACCGGTCTTACGGATCCCGATTGCATTATTCGCCCGGTTGACACGCAAGTGGACGATTTGATGCGTGAATGCAAACTATGTGCAGAAAAAGGGGAGCGGGTTCTCGTAACAACATTGACGAAGAAAATGGCCGAGGACCTGACCGAGTATTTCCATGAGAATGGCATCAAGGTCCGCTATCTTCATTCCGATATTGATACATTGGAGCGCATTGAAATCATAAGAGATTTACGCCTTGGAACCTTCGATGTGCTCGTTGGAATCAACCTGTTGCGTGAAGGCCTTGATATACCGGAATGTGCCCTTGTCGCTATTCTTGATGCGGACAAAGAAGGGTTTTTACGATCTTCAACATCTCTTATACAAACAATCGGCCGGGCCGCACGGCATGTAGATGGCCGGGTCATACTCTATGCAGACAAAATCACCAAGAGCATGCAATACGCACTTGATGAGACAAAGCGACGCAAAGACAAGCAAGAAGCGTTCAATTCTGAACACGGCATTACCCCAATGTCTGTCCGGAAAAATATCGGCGACATCATGCAAAGTGTCTATGAACAAGATCATCATGAGGTCGGCCTGGGGTTGGAAGACGCAACCCATATGATAGGTCATAACCTGACGGCCCACATTGAAGATCTGGAAAAGAAAATGAAAGAGGCCGCAGCGGATCTCGAGTTTGAAGAGGCGGCTCGCCTGCGTGATGAAGTCAAAAAACTACAAGATCGCGAACTAGGTATTGGTGGGCCTAGAACTGGCCGCCCCCAAGGGCGTTCAAGCAAGGGCCGGGCAGGAAATGGCCACGTTCTTGGTGGTCGCTCCCGGCAATCTTAATTCTTCAAGGTCACAAAGCCATATTGATCGAATATATCCCTGCCGTCCGGCGACAGAACAAATTTAACAAATTCCTTCGCAGCATGACTGTCATAATCTTTGATGAGGCCCAGCCCATAAATGATAGCTGGATATGAATCTGGCGGAAATGTTGTTACAACTTTGAGGTTTTTACTCGTCTTGGCATCTGTTTCATAAATAACAGCAAATGGCACTTCTTCTCTTTCCACTAAAGCTGTTACCGCCCGGGCATTTGGCAAAGCAACATATTTGCCTTTAAGGGCATCCCACAATTTCAACGAATGTAACGCAGCTTTTGCATATATTCCAACAGGTACATGATCTGGATTTCCAATTGCAAGAAATCCGCCTTCCAGCATCTCAGGCAAATTATCAATGATGAAAGGGTCAACTACGCGCTCTTCCTTTGGCGCTACGAGAACCAGTTGATTTGATGCGATCTCCTTATACCCGTCTTCCAGAAGCAATTTTTCGTTCACAAGATAATCAAGCCATGTTTTATTGGCAGAGATAAATATATTCGCGGGAGCGCCTTCTCTAACTTGTTTAGCTAGTGTTCCGCTACTGGCGAAAGACGTCGTTACCTGAAATCCCGTGCGGCGTTCGAATTCAACAACAATCGCACTAACGACATCTGTTGTACTTGCTGCTGCAAAAACGACAATATCCCGCTCAGCAGACATTGCTGGCCGGACACAGAGAACAGCAATTACCGCAGTAATTAGCAGTTTGTAAAAGATATTTCTAAACCTCAGTCTTCCGATTGGCATTCCATTCCCCCACATAAATGCTAATTCGTCTAAATCTCCTATTGTATGTTACTGTGCCGCTAATCTTAAGTTTTCGCAATCAAAGAGAACTCATATGAAAGAAATTTCAAAACTTCTATTTGGCCTGGCGGCGCTACTATTAATTTCGGTGTTTTCTCAAAATGCCGTCGCAAAAGTCGATGCTCCGGAAAATTGTGAGGCGAGACCCTATGACAAGGGGCGGCTTTGGAAGGTAATGCGCGAGGGGGCTCCTCCAAACTATATTTTTGGCACCATGCATTCCAAAGATCCCCGTATACTTCATCTCCCTGGTGTCATCATGCAGGCATTCAACTCATCACATACTGCCGTCTTTGAGACTTCATTGAAGAATGAGGATATGGCCCGCAGCCAGGCAATGATGCTCTTACCACAAGGGCAGAGTTTAAGAGCGGCAATTGGTCCTGAGCGATTCAAAAAACTGGCTGGAATTGCTGCACCGTACGGATTAGATGCACAAACTCTAAATCGCGTAAAAATATGGGCGGCCGCAGCGATAATCAGCCAACCCCCACCCGCATTGGAAGGCAATGCTCCTAAAATGGCTCTATTGGATAAAGAGCTTGAGAAATCGGCAATAAATGCAGGAAAAACTGTACTTGCTCTTGAAACCAATAAGGAACAGCTGAACGTTTTTGATAGTACACCTGTGGAAATCCAGCTCGAGTATTTGGATCAAAGTATCCTCGAACATGCTCGTTTGGAGGAAGAGCTCGAAACAATTACTTCATATTACTTGTCGGGAAATACCGGCTGGATTGCTTGCGATCTGGAAGAAGCGCTCGCTTCTGCCAGCGAAGGCCTAAACTATTTGATATCAGAAAAATTGGTTGATGAACGTAATCGGCGCATGGTTGAGCGAATGCTGCCCGCACTTAAGCAAGGCAGCGCTTTTGTTGGCATTGGCGCCTTACATTTGCCGGGTGAAAACGGAGTTTTGGCTCTTTTGCGGGCAAAAGGTTATTCAGTAGAGAAAAAATATTAAATGGTTTTGAAAGCTCATCGCATTTGCAAATGCGCCACAGGAGAGCCAATTCTATACGGTTTTATTTAGCATAACTCTTTTACTGTTGGTGCTCCATGTCTATATAACATCAGATCACCACTTCTAAACAGCGAAACAGGAAGAAAGAAATCCGGATGAACCCACAGGACATTTACATTTTATGATGTATTTTCAAGTGGCCGCCGGCTTAGTGATACTTCTTGTCTGCGGTGAACTTCTTGTCAGAGGTTCTGTCGCACTGGCTGAACAGATGGGCATCTCCAAACTTGTCATTGGTTTTACGATCGTCGCCTTCGGTACATCTGCACCAGAACTTGTTGTCTGCATTCAGGCCGCCTTGGACGGTGCACCTGGTATTGCCATCGGTAACGTGGTCGGTAGTAATATTGCCAATGTACTATTGGTTCTTGGAATACCGGCCCTAATCTACCCCATTGTCTGCGACAATCGTTCTGCATTAAGGGACAGCCTAGTTATGGTCGCTGGATCAATCCTGTTTATGGTTCTTGCCTGGAATGGAATGATCGACTTATGGAAAGGCGCTATCCTGCTTGGACTGCTTATCGCCGTTATATTACGTTCTTACCTTAGAGCCCGAAAAGAAGGCGATGAAGGGGCGGAAGAGGCGCTGGAGGAATACGAGCAAAATATGCCCAAGAGCGTATGGATAAGCCTTCTGTTTATCCTTTTGGGCTTAGGCGGGTTGGTACTTGGATCCCGATTACTGGTTCATGGCGCAGTAACCATTGCGACTGTCGCAGGTGTGTCAGATGAAATAATCGGCCTTACGCTTGTTGCATTGGGTACTTCATTGCCAGAACTCGCAACATCTATAATTGCCGCTGTCCGTCGTCATGGTGACGTCGCCATCGGTAATGTTCTTGGATCAAACCTGTTTAACATTACTGGCATAATCGGCGTGACAGCGATGATTGAACCTTTAACTGCACCGGCTCAAATTCTTCATTTTGATTTATGGGTCATGCTTTTTGTGTCCTTACTTATGCTCCCGATTTTTCTGTCGAAAAAACCCATTGGACGAATTATAGGCGGCGTTTTCTGTGTAGCGTATGTCGCCTATATCACCACACAATTTTATGGTATGTCTGGGGTCTATACTGCTTCTTTATAATCGATCTGCGGAACGTCACTTCAAATGTCAAAAAGTGTATTAATAACCGGCGCCAGCCAACGCATTGGGCGTTCGATTGCCTTATCTTTTGCAAAAACCGGTTGGAATATAGCACTTCATTTCAACACCTCACGAGATGCAGCGGAAAAAACCAAGGCGGAACTTGAAGCTCTCGGAGCCTGTGTTGCCCTTTTCAAAGCAGATTTGAGTGAGCCGGCAGCCGTGTTAGAATTGATACCGAAAGCATCTGCGGAAATTGGACCGCTTTTATGCCTCGTCAATAATGCGGCACGCTTCGAGATGGATAATATATTCGATTTTACCGCCAGCAGTTTTGATGCTCACCTCAAATCAAATCTCATGGCACCCGCCCTATTGTCACAAAGCTTTTTCAATCAATTGCCTGATAGTCTCCAGGGCAACATAGTCAATATCATTGATCAGCGGGTTTTTAACCTGCGCCCTGAATTCTTATCTTACACGCTGAGCAAAGCCGGTTTATGGACACTGACACAAACAATGGCCATGTCCATGGCGCCGAAAATTCGAGTTAATGCAATCGGTCCCGGCCCAACTCTGGCCAACACAAGACAATCAACGGCGCAATTTAAACAGCAACAAGCATCTGTGCCTTTAGGATATGGGCCGTTACCAGAGGAAATTGCGAGAGCAGTTCATTTTATTTTGGAATCGCCTTCAATGACAGGTGAGTTTATTGCGCTTGATGGTGGACAACATTTGCCGACCGCAAAGATCGCGATGGAAGGGGAACATAATGGCTAAATCGGAAACCGCGAAATTCCATCATCCATTTCGGGTTACGCATCCGACTGCATCGCATACTGTTTTTATCAATGATCTGCTGATTAATATGCTCATTGGCGTCTTTGCTCACGAAAAGACAACACCGCAGCCGGTTCGGGTTTCCATCGAGATGACTGTTGACGATAGTCGGGTGCCTGTCGCCGATGATTATCATAACGTGGTATGCTATCAGACAATAGCTTCTGCTGTTGTGGATCTTGCAACACGTGAGCATGTCAATCTGGTTGAAACACTGGCGGAAAAAGTAGCGGTAATCTGCCTTAACTATGAACGAGTTAGTTTGGTTAAAGTGAAAATTGAAAAACTCAAAGCCATAGAAAATACCACTAGTGTTGGCGTGGAAATCATCCGTGGCAAGCAATAAAATCAACGTGTTTTCATCTAATTTGGTCCAAAATATGTTGAATCCCACAGCCAGTTGTGCACATTGACTTGATCGTGCCTTAATCAAACTGTCATGATCTTGAATAATAGTGAAAATCTAGCAGTCTCACGCTTGACATTTAAAAAGCTAAACAAAATCAATGAATTACAAATTTGCCTAAAAAATAGGCAGACCCGTCGAAGGCTAGGTTTCTTGTGACCTACAGGGTTATGTAAGCGGCTTACCCACAAAGTTTTCCACAGGTTTGGTGGATAGTGTAAAAAATCTGTTAAAATAAAAATCATACGAAATCATAAATTCACTAATGTTCTTTTTTTATAAGGCAGTTAGGGTATTTTATTGATCATAGTATTAGATAGTTTCCGTAACTCTTAACCGCATAAATGGCTCATATGTCAGATTTGGCTTCAGAAAACATAGAATCGACCGGCGAGTTGACCGAATCGCCCTTTCGGCGCGGTGCGGATATCATCCAAAAGGTATTGAAAAATCTACCTTCCTCACCTGGCGTCTATCGTATGATAGATCAAGGTGGCGCCATCTTGTATGTCGGCAAAGCCAAAAACCTGAAAAAGCGGGTAAGCAGTTACATTAAAACAGCTGGCCAATCGAGCCGTATCATGCGGATGGTATCGCTGACGCGATCGATGGAATTTGTTTCTACGCACACGGAAGTTGAAGCCCTGCTGCTGGAAGCCAACCTGATAAAAAAATTAAAGCCGCGCTACAATATAATTCTTCGGGATGACAAATCCTTTCCGTATATTTTGATCACCGGTGATCACGAATGGCCCCAAATCACCAAGCATCGGGGAGCCCGTTCCAGAAAAGGGGAATATTATGGCCCCTTTGCCTCAGCTGGCGCTGTAAACGAGACTTTGGCAACTTTCCAACGCTTGTTCCCGTTGCGCTCTTGCTCGGATTCAGAATTTCAAAACAGAACGCGTCCTTGCCTTCAATATCAAATCAAACGATGCGCCGGTCCATGTGTTGATCTGATTAGCCGTACGGATTACCTAACGGTTGTTGACGAAGCTCGATCGTTTCTGTCTGGGCGTAGCCATAGTCTGCAAAAGAAGCTCGCCGACAGGATGCAAACGGCAAGCGACGACCTCGATTTTGAACAAGCCGCTGTGCTGCGGGATCGACTGAAAGCCATGGCACATATACAATCCAAGCAAACTATCAACCTTCCAAAAGTGGATGAAGTTGATGTTGTCGCCGCGCATCAGGAAGGTGGGCAAACTTGCGTTCAGGTATTTTTTATCCGGTCCGGTCAAAATTTCGGCAATCGAGCACATTACCCTTCCCATACAAAAGAAGATGAACCAGCCGATATCCTAAGTGCCTTTATTGGCCAGTTTTATGATGGTCGCCCAGCCCCTCGGCGTATCTGGACAAGTCATGACCTGGCAGATGCCGATCTCATCGGAGATGCCCTCTCTATTGCAGCGGAACACACTGTAAAAATCCAGACACCGAAACGCGGGTTAAATAGAGGACTGGTAGACCATGCGGTCTTAAATGCAAAAGGAGCCCTTGCACGTCGCATGGCGGAAAATGCAACACAGCGAAAACATCTGGAAGGTATCGCCACCGTGTTCGATCTTCCCGCCCCGCCAAAAAGAATAGAAGTCTATGATAACAGCCATATTTCCGGCACGCATTCCACCGGTGCCATGATCGTCGCCGGCCCAGAGGGATTTGAGAAAAAAGCCTATCGTAAGTTCAACATCAAAGATAATCAGTTAGCTCCCGGAGATGACTACGGGATGATGCGGGAAGTACTTACACGGCGATTTATCCGGCTGCAAAAAGAAGATCCGGAAAAGGCCGGCCCAGAGTCGTCTGGCTCTCGAGAACAATGGCCGGATCTTATTCTTATCGACGGTGGTCAGGGTCAATTAAGTGTTGTTCAGGATGTCTTCGACAAACTAGGTGTCGAGGACGTGGCGCTAGTTGGTATAGCGAAGGGGCCGGATAGAAATGCAGGGCGTGAACGCTTTTTTATGACAGGAAAAGCTCCCTTTTCTCTACCGGAGAAAGACCCTACTTTATATTTTTTACAGCGGCTACGGGATGAAGTGCATAACTTCGCGATTACTACCCATCGTGCGAAAAGGTCACGGGCTATCGGTCGATCCCCCCTGGATGAAATACCGGGAATCGGAGGCAAACGCAAAAAGGCACTTCTAAATAGATTTGGGTCAGCCAAGGGCGTTGAACAGGCGGCATTAAGTGATTTGGAGGCTGTCGAAGGAATATCCAAAAGAACAGCAACTATCATTTACAATTTTTTCCATGAAGAAAGCTGATTTCAGCTCTTTCGCTCCTGCATTGAGCGCCTTATACTGCCCTTTTTTATTGGACCTGCAAGGTCAGTCGATGCATGCTCTTTAAATTACCAAACATACTCACCCTGTCACGCATCGTTGTCATTCCGTTGCTATTGGCCTCAATGTTTTTACCGGGAGATTTATCCAGCTGGTTACCGCTTGGGCTGTTCATAGCGGCTGGAATTACAGATTTCCTCGATGGATACCTGGCACGACGGTATCAGCAAACATCCAATCTCGGCAAGTTCCTGGACCCAGTGGCTGACAAAATACTGGTGGCGTCAGTCTTGCTGTTTCTGGTTGGCATTGGCCGCGTGTCCGATTGGGAACTTATACCGGCTGTTATTATCCTTTGCCGGGAAATCATGGTCTCCGGTTTACGGGAGTACTTGGCTGAGCTTAGGGTAGGCCTTCCGGTTAGCAAACTGGCAAAATGGAAAACTGCGTCACAAATACTGGCATTGTGTTTCTTACTTGGCGGACCAGCTGTACAGGAAACATTCGATGCAATGCTCGTTGGTGAAGCTCTTTTGTGGATAGCTGGCATTTTGACTGTTTGGACAGGCTATGATTATTTACGGCTTGGTCTGAAGCATATGGTTGAAGAGGCATCCTAACTGATTTAATTCTAACTCCTGCGTATGATCAGAACGAGTTCCAACAGGCATGGACAATATGAATATTCTAGGTATTTCGGGTTGGAGCGGAAACGGTAAAACGACGTTGTTAACGCGCCTTATTCCAGCGTTAATTCAACGTGGTCACACTGTCTCGACAATAAAGCACGCGCATCACAAATTTGATATTGACCGGCCCGGCAAAGACTCGTTCCGTCACCGCGAAGCTGGCGCACATGAAGTTCTGATTTCCTCCGCAAATCGATGGGCTTTGATGCATGAAAATTTGGACGAAGGTGAAGCACATCTCGAGCAACTTATTGAGAAAATGGTACCTGTGGATTTGCTGCTGATTGAAGGTTTTAAGACGGAGGATTTTCCAAAAATTGAAGTTTGGCGGGAGGAAAGTGGCACGACCCCCCGGATGGGTTTAGATGGGACAATTATCGCCATCGCCTGCCCCAATGGGGAACTTGAGGCAAGCATACCGGTGCTTAATTTGAATGACGAAAATGAAATAGCTGATTTTATAGTCTCGCATTTTCAAATGGAGGTGGCTTTAGATGCCCCGGCTAGCTAACGATTGTTTCGCAAACAGCGATGATATGATTAGTGCACAGGAAGCACTTGGCCGTATTCACAATGCTGTTGATCAATCGGTTGGAATTGAGAACTGTTTGCTGGCCAACTGTGCCAACAGAGTTCTTGCCGAAACCATTTATGCACCACGAAACGTTCCACCTGCTGATAATTCCGCTGTGGACGGCTATGCATTTGCCTATAGCGATTATGAAAAGAAGCCGCACCAGTTTCGAACAGTGGTTGGAAGAAGCGCAGCGGGAGCGCCTTACCAAGGTGAGGTATCGGAGACGGACACTGTCAAAATATTGACAGGTGCAGTAATGCCGAAATCTTTGGATAGCGTCGCGATGATCGAAGATGTCCAGATTGAAAACGATAAAGTCCGGCTTCCGATCGGCTTGAAACCTGGCGCCAATTGCCGAAAAGCGGGAGAAGACATCACAAAGGGCAACTTATTGCTAGAAAAAGGAACGTTACTACGACCACAGGAAGTGGGATATCTCGCGTCAATCGGGCTATCAGAAATTTCCGTTTTTCGGCCCGTTACCGTCGCTTTATTTTCTACTGGAGATGAATTAATAAATCCGGGCAGCCTGGAATTCGAAGGAAGTATTTTTGACAGCAACAGAATGATCCTGGCTGCCATTTTACGCGGCTTTGGCTGTCAGGTAACAGATCTCGGTATCCTGAAGGACGAACTGGAGATTGTTCGCTCAGCTTTATTGAAGGCATCTGAGACACATGATCTTGTTATAACGTCAGGCGGTGTTTCCATGGGAGACGAGGATCACGTCAAGAATGCCCTTCTCAAGGCAGGGCAACTAAATTTTTGGCGCATCGCAATTAAACCCGGCCGACCGCTGGCACTTGGACATATTGGTGACGCTGCATTCGTTGGGCTTCCGGGCAATCCCATCGCCGCCATGGTATGTTGCTTGAAATTTGTCCGGCCCCTTGTTGCGGCCTTAAGCGGAGTTACTCTCGCACCTGCCCTGTCTTTCCAGGCGCATGCGGCATTCTCCATTCAAAAAAAGCCGGGGCGTACAGAATGGCTTCGGGCGCGCTATACCGCCGGATCACAGGGTATCGGCGAGATCGAAAAATTTCATACAGATGGATCCGGCGTGCTATCGTCTGTGATATGGGCCAATGGATTGATCGAACTAGGAGACGAAGTGACAAAAATTGATCAAGGAGACCTGGTGACGTTCCTACCGTTCTCGGAGCTAATGAAATGAGAATTCTCTATTTCGCCTGGTTGAAAACCAAGCTCGGCATTACTGAGGAAACGGTCGCATGCAGCGCAGAAATCTATGATGTTGATAGCCTCGTCGCCTGGATAAAAACCCGCGGGCCCCAATTTCAGGAAGCATTTATAGATATGGACGTTGTCCGTATCGCCGTAAATCAGGAATATGTTGTCACCAATGTCCCCTTGAAAAATGGAGATGAAGTTGCCTTCTTTCCGCCGGTAACCGGAGGATGAAATGATCCGGGTTCAACCAGAAATATTCGATACCGGGCAAGAGATTAAGCGGCTGACTGCGGATCGCACAGATATTGGAGCTGTTGTCAGCTTTACCGGCTTGGTACGGGATTTTAATGATGGCTCAGATGTAACCAGCCTGACTTTGGAGCATTATCCCGGAATGACGGAACGAGAGTTGGAAAAAATCGAAAAAGAGGCAAATTCCCGATGGGATCTGCAAGCCAGCCTGGTTGTTCATCGATTTGGAACCATGGCACTTGGCGAGCCCATAGTGCTTGTCATTACTGCGTCCGCCCATCGCGAGCAGGCGTTTGAAGCCGCGTCTTTCCTAATGGATTGGCTGAAAACCAAAGCGCCTTTCTGGAAACAAGAGGAAAACGCAAGCGGTGCTCGGGATTGGGTGAAGGAACGGAAAAGTGATATTGAGGCTGCAAAGCGCTGGAAGGGTTAACACCCATATAAAAAGCTAAAGCCGGCTTTGCCGCTTCGCCAGCCATTCTCCCGCGAGCCTGTTGGCTTCAGCAATTTGAACAGGTGTCATTTTTGACATCAGTACTTTGTTCATTTTCGGGGCCGCCGCATCCCCCTTAACACCGGAAATCAGTGACCATTTTAACGCGTCAATTCGGACAAGAGATTCGGAAATCTCTGTTTGTGCCGCTTCCGTTTCAAGTGGTACCGATTGCGCCAGTTCAAATATTTCAATAAGTGCCACCTCATCCAATCCTGGCCGATCAAGTAGTTCCTGAGGAACATTTGTTGGCTGTTTAGCGAGTGCCACAGTTTCCTGTGTAACGGGCTCTTGGGCCTCAATCTTAATCTTTTCCGAGGTCGTTTCAGCGTCTTGCAATACGACGTTGGTACCGCCAGGTTTCTCCGTCACACTCGACGGTAAAGCCACAGGAGTGGCGACAGCTATTGATTGCGCGCTTGCAGCAGCTGCAACGGGGACAGAGGCGACTGCAGTTGCACCGGCCACAGATGCTGTACTTTCTGACGTGGATGTCGGCGCTGATGCAGCTACAGAACTAACGGCCACCGCAGCAACCGCAGTTTCAGCGACCGGCACGGTTCTCAATACAGTCGATGACTTTTCTGGCGCGATCCCTTGTTGTTTGGCTTTAAGCTCATCAAGCCGGGTGCGCGCCTCATTTAGCTTCTTCTGTTCGTCCTGCTGCTGCCTGAGCGCCACCAAGCGCTGCTGCTCCTCAATTCTTTGCTGTTCCTGAAAAGCAATAATTTTTGCTTCTTCCGCTTGCTGCCGGGCCGCCAAAATTGCTGCTTTTCTATTTTCTTCTTCCAATTGCTGAGCGACTTTCGCATCTGCATTTCTTTGGGCTATCAAATCAGCCTGATTGTCCGCACGCTCCTTCGCAGCTTCTTTTTCCATGGCCAGCTTCTGCTGCTTCTGAGCCGCAATATCCGCCTTCATTTTCTGGAAATCGTCTTCGTTTTGGTTAAAATATTTTCGATACCAAACACCTAGAGCAGCCACCGCCTGTGCATTGGCTTCTTCTATTTGACCTGGCGTCATTTCTTTTTTCAAACGGCTTAACGCGTCTTTCGCCCCATTTACATCCTGTGCGGCTGAAATTTTAAACCAGGCATATGACTTAACCAAATCAATCTCAATACCATCAGCACCTTCTTCGAACAGTTTTCCCAAGCTGAACTGTGCGCGTTCGTCCCCTTTATGGGCGGCGAGACGCCATTGTTCAGTTGCAGTTGAATAATCTTTCTGATCGAAGGCTTTTTGACCATCTTGAAAATCTGCCGATGCCAGATTCGTTCCCATTAGAAACACAGCCAGCGCCACGCCTAATCGCTTACAATACATCTTTTCGTGTTCCCACAAAAAATACAGAATTCCTGTTTCTACATATAATATATGGTGTTTTAAAGGAATTTACCTAAAAATGCAAAAAATACCCGCTTGCGACAGGAGCAAGCGGGCAAAAAAAGCGCTTAAGTACAGAGCGCTTGCGTTACGCAGCAACCTTTCGGCGTACACAATTTTCATAGTCACCGATGAGTTGCTGACAAATTTCACCCGGAACAAACTTATAGTTATCGATGCAGCTGACGGGAGTAACTTCAGCAGCAGTACCTGTCAGGAAACATTCTGTAAAATTTGCCATCTCTTCCGGCATTATGGCGCGTTCAATCACCTCGATACCCCGCGCTTTAGCCAGATCAATGACAGTACGACGTGTAATTCCATCCAAAAAGCAATCTGGATCTGGTGTATGCAACTTACCGTCCTGAACAAAAAAGATATTGGCACCGGTCGCTTCCGCCACTCTTCCCCGATAATCCAGCATCAATGCATCATCATAGCCCTCAGCTTCTGCTTCATGTTTGCTCAATGTACAAATCATGTACAAACCTGCTGCCTTAGACTGAGTCGGAATTGTCTCCGGTGAAGGCCGCTTCCAGGGTGATAATTTGAGTTTAATCCCTTTCATACGAGCTTCAGGGTCAAAATAACTCGGCCAAACCCAGGCAGCAATCGCCAAATGAATTCTGCACTGCTGGGCAGACACCGCCATCATCTCTGACCCGCGCCAGGCAACCGGACGGAGGTATCCGTCAACGATCTTATTTGCCGCAATCGTATCCCAACACGCTTTATTGATTTCATCTGCAGTTTGTTCAATTTCAAAACCGAGAATTTTGGCAGAATTAATTAGACGATCAGTATGTTCAACCAGCTTGAATATTTCGCCATCATAGACCCGCTCTCCTTCAAACACGCTACTTGCATAATGCAATCCATGAGTTAGGACGTGGATGTTTGCGTCTCGCCATGGTACGAGTTCACCATCAAACCATATAAGGCCGTTCCGATCGGCAAAAGAAGAGGTATCCATAATAAAGCACCTTGAGTTATTATATGTCGTATATTCGTATATAGAGTTCGTTTATGTCGAATCGAACTATGATTTTGTAACATTATGAGAAATATATGTCAACATGACTGACGTAAAATCTACAAACAACCCTCTTTTTCTTCGAGAAGAAGAATTAAGACAGAGTATAGAGCTGCTTTTTTTCGCCTATCGGGACTTCACCGCCGGACCGGATGAAATTCTTAAAGAGTATAAATTTGGGCGGGCACATCATCGCGTGATCCATTTTATTGGCCGCAATGAAGGCATGACTGTTTCCGAATTGCTCGATATATTGCGCATAACAAAGCAGAGCCTAAGTCGAGTTCTGAGTACCTTGATTGATCGGGGATTTGTTGAACAGCAAGCTGGCAAGGTGGACCGCCGCCAGAGATTGCTGTATTTGACGGAAAACGGCCAACAGCTCGAGCAAAAGATAAGCCGTGTTCAACGGGATTTAGTTGCAAAAGCGTTTCGCGAAGCAGGAGGCGATGCCGTTGCAGGATATCGTCAGGTTCTTGCGGGCCTGATAGACGAGAAAGATCGCGACATGGCCCTTGGCCGGATTTTTAACCCCTGACAAGCAAAGCGCTGGAGAAAAGCTCGTATGTTGGACAATGCGCCCCATATCCTGGTTGTGGATGATGATACGCGGTTGTTATCGCTTCTTCGAAAATATTTGATGGATAACAACTATCGTGTTTCAACAGCGGGATCTGCCGATATGGCGCGCAGCAAAATGTCTGGATTTGACTTTGATTTGATTGTCCTCGATCGGATGATGCCGGGTGGAGATGGCCTTGAGATGGCGAAGACAGTGCGGTCTGGTTCAGGCTTTAGCCGAGATATTCCGATTTTGATGCTGACAGCAATGGGCGAATCTAGCGATCGGATTGATGGACTTGAAGGTGGCGTCGACGACTATTTGACAAAACCGTTTGAACCAAGAGAGCTGCTTTTACGAATTGATGCCATCCTCAGGCGGGCGAAAATCGAGACATTTGAAGAACTCAGCTTTGGTGATTTTACATTCAACACAGAGAAGGGCGAGCTTCTTCGAGACGGTGAGGTAATCAATTTGACGTCGGGTGAATCATTGCTTCTCAAATCCCTGGCATCCACGCCGGGAGTCCCGATCAGTCGAGATAATCTTTCCTTAACAAGTGGAAATCAGGGACGGGCCGTTGACGTTCAGATAACACGATTGAGGCGGAAAATTGAAGATGATCCCAAGCTGCCGCGTTACCTACAAACAGTCCGCGGCGAAGGATATGTTTTATGGGCGGATTAGGTTTCTTAAAAAATGCATTTTCGCATATAAATTTTGACTTCCTGAAAAAGCTAATGCCGAGGACACTGTTCGGCCGCTCCATATTGATTGTTGTCTTGCCGATTATCCTTTTACAAGTTCTTGTCACGTATATTTTTTATGAACGGCATTGGGACAATGTTGCCAGACGGCTGGCCCAAGGGGTTGCCGGCGATGTTGCTGCCGTTATCTCCCTCATGGATAGATTTCCTGGTGAAACGGCTGAAACCGATATCCTCAATAGCGCCCGTAACCAGATGCGCCTTGCCGTCAGTATCGATCCAGGTGCGACCTTGCCTGAAGGGAGTGAATTTGTCACGAAATACGGGTTTCTGGAGGGACATCTCGCCCGTGCGCTGCAGGAAAGTCTTCCCGCTCGGCCTTTCAGCATATCGACAAACAAAAAACTTGAATCTGTTGTCTTGCTTGTTCAACTCCCTGATTCTGTCATGCAGGTTATTGTTCGTGACAAGCGCCTGTTTTCAAGCACAACTTACATATTTGTCATGTGGATGGTCGGTATATCTCTAGCCCTGCTTGGAATTGCACTGGTATTTTTGCGCAATCAAATGCGCCCCATCCGCCAGCTTTCTGATGCCGCGGAAAAATTCGGGAAAGGCCAATATGTGGAGGATTTCAAGCCCAGCGGCGCGCAAGAAATCCGGCTTGCCTCCAGAGCGTTTCATGTTATGAAAAACCGAATTCTCAGGCAGATAACCCAGCGAACAGAAATGCTTGCCGGGGTAAGTCACGATTTACGCACACCGTTGACCCGAATGAAACTTCAACTCGCAATGATGCCCGAGCAAGATGACAAGCAAAGTCTCGAAGGCGATGTTGCGGACATGGAGAAAATGGTTGAAGGTTATCTTGCCTTTGCCCGTGGCCAGGAAGCAGAAGCAGTCGAAAACACAGATATTCCGGACCTGTTTCAGGACATTGTCGTCAATGCCCGCCGACAGGGCACCGTTGTCTCTCTCGATACCCCGCAAGAGCTTTGGGCTTCTGTTCGGCCGAATAGCCTGAAACGATGTATTACTAATCTAATAAATAACGCTGCACGCTATGCATCTGAGGTATGGATTACTGTACATGCGGTAGATTTAGAAGTTACCGTGACCATCGATGATGATGGCCCGGGAATACCTGAAGCCAGCCGCGCTGATGTCTTTAAACCGTTTCATCGACTGGACCCGTCTCGGAATACGGAAACTGGCGGCAGCGGCCTAGGAATGACAATCGCCCGGGATGTAATTCATGGGCATGGCGGTCAAATCACCCTCGGAGAAGCGCCTGCGGGCGGTTTACGTATCGAAATCCGGTTTCCCCGATAACCTATTTATTGCCGGTCGACTTCAATCGAAACAAAAGCTTGTGAAACCTCCGCTATCGCCTTTTGCTGGGTCACTGGAACGGTCGCAAATGCGGCATTTGCCAACGCTAATACCGCCGGGATACTCGCCGCCGCCAATTGCGGTGTTTGCGCGGCGGCGGCAATGAGAAAGACAGCATTGACCTCGGTGCTGAGGGTCTGTGTCAGTGCCGTTACTTCCTGGTCGCGGTTTGTAAACACCTCAAACGCCTTATTGGCCTTCTGGATCGCCTCATCAATTTGCTGCGTTTGGGATTGGAAAAGGGTTTCTAAATTAGGTGGTGCCGGCATTTCCGCCGATGCCCCCTCCTGCCCATTACTTTCCGTCAATCCATCTTGTTCCTGACTCATTGAAGGCGTCCGCCCAGTGGAACCTCATGACCCGGAGAAATAAGCGAGATTCGCCCCTCTCCGTCGTCAAATCCCAAAATCAGCACTTCCGACATAAAGGGGCCGATTTGCCGCGGCGGAAAATTGACTACCCCGATGACCAGCCGCCCGATCAAATCGTCCGTCTGATACAGATCTGTAATTTGGGCGGACGTCTTCTTAATTCCGATTTCACCTCCAAAATCTACTTTCAGCTTATACGCCGGCTTGCGAGCCTGAGGAAATTCATTGGCTTCCAATACCCGACCTACCCGAATATCCACCGCCAAGAAATCGTCAAAGGTAATCTCATCTGTCATAAACTGCCTCTTCCTTTAAAATGAGCGCAAATGCTATGGGACGGCAAAGCGAAGGACAATCCAAAAATCCGTAAATTAACCACCGGACGAAAATTTCTGCGCCACGTCCTCAATTGCTGCCAGCGCTTCCGTCAGGGATTGAGTGACCGTATCAAACGATTTTGTTGTCGATGCAGTCAGGGTAGTGGCAACCGAGTTCATATTCTCGATGGTCGTCGACAGATTACTGATTTGGGATTGAATATCCGGGAACGATACTATTCCGGATTGATCTGATGGTCTGGCGGTGCTCAAAGAAGCCTGTAGATTTTCTGCCGTTTCCTGAAGCGTACTTCTTTGTTGGCTCACGATGTCCTGTAACCCGTGCGATGCTGTTTCCACGGCCGCTGTCATCTTTTGCATATTCTGTTTTTGCAAAGCCGACAACGCACTGAGATCTGGAATAACCAGTCCGCCAGCTGCAGTTGGAGCGCCCGCGGCACCTGATTGTGTTGTATCATTCATTACCATCACCCTTCTCTTCTAGATAGGTGTATATGATAAATATTATTCTATTTTAAAGAGTTTTCAGAAAAAATGCTTCTTTTAGCCTAATTCTTTCGATCTTTTAGTCGCAGCGGCGACCGTCTTTTCAATAAGCGGACCGAGACCGTCTTCTGCCATTAAAACAGCTAGTCCTGCGGCAGTTGTCCCGTTAGGGCTGGTGACATTCTCACGCAATTTCGAGGCCGGCTCATCAGATGCAATGGCCAGTTTTCCAGCCCCCGCAACGGTTACCTCTGCAAGCGTTTCCGCGAGATCCTCCGGAAGACCCGCCCGAACCCCGGCTGCGGCCATGGCTTCAATCATATGAAAAACGTATGCCGGCCCAGAACCCGACAACCCGGTGACGGCATCCATCAATTTTTCATCATCAATCCAGGCGACGGTGCCGATTGCTGTCATCAGTTTGTCACAAATTTCTAACTGTGCCGAACTGGCATGCCCGTTCTGGCAACAGACAATCATTCCGTGCCGAACCGCTGCCGGCGTATTCGGCATTGCCCGAATTATTGAGGCTGTCGCACCGAAAGCTGTTTCGAATTGCGCGATACCCGTCCCCGCGGCAATGGAGATAATCAACGCTCCGTTCGCGGCAAGTGTTTGAAAGGTCGGCAGGACATCCACCATCATCTGAGGTTTTACCGCAAGAACGATCACCTCGGGCTGAAACGAGCCATCTATATCCACAGGAGACTGGTGACCAATACATCCAAGCGCTTTCGCCACAGCAAGATTTTCAACATTTGGGTCAACAACAACGACATCCGACGGCGTGACAAAAGTGTCAACCCAGCCGCCCAGCATCGCTTGCCCCATTTTCCCGGAGCCCACTAAAAGTATGGAACTAGACATAGTTGTTAAGCTTCACCCACTGTTTCAAACATGGCGGCATCAATTGCCTCTTCCGGAGTTTTGCCGCCCCAGATACAAAATTGTATAGCCGGGTAGAATTTCTCCAGTTCTTTCATTCCGATTTCGACAAGAGTCTGGAATTGCTCACTCCGCACTTCGGAGGCTCCACCGAGCAGCAGCGAATGCCGGAACAATACCATGCCTTCTTCTCGCCAAGTATCGAAATGGCCAACTGGCATTCGTTCGTTCACACGGGCAAGAAGTTCATAAATCGACTGATATTGGCGATCCGGAATTTTGATATCATAAGCACAGGAGAAATGAACGGCTTTTAAATCAGAGCGCCATGAGAACCAAA
This sequence comes from Sneathiella marina, assembly GCF_023746535.1. GTDB lineage: Bacteria > Pseudomonadota > Alphaproteobacteria > Sneathiellales > Sneathiellaceae > Sneathiella > Sneathiella marina. Next base: position 1,070,116 of record NZ_CP098747.1, on the reverse strand, counting down.
GATGATACTGACACCAGCTGCCGTCGACACCCACTGTAAGTTCATTGCGACCCTGGCGATCAAAGGACCAGTCGTTTTCTACAATGATACTTTCAATCAGATCGAGGGGATTGGTGTCATCAAGCTCTTCGTGGGACAGGTACAATGACGTCATGGAGCCATTCCTTTCAGAACTATCCTCACCGGCTTTCTTCATCGGCCCAGGCGTAAATCGCCGCCAGAAAGGAAATCAACTACAGGCCATATATGGTGGCACAAAAAATCTACCGCCATACATGTAGCGTAATCCGCCTTTGAAGCCTTAGCAACAAAGAAAGCAGTCCATTTTGTATTTTCTTGTGGATAAAATTGAAAGAGCAGCAAATAACACCACTCAACAGGGGTGATTAATCCTTTGCCGACTTGGCGCTGGCGGCGCGAGTTGATTTCTTCGTCGCTGGTTTTTTCTGCATCGCCGCAAATTGTTTTTCCAGCTGGTCAATGCGACTGGTCAAAGCTTCATTTTCCTCGCGAGCCAGAACCGCCATGGCCTTCACGGCATCAAACTCCTCACGGGGGACCAAATCCATATCCGCAATAAACCGCTCAAGTCGCTGATGGAAAAGATTCTCCCACTCTGATTTAACCCCCTGCGCCGTCCCAAGCGCGCCGGTCGCTAGGCGGGCCAGATCATCAAAAAGTCGCGAATTCGTCTGCATCTCTCATGCTCCTCAGGTTAGCGCGCATAATGACAAGGGTAATTTACAAAAGCAAACCCTTTGAACGCCGATTTACTTGCGGTTTGCACATATAGCTTTATATAGTGTCCGCCATGACTTTATCGACACAATTTTTAGCTATCGCCTTCCCGGAAATAGATCCCATAATATTCGAATTGGGCCCTTTTGCGATCAGATGGTATGCTCTGGCCTATATCGCAGGCTTGGTTATCGGCTGGCGCCTGATGATGAGATTTGCAAAGGCGCCTGGATCCAGCGTCACAGACAAAAATGTGGACGACTTTCTGGTTTGGGCAACATTGGGCGTTATTCTGGGCGGTCGGCTAGGTTACGTCTTGTTTTATAAACCGGAATATTACCTGTCCAACCCGTCTGAGATATTTATGGTTTGGCAGGGAGGCATGTCATTCCATGGCGGTTTCCTTGGTGTTATCGTTGCTACAATTTTGTTTACCAGAGCGAAGAAAATTCCCTTAATGGATTTCTCCGACTTATTGGCAACCGTCGCGCCAGTGGGATTGTTTTTTGGCCGCATCGCCAATTTCATCAATGCAGAGCTTTATGGCCGAACCACGGATGTAGCCTGGGGGGTATTATTCCCCGGTGGCGGCGATCTACCGCGCCATCCCAGCCAGCTCTATGAGGCTTTGCTGGAAGGTTTGTTATTGTTTGTCATTATGCTCATCCTTCGCAAAACAGATCTGGTCAAAAAGCCAGGTTTCCTGACAGGCGTCTTTTTTCTAGGATATGCTCTGGCCAGAAGTTTCGTCGAATTTTTTCGCCAACCGGATGCGCATCTTGGCTTCCTGGCCGGGGGATTCACCATGGGTCAATTTCTGTCAGTCCCGATGATCCTGATTGGATTGTATTTTCTATTCCGGAAAACACCTCTTAAAAAATGACACCACTGACCAAAATTCTCAGAGAAAAGATTGAGAAACACGGTGCCCTTTCGGTTCATGATTATATGGAAGCCGCCCTTTCTCATCCGGAATATGGATATTACACCCGTCAAAATCCATTTGGTAAATCAGGAGATTTTGTGACGGCACCAGAAATCAGTCAGATGTTTGGCGAGCTTATTGGTCTTTGGTGCATTGACACTTGGTCAAAGCTTGGGGAACCCGCGCAGTTCAATTTGATGGAACTCGGTCCGGGCAACGGTACATTGTTGGCAGACGCTTTAAGAAGCGGAGCTTTAGTTCCAGAGTTTATCGATGCCGCACATATTCATCTCGTTGAGACAAGTGACCGGCTTAGAATTCGGCAAAAAGCTGCCCTAAGTCATCCTTCCATTTTCTGGTATTCTGATATCCCGGATTTGGACAACGGTCCTACCATAATCATTGCCAACGAATTTTTTGATGCTTTGCCAATTCACCAATACGAAGCAACAGCAGGAAAATGGTATGAAAGATTTATCGACTGGAAGGATGATCAGTTTGCTTTTTCAGTAGACACAGTATCCCATAAGACACTGCCACCACCGTCTGACGCGGATAGCAACCTAATTCTTGAAATCTGTCCTCAGGGTATTAAGTGTCTCAACAGCATCAGCCAATCTCTGCAAAAATTCGGCGGGGCCGCTTTGATAATCGATTATGGATCCGCTAACGCCATTTATGGCGACAGCTTTCAGGCTGTACGGGATCATACAATCCAAAATCCGCTTGTTGATCCGGGAATGTCGGATCTCACGGCTCACGTCAAGTTTCCCCAGTTGATTTCGGAGGCGCGAAAATATCCAGTGGATATTCATGGGCCAACATCGCAAGGCCGTTTCCTTGAACGACTTGGAATTGAAGCCCGAGCCGCCCTGTTGAAGCGATCTGCAACAGAAGAACAAAGAAAAACCATCACTTCCAGTTTACGTCGCTTGACTAGTGCCGCAGAAATGGGAACTTTATTCAAGGTACTCGCAATTTCGAGCGGGTTGACGGCACCTCCGGAAGGATTTGATCTTTAGCATGCTCACCAGCTCCATTTTTGAAAGCGACAACATTTCTCACGGGTTCTTCACCCGTAAGGGCGGTGTGTCGCATGGTATTTACAGCAGCCTTAACTGTGGCCCAGGCTCAAAAGATCGAGCCGAGGACGTCTTCGAAAATCGGGCACGGGCAATGCGGGATCTCGGAGTTGGTCCGGATATGCTTCGAACCATACATCAAGTTCACAGTGCTGATGTCGTCGTTATCCAAGACGAACTGGAAATGCCTGAAAAACCGAAAGCGGATGCTATGGTCACCAACGTGCCCGGTCTTGCCTTGGGTATTCTAACGGCGGATTGCGTCCCAATCTTATTCGCGGACACTGAACATCAGGTAATTGGAGCTGCTCATTCCGGCTGGAAAGGTGCACTGTCAAATATCGGAAAGAACACTGTGGAAGCGATGATTCAACTTGGCGCAGCCAAGTCGGACATAAAAGCGGCGGTTGGCCCGGCAATCACGCAAGCTTCTTATGAAGTGGGTCCGGAATTCCCTGCCCCGTTTCTGGCAGTTGACTCGCAAGCAGCCCGTTATTTCACACCCTCGGTTAATGCGGGACATCATATGTTCAATCTGAAAGAATACGTCCGCGACAGATTGCTTGAAACCGGAATTGACCGCGTTGACATGCTTGAAAATGATACATGTGCAGAGGAAGACTTGTTCTATAGCTATCGGCGCATGACAAAACGAGGAGAGGCTGATTACGGCCGGCAACTATCTGCAATCGCCCTCATTGGTAACGAATAGGAAATATCGACAATTTTACGTATACTTGTACTGAGGGCCAAAAATGCCGTATATGGTAATCTTTATAATAATTTGTCTGCTGGGGATTTTAGCAACCTGTGCGATTTAGGATTTTCACAAAAAGACTTTCTATACTCGGAGTCCTTCTTCTGGTTGCGTGTCAACCGCTCGAGAGGCCGTTTCAGCCTGAGGTAAAGACAGGTCTGCCAACTATTCCAGGACCCAGAGCCTATCTATATGTAGCTTCGGTTCAGGATGGCCCGGCTGACATTGATACAGCTATTGCCAAAAAGCTTCAGGATTTAGGTATAGCCGCCTTTGCCGGAGAAGAAGTCCCGGATAGGTATTATGTCCGGGGCGACATGATTGACGAAGGCGGACTGCAGTTCATCCAATGGACCATATTCGACCCTCAAAACCAGAATACCGGTCTTTACACGATAGAGAAGCTCCCGGATCTGGTACAGTCAAGCTCCACCAAGCCGAAGGATATTGAAGAATTCGTCCTGCATTCGGCCAGCAATATTGATCGATTACTAGGCGGTGACGGCGTAAACTTCGCGTCATTGAAAAAACCGGTGCTGTTTGTTCCAATTGTCCGCGGAGCTCCGGGAGATGGAGCTGAAAGCCTTTCCTTTGCCATTCAGGAAGAACTAGTCCGCATGGGATTTGACGTGCTGCCAACCGAGAGCGGAGCAAATTATATTGTCAGAGGAAAAGCAAAATTATCCCCGGCAAAGCTTGGAACACAAATCATTCTCCTTACTTGGAGTTTGGAGCGTCGCAACGGAGAGCAAGTTGGCCAAATTCAGCAGCGCAACAGAATCAAAGCCGGTTCGCTGAACGGTGTCTGGGGGCCAACAGCACCTTTGGCAGCCAAAGGCGGTGCGCAAGGAGTTCTAAAATTGCTCCGAAGTAGCGAACCTGAGTATTTTCGGTCAAAATCCTGATTATAATTTCCAAAAAAGCTAAAATTTCTCTTTATACCGTTTACAGGATCAAAGGCCCTTGGTAAGTTCCGCCCGCTGTTGCCCATGTGTCGTTTCGGTACCGCGCACAGTTTGTATTGTTTGACTGAACAAAGCCTAAAATGGGCAGAGGACCGTTCACATGAAAGTGCTTACGGGAAATGGCAATCGGCCGCTGGCTGAAGCTGTTACGAGCTACTTAAAATTACCTTTAACAAATGCTGACGTTCGACGTTTCTCGGACATGGAAGTTTTCGTAGAAATTCACGAAAATGTTCGTGGTGAAGATGTTTTTGTTCTTCAACCCACGTCCTTCCCGGCAAATGACCATTTGATGGAGCTACTGGTTTGTATAGATGCGCTCAAACGCGCATCTGCAGCACGAATCACAGCAGTTCTTCCTTATTTTGGCTATGCCCGGCAGGATCGGAAACCGGGACCTCGTACGCCGATATCGGCAAAGTTGGTCGCCAATTTGATTACAACTGCTGGGGCAGACCGAGTTCTGACAATGGATCTGCATGCCGGTCAGATACAGGGATTTTTTGATATTCCAACCGATAATTTGTTTTCAGCTCCCATTATCGTACCAGATATAGAGAAAACATATGGCCGCGGGAGTGAAATTACGATCGTTTCTCCTGATGTGGGCGGTGTTGTCAGGGCCCGGGCTTACGCTAAAAGGCTTGACGCAGACCTCGCAATCGTGGATAAGCGCCGTGAAAAAGCTGGCGTCTCGGAAGTCATGAACATTATTGGTGACGTCAGAGGCCAGCGGTGCATTCTGGTAGATGACATTGTCGATAGTGCCGGTACTTTGTGTAACGCTGCAGAAGCGTTAATGAAACAAGGAGCCAAGAGCGTTACCGGCTATGTGACGCATGGTGTGTTGTCCGGGGGTGCAATTTCCCGGATTAACGATTCCGCACTGGAAGAAATGGTCACGACTGATAGCATTATGGCAACGGAGGCCTTTAAGCATTCCGACAAAATGCGCCAAATATCCATTGCCCCGCTGATCGGCGAGGCAATGTACAGAATTTCTAAGGAGACTTCGGTTTCCAGTCTGTTCGACTAACCGAATAGACATATCACGGCGCGGGCACCCCTGGAGGCAAGCGTCATTTTTGGCACCGGGTTTTCCCGGTGTTGCTCGTTACTTAGGAGAGATATAATGAGCGAGAATGCAGTATTAATTGCAGAAACGCGTGACCGGGCTGGAAAGGGGACCTCCCGTGCATTGCGTCGTGAAGGCCGAACACCGGCCGTCATATATGGCGATAAAAAAGACCCTATTTCGATTTCGCTGGAAACCCGTGAATTGGTAAAAGCCATTTATCGGGATGCGTTCCTGTCAACTGTTTACACGGTAAAAGTCGGATCAACAAAACATAACGTTTTGCCACGTGACATGCAGCTTCATCCCGTTAAGGAATCGCCGATGCATGTTGATTTTCTTCGTGTTTCGGCAAAATCACAGATCGCCGTCATGGTGGTCGTGAGCTTCCTGAACGAAGAAGAGTGCGAAGGCTTAAAACGCGGTGGTGTTTTGAACGTTGTCCGCCATGAAATCGAAATGATGGTTCCGGCCGGCAATATTCCGGAAGCTATTGAAATTGACCTAGAAAAATATGACATTGGCGACAGTGTCCATATTTCCGAAGTCACTCTGCCGGAAGGATGTGAGCCAACAATATCTGACCGAGACTTCACGATTGCTACCATTGCTTCACCAACGGTTGAAGAAGAGCCAGAAGTTGAAGCTGAAGAAGGCGAAGAAGGTGTCGAAGGCGAAACCGCCGAAGACGGTGAAGCAGCAGAAGACACTGCTGAAGCCGACGGCGAAGAGTAGTCGGGTATCGTTGATGATATTGCTGGTTGGCCTCGGAAATCCCGGTAAGGGATACACCGACAATCGGCATAATTTTGGATTTATGGCGGTGGATGAAATCATTCACCGCCATTCCTTTATGCCGGAACGTATTAAATTTCAGGGACTGGTTGCAGATGGAAAAATCGGCGACGTGAAAATCCTCGCGCTGAAACCTACTACTTATATGAATGAATCCGGCCGGTCGGTGGGTGAAGCCATGAGATTCTACAAGATCCCGCCTGAAAATGTCATAGTCCTGCATGATGAGCTTGACCTTCCCATGGGGAAAGTCCGTGTGAAATCTGGTGGCGGGCATGGCGGAAACAATGGTATTCGCTCAATTATTGCCTATATAGGTCAGGATTTCAAAAGAGTCCGGCTAGGCGTCGGCCATCCTGGAGAGAAGCATTTGGTTTCCGGTCACGTCCTGAAAGATTTTTCGAAAGCAGAGAAGCAGTTTGCCGAAAAAATCATTGATAGCGTTGCCCGGCACACTGACATGCTTATTTCCGGCGAAGACTCCAGCTTTATGAACAAAATTGCGCTTGAAACAGCGCCCGACAAGAAAAAGAACATCGAAGGAAGCTAGATATGGGTTTTAAATGCGGTATTGTCGGGCTGCCGAATGTCGGTAAGTCCACTTTGTTCAATGCCCTCACAGAAACAGCTCAGGCTGCGGCCGAGAATTATCCCTTCTGTACGATCGAACCAAACCTTGGGCAGGTTCCCGTCCCCGATCCGCGGCTGACAAAATTAGCAGCTCTCGCGTCATCAAAAGAACTGATCCCGACTCAATTGACATTTGTTGATATCGCAGGACTTGTCCGCGGTGCTGCAAGTGGCGAAGGGCTGGGCAATAAATTCTTGGCGCATATTCGTGAAGTCGATGCGGTTATTCAAGTAATAAGATGCTTTGAAGATGACGATATTACCCATGTTGACGGAAAAATCGACCCCCTTTCCGACGCCGAGACTATCGAAACCGAGCTGATGCTTGCCGATTTGGAGAGCCTGGAGAAAAGAACCGAAACTTTAGTCAAAAAAATCCGCGGCGGCGACAAGGAAGCAAAAAAGCAGTCTGAACTGATTGATCGAGCTCTTGTCGTATTAAGAGACGGTAAGCCAGCGCGTATGGTGGAACTGGCTGAAGACGAGGTCAAGATATTCAGAAATTTACAGCTCCTTACGGCAAAGCCTGTTCTATATGTCTGTAATGTTGATGAAGATAGCGCTGCAACCGGTAACGATTTTTCAAAATTGGTAGAAGGTAAGGCTGCGGCTGAAAATGCAGGTGTCGTGGTTATTTCTGCCGCAATTGAATCTGAAGTTGCCCAGCTCGACAAAGAAGAGCGCGAGGAATTTCTTTCAGAACTTGGATTAACAGAAACAGGATTGGGTCGAATAATCAGGGCCGGTTACGATCTACTTGAACTTATTACCTATTTTACGGTTGGACCCAAGGAATGCCGCGCCTGGACCGTTACGAAAGGCACAAAAGCACCGCAAGCGGCTGGTGTTATCCATACTGATTTTGAAAAAGGGTTTATCCGGGCAGAAACCATCGCCTATCCGGCCTATATCGATAACGGCGGAGAGAACGGGGCCAAAGAAGCAGGTCAGATGCGGTTGGAAGGCAAAGAATATATTGTGCTTGACGGTGATGTCTTGCATTTTAGATTTGCAAACTAGGTCAAACACATAATTCAATCTCTTGAAAAAGCGACACAACGCAAAAGACCAGTATAAGGTCAAAGGATAGTGACAGAAATGTTGTATTGGGAAGATTTTACCGTCGGCCGAAAAATGGAATTCGGGGCCATGGAAGTCACTGAAGAAGAAGTCATTGAATACGCGACGGAGTTCGACCCGCAGCCTTTTCATATCGACAAAGAAGCAGCATCAGAGCATTACTTTGGAGGCATCATAGCGAGTGGTTGGCACACTGCCGCCATGTGTATGCGTATGATGGTCGATGGGTATCTCAACAATTCCGCAACTATGGGATCGCCGGGCGTCGAACAGCTCAGATGGAAAAAACCCGTAAGACCGGGTGAAACCCTTCATGTCACTGCAGAAATTACAGATCGAAGCTTACCTAAGAGCAAGCCAGAGCTCGGATTCGTCAAATTCTCACATGTAGTCTGCAACCAAGATGGCGAAGTAAAAATGACCATGATTTCAAGCGGTATGTTTCTCAGAAAACCATCAAAGATCTCCGTTCGGGAGATTAGCCAATGAGCACGATATATTTCGAGGATATAGGAGTTGGGGACAAAACGGTTTTCGGTGAGAAGAAAGTAACCTTGGAAGAAATACTGAAATTTGCGCGGAAATATGATCCCCAACCCTTTCATGTGGACGAGAAAGCGGCGAATGACAGTATTTACGGCGGATTGATTGCCTCAGGTTGGCATACGGGCGGCATGCTTATGCGAATGATGGTTGATAATATGGTCAACCAACGTGCAGGGCTCGGCTCTCCGGGCTTTGATGATTTGAGGTGGATTTTGCCTGTGCGACCAGGAGATGTTCTCCGATTTGAGTCTACTGTCATTGAAACGCGCAGGTCCACTTCTCGACCTGAAATGGGTGTAATTCGGGCTCAAATTTTCCTGTTTAATCAGAATGATGAAAAAGTTTTGTCCGTAAAAACCATCGGCATGATGAAAACAAGATCAGCGTAGTACCCGCCGCGCTTATAAAGATATCACCAGAAATAGCTTAAAAAATCGCAATTTATCACTATATAGTGGTATAAGCATGTAAATTATCCAACAACTAGGGGGTGCTAAATGGATCTTTTCGTTTCTGGCTTCGCGGCATTTGTCATTGTTCTCGTTCTACTGGCGATCGTTATTGTATTCATGGGCGTCACGATTGTGCCGCAGGGATATCAGTATACCGTTGAACGTTTTGGCCGATACACCAAAAGCCTTCAACCCGGATTAGGATTGATCATCCCGTTTATTGACCGCATTGGCACTAAGGTCAATATGATGGAACAGGTATTGGATATCCCCACGCAGGAGGTCATTTCCCGCGACAATGCTATGGTTCAAGTAGACGGTATTCTGTTCTTTCAGGTTCTCGACGCGGCAAAGTCCACATATGAGGTACGAGATCTTGAGCGAGCTATCCAAAATCTCGCTCAGACAAACCTTAGAACGGTTTTAGGCTCAATGGATTTGGATGCGGCGTTGAGCCAACGCGATTCCATAAACGTCAAACTGCTAAATGTAATTGATCAAGCCTCCACCCCTTGGGGCCTGAAGGTTACCCGCGTAGAAATTAAAGATATCACGCCGCCGCTTGACCTTGTCGAGGCCATGGGCCGTCAGATGAAAGCGGAACGGCTCAAACGAGCTGTTATCCTGGAAGCAGAAGGCGTAAGACAATCTGAAATTCTAAAAGCAGAAGGCGAGAAAAAATCTGCAATTCTGGAAGCAGAAGGCCGGCGTGAAGCAGCGTTCCGAGACGCTGAAGCCCGGGAAAGATCTGCAGAAGCAGAAGCCAAAGCAACCCACGATGTGTCAGAGGCCATTGCCGCAGGTGACATACAATCGATCAATTACTTTGTTGCTCAAAAATACACGGAAGCGATGAAGGAAATCGGCATGGCCCGCAACTCGAAAGTTGTTCTGATGCCCATGGAAGCCAGTGCTCTTGTCGGCTCCCTTGGCGGGATCGGCGCAATCGCTCAGGAAGTTTTTGGCGGTACAGGCGGTAAATCCAGTTCCGGAAACAGATCAACAACGGGCTCTGTCCCGAATAGCGAGTAACGCTCATGGCTGAAGAATTTCTCACATGGGTCACAGGTCTGGAATATTGGGGCTGGTGGATTCTCGCAGTTGTTCTCATAATTCTGGAAGTATTCGCACCAAGTACGCTATTTCTGTGGTTGGGTATATCTGCAGGTGTCGTCGGTGTTGTCGCTTGGATGTTTCCAGACTTACTTTGGGAATATGAATGGACAATTTTTGCCTTCGTCTCGGTCATCAGCATTGTTGCTTCGCGCATTTTCTTTAAGAAAAATCCGGGCGTAATTGATAACCAAACGTTAAATCGGCGGGGTGTCCAGTATATTGGGCGCCAGTTTGTTCTTACTGAATCAATCCGCAATGGCCGCGGCAAAATACATGTAGACGATACGCAATGGGCTGTAGAAGGGCCAGATATGGAAGTTGGCGAAGACGTGGTTGTAACAGGTAGCGATGGTACAATACTCATCGTTGAGCCAAAACAGTAGGGAAATAAGCAATGGGTGACCAACTAACACTTGAAGCAGCAGATGGTCACAAATTTGCTGCTTATAAAGCGTCTCCAACCGGCTCACCCAAAGGCGGCATTGTTGTTATCCAGGAGATATTCGGTGTGAACTCACATATTCAGGACATATGTGACCGTTATGCCGATTTAGGCTTTGTGGCAATTGCGCCCGCACTATTTGATCGTCTTGAGCCAAATATCAAGCTGGGCTATGACGCCGACGATGTCACCCAGGGCATCACATATAAAATGAAAATAGAAGACCAACAAGCGCTTGAAGACATTGATGCAGCAGCGAAAGCCATCGCCGACGTGGGCGCCGTTACCAGTATTGGATTTTGCTGGGGTGGCACACTGGCTTATCTCAGCGCCTGCCGCCTTTCCAGCCTCAACAAAGCCGTCGGTTATTATGGCGGCCAGATTTCTCAAAATCTGACAGAAACCCCCAAAATACCCCTATTGCTGCATTTTGGTGACCAGGATGCGTCCATCCCAATGAAAGCGGTTGATGAAATCATGACAGCACTGCCTGATACACCTATCCATGTTTATCAAGCAGGTCACGGATTCAATTGCGATCAGCGAGCAAGTTACGACGCAGGATCAGCAAAACTGGCTCAGGAACGGACCCTCGCCTTTATCGCTTAATTAGCGTTCCTGGACAAACTCCAGTAAAACGCCAGTAGTATCCGCCTGATTAACCCTCAACGCGCCATTGGCAATGACTTGATAGGTAATCCTCTGTGTATCCAGATATGATTGGGTTGCGGCAAGATCTTTAACTGCGATAGACATGGCCATCATATATGGCAAGGCTGGAAAGTCCGAAGGTAAATATAAACCCGGGAATAGCATATCCAGATCCTTGTCATTGACGAAAATAAGAGCGCCCTCGCCGACCCTTACATTCAATGTGTCATCCGTCATGGTTACATTTATATGACCGCATAAATTTCTATAATATGATGCAAGAGCTGCGGGATCATCAACGACGATCACCATAGACGCAATTCCTGTCGCCCCGTTTGCATGACGCATCCATTGGTCATTTCTGATTAAATGCGGCGTCAAATGATGGCATATGAATAATTGTTTCTCCGTCAGCCCGAACGGTTGCAAACGGATAAGTTTGAATTCCGGCACGACATCACCATCGGGCAATTCCAGCTTGCGCTTCAATTGCAGAAGGTCAGATGGATCAAGACCTGCAGACGACAGTGATGCATGGGTCTGCTCCGGGTCGTCGCTGGCCAATGCCAATCCAAGTAACCCCTCACCCCGCTCCTTCAAGGCGATATCCAAACCATTTGTTTCGATGCCTGGGTTAATTATGCCAAGGAGCTCGATATAATCCTTTTCAAACATAATGCAGTAATTTGCGGTTCCCCACCCAATATGGGCTCCGCGGGGAGTTAATGTAAATCCGAGACTTTGAAAACGCAATTTCGCGTCTTCCAAGTCGTTAACGCCGATCAGTGAATGATCAATCCCGACAATGTTATGTGGCATTTACTTATCCATAAAAAAGAGGTTTTCCGACCAGAAATAAAATCGAGGTCATGGGTTTTATTATACCGTTACATTGCGAGACCGAGAGCTTTTTTTACGGCTAGAACTTAGAAAATCAACCAAGTGCCAATCGAAAATTCGGCGAAGGGCACTTGGTAAATTTGTCACCAATCAGGACGCTGGCAAATACTCTATTGTACCTGCGATGTCTGAGTTATCGATAATATGGAAGCGACTTTTACTTCCGGCCTGTCGCGCTTTTGCATAAGTTGCATATTCCGGATCATTAAAAAAGTTCTCAAAATGCTGCATTGAGGGAAATTCGATAATTGCGATAAGCGAGGTGCACAGATCTTCGCCCTCAACAGTTGTAATATTACCACTACGTGATAAATACCTGCCGCCATGTTTATGGACGATTTTATGAGCATTTTCCGCATAAGTGGGGACCCATTCATCGTTTGTAATTTTTATATCCGCAATAAGGAATATACACATTGACCTGCTCCTGAAAAAAAGTAACTTTAAGAGTAAGAATTTCCTACTCATTTTTTTATTCTTTCAGTATTCATGTATTTAAAACAGTGCAGATACTGTAGTCAGCTGATACAGCTTCTGGACTAGGCGTTAAAAAGTAAAAAAGTTAACATTCTAAATATACAGAAAAAGTGAGAAAGTAATGGCGCAACCGAGTTATAAACAGTTCTGTCCAGTCGCCATGGCATCGGAAATACTATGCACGAGATGGACATTAATTCTGTTGCGAGAACTTATGGCTGGATCAACTAGATTTAATGATTTACGGCGCGGCGTGCCAAAAATGTCTCCAACGCTGCTATCACAAAGGTTGAAGGAGCTCGAAGACTCAGGCGTCATCAATCGGGTTGCCATAGAGACAGAACCCAATCTATTCGAATACATACTTACAGAAGCAGGGCGAGACCTACAGTCCGTAATTGATACAGTCGGAAATTGGGGTCAGAAATGGGTTGAATCCAGGCTGTCATTGCGAAACCTTGATCCGTCGCTGCTGATGTGGGATATGCGCCGCAACCTAAATACAACGCCCCTACCAAAAAAGCGAAGTGTAATCCAGTTTCTGTATCAGGAGCTCCCGGTTTCAAAGAAACACTGGTGGCTAGTCATAGAACCCGATGGTGAGACCGATCTTTGCTGGTCGGATCCAGGGTTTGATGTAGATTTATATGTAACAACAGATGTCAAGACAATGACTGCAATCTGGATGGGTGTCGATACGGTGTCCAATGCCATAAAGGATAACATGTTAGTTCTGGTTGGTAATATGGACATAGCCGGCTCGATGCAAAGCTGGCTTGGCCTGAGTCCTTTTGCATCAACAGAACGTCAGGCTCCTTAGCTCGATAAATCGAATTGTTCCCTGAATAAAAAGACTATGTAGAGCGGCGTATCGCCGCGGTCAACACGCCCGCGCCTATGAGAAAACTGCCACCAATGCGGTTTATAAGCCTCAGAGTTTTCACATTCCTAAAACGGGCTCGTAGCGTACCGGCAAGAATGGCCCAAATAGCGACATTGACGGCTGCAAGCGTCAAGAAGGTTGCCTCCAAAACAACGAACTGAGGGAAGACAGGTGCCGATACGTCAACAAATTGAGGGACAAAGGCGACAAAAAATACGATAGATTTTGGATTGAGCGCTGTTACGACATAGGCATTCCAAAACATCGAAAAATTAGATGACGTTTTAATCGTCTCCTGTACGTCATCGAGCTTCGGCTCTGTTCGCCACATTTTTATCCCAAGCCATATTAAATAGACTGCGCCCGCAATCTTTAACGCAGTAAATAATGTCGCTGAAGTCGCCAGAACAGCACCTGCACCGAGCAGAGAGACGGTCATAGCTGTGAAATCACCTAATGTAACTCCAGGTACAGTCCACCAGCCAGTTGACCGGCCGCGGCCCAGCGCATAGCTCACAACCAGCATCACAGTTGGGCCAGGTATTGCTAATAGAGCTGCACTTGCAAGAAAGAAGCTCAGCCAGAGTTCAAATAACATTTTGCATCCTTTGAATGTCTTCTATTAGATAAGACAGCAGTCTGGCTATTCTGCAAGGTAAATCTTCTTCTTAAGTTTACTCGCCTAATCTCCTTCGAATTCGCAAAGAGTCCGTACTTTGACATCCATGGCTTCGATCCGCTTGCTTCCTCCAATATCAGGTAAATCGATAACGAATGCAGCGCCAATTACTGTGCCACCCGCTCGACGAAGCAAGTCGATTGCAGCGGCGGCTGTCCCCCCTGTCGCGATCAAATCGTCGACCAGCAAGACATTATCACCTGACGCAATTGCGTCCGTATGTATTTCTACAGTATCTGTACCATATTCAAGCTCGTAATCTTCACCAATTACATTCCACGGGAGTTTTCCCTTTTTGCGGACAGGAACAAAGCCAACACTTAGTTGATGGGCTATCGCGCCGCCAAGCACAAATCCGCGGGCTTCAATTCCCGCAACCTTGTCAATCCGGATACCCGCATATGGCCAGACAAGTTGATCCACCACATGCCGAAATCCACGAGCGTCCTGCCATAAAGTCGTAATATCCCGAAACATCACCCCTTCCTTCGGGTAATTCGGGATAGTTCTGATAGTTGACTTAATATCCAATTTTGGTTCCTTCTCTAGAGTACGCGCCCCGCAACAGCGTCAAGTTTTTTAACACGTTCGGGATCACGCGCATCGACAGATGTGATTAACGCATTATCCAGTGCATTGTGACATCCCGCAGAACAGAAATGGGTACGTTTAGACAAATCAGGGGCGACGCTACGGACTAGCCGACGGGCATTTTCACTATTCTGTAGAAGAACAGTAATAATCGCGGAAACATCAACATTGTCATGATCCGGATGCCAACAATCATAATCCGTGACCATTGCAACGGTCGCATAGCAAATCTCCGCTTCCCGAGCCAATTTGGCTTCCGGCATATTGGTCATTCCAATAACCTGACATCCCCAGCTGCGGTACAATTCCGATTCAGCCAGGGATGAAAACTGCGGCCCTTCCATGGCAAGATAAGTGCCGCCGCGATGAACTTTGATGCCTTCATTCTTCGCGGCGTCTTCCAATATATCCCCCATTCTAGAGCATACAGGATGCGCCAAGCTTACATGAGCAACCAATCCCGTGCCGAAGAAGCTTTTCTTCCGATCAATTGTACGGTCAATAAACTGATCCACGATAACGAAGGTACCAGGTGAAAGCTGTTCTTCGAAGGACCCACAAGCGCTCACAGAAATTATTTCTGTGACGCCCGCCCGTTTCATTGCATCTATATTGGCCCGATAATTTATTGCCGCCGGGGGAATTTTATGGCCGCGGCCATGGCGTGGCAAAAAAACCATTTCCACGCCACCAAGGTTGCCAAAAAACAACTCGTCAGAAGGGTCGCCAAATGGACTTTCAACTTTTCGCCAGCGCGTATCAGAGAGCCCTTCCAACTCGTAAACACCACTCCCTCCAATAACGCCAATCACCGGTCTTTTAAAAGTTGCTTCCATTAAACTCACCTTGAATTTTCGAACGAATATCTAAATCTGACATAAAAAGGGCGCTTATAAAAGCGCCCTTTTTGTCGAATAATGTAACAGAGAAAGCCTAGTGCAGGTCCGACCAGATTTTACGTTTCACTGCATAGAATAAACCGGCAAGGATAAGTAAAAACAAGATGACTTTCAGGCCAATGCTTTTACGCTGCTCCAATTTCGGCTCAGCAGCCCATGCCAAAAATACTGTGACATCTTTCGCCATCTGATCAACTGTTGCCGGTGTACCATCAGAATACTCGACACCATCGTCATTAAGAGGGGATGGCATCGCAATTTGATGACCAGGGAAATAAGCATTGTAGCTCATGCCGCTTGCCAGTTCGACATCCGCCGGAGCGTCAGCATAGCCCGTCAACAGAGAATACATATAGTTATCTCCATCCGCCCTTGCTTTCGTCATTAACGACAGATCTGGCGGATAAGCGCCGCCATTCGATGCCCGTGCCGCATTCTCATTGGGGAAAGGTGACGGAAATTTATCGAACGGCTTACCCGGACGTTCAAACATGTCACCCGCGCCGTCTGGTCCATCAGTAAATTCTGACTCTGCTGCAATTGCCTTGATTTCTTCTTCGCTGAAACCCAGATCTGCAAGCGTGCGGAATGCGACAAGACCCAAGCCATGGCATCCTGCACAAACTTCACGGTAAACTTGCAACCCTCGTTGTGCAGCAGCCCTGTCATAGGTTCCGAACAATCCGCCATGCTTCCAGCTGGCAGACTTCAGTTCAACGCCACCACCGGCAGATTGCGCCGTTCCCACAAAAGAAAAAGTAACAAGAGCTGCGATGCTCAAATATTTTACGAATTTAAGCATTGCTTGCCTCCTCCGTCTTAGGTGATTTGGACAAGACATCCTCGGATATACTCGCAGGCAATGGTTTTGGTTTTTCAAACAATCCGACCAATGGCAGCAAAATGAGAATATGAACGAAGTAATATATCGTGGCGATACGGCCCCAGACTAAGAACGCCCCCTCAGCTGGCTTGCCGCCGATATAGGTTAGCAAGACACAATCCGCGACGAAAATCCAGAAAAGCTGCTTATAGATAGGCCGGAACCGTGCAGATTTGATCCGGCTCTTATCCAGCCAAGGCAAGGCGAATAGAATTGCAATGGCTCCAAACATCAGCAGTACCCCGCCGAGCTTATCAGGCACCGCCCGTAAAATTGCGTAGAAAGGCAAGAAATACCATTCAGGAACAATATGTGCCGGGGTAACAAGCGGATTAGCTGGAATATAGTTATCCGGATGCCCCAAGTAATTCGGCGCATAGAACAGGAAGGCAGAGAAGATAATCAGTAAGATCGCCAACCCAAACAGGTCCTTAACCGTATAATAGGGATGAAAAGGAATACTATCTTGCTTGTCCTTAATCTCAATACCAGTTGGATTATTTGACCCATTTGTGTGCAAAGCCCAAATATGCAGGATCACAACACCGACAATCACGAAAGGAAGAAGGTAATGCAGGCTGAAGAACCGGTTTAGTGTCGGGTTATCGACCGCAAACCCGCCCCACAACCAGGAAACAATACTTTCACCAACGATTGGCAAGGCACCAAACAGGTTAGTGATGACGGTTGCTCCCCAGAAACTCATTTGTCCCCAAGGCAGAACATACCCCATAAAGGCAGTCGCCATCATCAACAGGAAGATGACCAGGCCCAACCACCAAAGCAGTTCACGCGGTGCTTTATAAGAGCCATAGTACATACCTCTGAAGATATGCAGATAAACCACAATGAAGAACATGGACGCGCCATTGGCATGCATATAGCGTAACAGCCAGCCAAAATTAACATCCCGCATAATATGCTCTACACTGAGGAACGCCAGGTCGACATGGGGGGTGTAATGCATTGCAAGAACAATCCCCGTCACAATCTGTACGACAAGCATGACGCCAGCTAGTGAGCCGAACGTCCACCAATAGCTCAAATTTTTCGGAGTTGGATATTCGTAAAGAGCGTGATGCAACATACCGGTAATCGGCAAGCGGTCTTCGACCCATTTTACGGCTTTATTTTTTGGTTCAAATGACATCAGGAGCCCCCTACCCGATCTTGATGTTGGTATCGTCGAGGAATTCATACGGCGGTATGACAAGATTCTTTGGTGCCGGCCCCTTCCGGATACGTCCAGACGTATCATAATGCGAACCATGACACGGACAGAACCATCCGCTGTAATCCCCTTGTTCTTTTAGCGGGACACATCCAAGATGCGTACAAATACCCACCATAATAAGCCATTCCGGCTTAATAACGCGATCTGCGTCTGGCTCGGGATCAGGAAGATCGGCGACCACGACATCATCCGCTTTTTCTATTTCACCTTCTGTCCGGTGCCGTACGAATACCGGCTTTCCCTGCCAAACAGTCGTAATTTCGGATCCGATTTCAATTCCTTCCAGATCGACTTCCGTCGAAGAAAGTGCCAGAACATCAGCTGACGGATTCATTTGCGAGATGAAAGGCCATATTGCAGCTGCAGCTCCAACAGCGCCCAGGCCGCCTGCGGCGACATATAGAAAATCGCGGCGTGTAACGCCGTCTTCTTCTACAGGGGTGGTAGTGGTCATTTAGTCGTCCCCGAAACTTCTTAAAAATAATTGTGTAGCGACCGCTTTTTGTCATCATAATGGCAATATGTCCAGCCCGAACGTGACCTTTGCGACAATAAACCGCGGTTTTTTCTGTATTTGTTACTTTGCTGCCATTACAAGGACGCCATGAGACTTGCACTTTACCAACCAGATATTGCCCCAAATGTAGGAACATTGCTTCGATTAGGGGCATGTTTGGGTGTACCCGTTGACATAATTGAACCCTGCGGTTTCCCGTTCGGCGCGAAAGACTTACGGCGCTCTGTCATGGATTATGCAGACGCCGTTGACGTCACACGCCATACGTCTTGGGAAAAATTCACCAACTCCCTCAGTGATCAGCGAATTATTCTTTTATCAACAAAAAGCGCTTCACCATATTCAGATTTCTCATTTAGAGATTCGGATATTTTACTTTTAGGTCAGGAAAGTGCGGGCGTTCCAAGGGAAATTCATGAAAGCGCCGACCATAGAGTAGTGATTCCCATGGCCGCCGGCATGCGATCGATAAATGTTGCCATTGCGGCAGCTATGGTTCTTGGTGAAGGATTACGCCAAACCGAACAATTCCCCCCCTCTCCCGATGGTGCTCAATGACAGAAAATATAACTGATTTAAGGAAAAAGGCGGCTACAGATTGGTTTCGTACTTTACGAGATCAGATCAGAGATAGCTTTGAGTTATTGGAAGACGAGCTAACCGGCAGGAATTCCGATCAACCTGCAGGACGTTTCAAAGTTACGAAATGGGACAGGCCCGGCGGCGGTGGCGGTGAAATGTCCGTGATGAAAGGACGCGTTTTCGAAAAAGTTGGTGTCAATATTTCAGTAGTTCACGGTCAGTTTTCCGAAGAATTCAGACGCTCTATCCCGGGGACAGAAAATAACGGGAACTTTTGGGCGGCTGGCATATCGCTGGTTGCGCATATGCAGTCACCATTGGTTCCCGCTGTGCATATGAATACAAGACATATCGTAACTGAAAAGTCATGGTTTGGCGGCGGTGCAGATTTGACACCAATGTTTCCGAATGATTCGGATACGCAAACGTTTCACGGAGCTCTTAAATCGGCATGTGACGCGCACGACAGCTCGTACTATCCGCGGTTTAAAAAATGGTGCGATGAATATTTCTATTTGCCTCACAGGGAAGAGGCGCGCGGCGTCGGGGGTATTTTCTATGACAAGCTCGACACCGATTGGGATGCAGATTTTGCTTTCACACAAGATATTGGCCGGGCTTTTCGTGATGTTTACCCAAAGATCGTCGCTGAGCATTTCAACAAGAACTGGACCGCGGAACAGCGTGAACATCAATTAATCCGAAGAGGGCGCTATGCAGAGTTTAACCTGCTCTATGACCGCGGAACGACATTCGGACTAAAAACCGGAGGCCATACAGAAGCAATCCTGATGTCACTACCACCTGAGGTAAAATGGCCTTAAAGACCGACTTCGCACTTATATTAGTGCATTCTTGTGACAATGCGCACACCTGACTTCCTTGGGTTTGACAATATTTTCTCCTATAGTCTTTAAACAGGATAGAGATAAAGGGAAAGAACATGGTTAGATATAGATATAGTCTTTTAACGCAGTTCATACGTGCTTTTGAAGCGGTTGTGGAGATATACCAAAGCCCTCAAAATGCCACAAAGCCCTGTCATGGATGTCACTGACCGTAATAACAGACGCGGCCAAGTATGAGGCTTTAGCCAGTCTCCCACAAAAAAAGCCCTGACCAGTTCAGGGCTTTTTTATTGACTAGTCTTTGAATAGCTATAGCGTTCCATACAATCTATCTCCGGCGTCACCCAAGCCCGGAACAATATATGCATGCTCATTCAACTTTTGATCCAGCCCGGCCACATAGACATTTACCTTTGGATGTAAGTCCAGCATAACCTGTACGCCTTCGGGAGCCGCGACCAACGCCAGAAAACTGATATTCTCTTCTGCGACACCATGGTCAAGCAAGACATCTACTCCGGCCGCTGCAGAATATCCAGTCGCGAGCATAGGATCCACAAGGATGTAAAGCCGATCCTTGGCTGATGGTAATTTCCTGAGATATTCAACTGGCCGCTTTGTCTCCGGATCCCGATACATGCCAATATGCCCTACACGTGCAGAAGGCATCAATTCCGCCAAACCATCTGCCATGCCCAGGCCAGCTCTTAATATGGGAACGATAGCTGTCTTTTTACCAGATAGGACAGTTGCCGACATCGGGCAGATAGGTGTTTCTATGTCTTCAGATTTTGTTGGCAGATGACGGGTAATTTCATACCCCATTAACAAAGCTATCTCTTTTAACAACTGTCTGAATGTTTTGGTCGAAGTGGATTTGTTACGCATATGGCTCAGTTTGTGAACAATTAGCGGATGGTCGAGAATATGAAGATTTGGGAACCGAGGATCGATGGCCATGAGACTTTAGTACCTTAAAATAAAGAGACATCATAAATGACGAGCATGTTGCGAAGAGCAGAAAATTGCCGAACAAAATGTTATTCGAAAACCAGCTGGATTACGATTCCGATTTTTGAGTTTTTCTTGCAGCCCGTTTACGTTTTCGTGGGTCGTTGGTTTTAATGGCATCTTCCGCGCATTTTCCCTGCTTCCACTTTTTATAACCCTCGATACCCATTGATTGAAGTTTTTTGGTATTCGCAAATCCAGTTTTACCGGACATCGAATCTGCGACGAGAGCATCCAAATCACGTGCATTTTCGCTCGCTGAAGGCATGTATTTTCTCCTGTTAACTAGCTGGCTTGATGCCAGCATATGCCAATTTCACTGGAATTTCACGGTTATGTTCAAAGGAAATGAATTTTTGGGTAAAATATGCTGTGGCACGAACAGTAAAACTTGACCAACTGGCCAGTATTTGGTTTGGATAGAGTAAGCGTCCTATGTTTTCAATAGCGCAATGTCTAACAACAGGGAGTTTAATGACATGATCAAAAAAATTGCACTTGGCCTTTTGGCGGCCAGCGCATTGACCGTGAGCAGTTTTGTTCAGGCCGATGACTTCAAACCTGCCATCGTCTTTGATATGGGTGGTAAATTTGACAAATCATTCAACGAAGCAGCTTATAATGGCGCTGAAAAATTTAAGAAAGATACCGGCGTTGATTACATGGAATTTGAGGTAACTCAAGTTTCCCAACGTGAACAGGCAGCTAAACGCATGGCTCGCAAAGATGCAAGCATCGTTATTGCAATGGGCTTCGCGCAAGCTTCAGCTGTTGAAAAAGCCGCTAAAGAAAATCCGGATACAAAATTTACAATCATTGACATGGTTGTCGATTTGCCGAATGTGCAATCAATTGTATTCCGTGAGGAACAGGGTTCGTTTCTTGTTGGGATTGCAGCAGCAATGGCCAGCAAAACCGGAAAAGTAGGTTTTGTTGGCGGAATGGATATTCCTTTGATTCGGAAATTTGCCCTTGGCTATAAAGAAGGCGTTATGTACGCAAACCCGAACGCTGAAGTTATCGAAAACATGACAGGTACCACGCCTGCAGCCTGGAATGACCCGACTAAGGGCGGTGAACTTGCCAGAAGTCAATTTGATCGCGGGGCGGACGTTGTTTTTGCCGCAGCCGGTGGCACGGGTATCGGGGTTTATCAATCCGCTGCGGACGCGAAAAAATACGCCATTGGCGTAGACAGTAATCAGGACCATTTACAGCCGGGCACCATGCTAACGTCCATGCTGAAACGTGTTGATGTTGCCGTTTACGATACCTTCACTGCAGCTAAAAACGGTACTTGGGAACCGGGTATTAAAGTCCTGGGCCTGAAAGAGGATGGCGTTGGTTTCTCAGTCGATAAATGGAACAAAGATATCCTTACCCCTGAAATGATTGCGGCTATGGATAAGGCGAAAGCTGATATCATTTCAGGAAAAATTAAAGTTACCAATTATATGGACAGGTAACTCAAGTCGTTATGACAATAGAGGCTCCGGCGCTCGAGTTACGTCGTATCAATAAACGGTTTGGCCCGGTTCACGCGAATAAGGATATTACCTTATCTGTGAACCGGGGATCCATTCACGGCATCATTGGTGAAAATGGGGCTGGGAAGTCCACATTGATGAGTATCGTGTATGGCTTTTATCAAGCGGATAGCGGCGAGATTTTTGTTAACGGAAACCTTTGCGACATCGACAATCCGCAAAGCTCAATCGCTGCTGGTATCGGTATGGTGCATCAGCACTTTATGCTTGTTGACACCTTCTCTGTTTTAGAAAACGTCATACTTGGCGTCGAAGGCGGATTTAAGCTTGCCGATGGTCTATCCAAGGCCCGCATTGAGCTAGAGCGCCTGGAAAAGGAATATGCACTGGATGTAAATGTCGATGCGATTGTCGGAGATTTGCCGGTTGGCCTCAGACAGCGTGTTGAAATATTGAAAGCCCTCTACAGAGGTGCTGAAATATTGATACTGGACGAGCCCACCGGTGTACTCACTCCACAAGAAGCCGATCACCTTTTCCGTATTCTCGATATCCTCCGCGATCAAGGCAAAACTGTCATATTGATCACTCATAAATTACGGGAGATTATGGCGATCACAGATGCCGTTTCTGTTATGCGGCGTGGCGAAATGGTTGCCCATGTAGAGACGGCTAACACAAACCGGGAGCAACTTGCCGAACTCATGGTTGGTCGTTCTGTATTGCTCCATGTGGAAAAAGAACCTGCGACACCCACTGAGACATTATTAGAGATTAAAAATCTGAATTATATTGACGCAGATGGCGTTGGCCGCCTTCGGGACGTAAGTCTGGATGTAAAGGCTGGTGAAATATTAGGAATAGCCGGTGTCTCCGGTAACGGCCAATCTGAGCTTCTTGAAGTGCTGGGCGGGATTCTTGCACCAGCTTCCGGCAGCATTCGATATAAAGGCCAGGAAATGTGCGGTTCGCAAAAATTCACTGCCCGAAATCTGCGAAAAATTGGTTTGGGGCATGTTCCCGAAGATCGCCACCGCTCTGGTCTGGTGCTCTCCTTCAGCGCAAATGAATGTACAATTTTGGGATATCAGGATAGTCCAGAATACAATAATGGTTTGCGACTTGATCAAAGAGCTATGATCAATGCTTGCGAAACATATATTGAAAAGTTTGACGTACGCCCGACCGATCCGATGTTAAAGGTATCGGGGTTTTCCGGCGGCAATCAACAGAAGCTGGTTCTAGCGCGGGAAATGGAGCAGGACCCTGACGTGCTCCTCGTTGGCCAGCCGACACGAGGCGTTGACATTGGTGCGATTGAATTTATCCATAACCAGCTTATAAAAATGCGGGATGCCCGAAAGGCCATCCTGGTTGTTTCCGTCGAAATTGATGAAGTGATGTCCATTGCTGATCGAATTGCCGTGATGTTTGATGGCGAAGTCGTTGGTGTGATCGATTCAAAAGACGCCACAGAAACCAAGCTGGGTCTGATGATGGCCGGTATCCGTGATACGGACGCTTTAGACAAGGCAGCACCCTAATGGCAGAAGCAAAGATAAAATTTGGCACACCTGCAAAGATTCCTGGTTGGATAAATTATGCTGTTGTACCCATTGTTAATCTGATCGCTGCATTCCTCATATCAGGCATTGTCATAATTATAATTGGCGATGATCCCATTAAGGCTTTGGAGGTCCTTTTCTATGGTGCTTTTGGGTACCCGGAAGCCATTGGATATACCCTGTATTATACAACGAATTTTATTTTCACAGGACTAGCTGTCGCGATCGCATTCCATTGCGGATTATTTAACATTGGAGCTGAAGGCCAGGCAATTCTTGGTGGCTTGGGTGTCGGATTAATTGCCCTTTACTTTGACTGGCTGCCAATTTGGCTGATCATACCGATGGCTATGATTGCAGCCGCAATTTTTGGCGCCGGTTGGGCATATATTCCCGCTTACCTTCAGGCCAAGCGTGGTAGCCATATTGTCATAACGACAATCATGTTCAACTTCATCGCGGCGGCGTTGGCCACATATCTACTGGTGGAAGTCCTCATTGACCCAAATGGCCAGTCACCGGAAAGC
Organism: Sneathiella marina; assembly: GCF_023746535.1. Classification (GTDB taxonomy): domain Bacteria; phylum Pseudomonadota; class Alphaproteobacteria; order Sneathiellales; family Sneathiellaceae; genus Sneathiella; species Sneathiella marina. The sequence continues at coordinate 1,045,779 of NZ_CP098747.1, read as the reverse complement.
AGGGAGTTTGCCGAGACGACATGGCTTCCCTTCTTCCATGAATATCTGACAATGCCTAAAACGCCTCTTAATCTTTCGTTTATTTATGCTTTGATTTTGAGTGCCTGTTTTTATTTTTTCGTCTGGCATACACGCTGGGGATACGAAATTCGTGTCGTTGGGCAAAATGAGACGGCCGCTCGATATGCCGGAATTTCACCGGCAAAAAATATTATTCTGGCAATGATGCTGTCAGGGGCTCTAGCAGGGTTTGTTGGTGTAAACGAAATTCAAGGCGTTCAACACCGATTGATTTTGGATTTTACGGGCGGCTATGGCTTCGTTGGAATTGCCGTTGCTCTCATGGGCCGTAATCATCCCGTAGGTATCTTTTTAGCTGCATTGTTGTTTGGCGCTTTATACCAAGGTGGATCTGAACTGGCGTTCGAAATGCGATCCATCAATAAAGAAATGATCGTGGTCATCCAAGGTCTCATCATTTTGTTTTCTGGCGCGTTGGAGCATATGTTCAGACCCAAAATTGAAGCTGTTTATCGACGCATTGTTGGCCCACAAATAGTGGAGGCACCATAAATGGAAAGCTTTCAACTGACCATATTGATGCTGGATGCAACGTTAAGAGTGGCAACGCCGCTTGTCCTTGCAGCCTTAGCCGGTATGTTTTCTGAACGGGCGGGTGTGGTCGATATCGGTCTGGAAGGAAAAATGCTCGGTGCCGCATTTGCCGCGGCGGCAGTCGCTGCAGTTTCAGGTTCGGCTTGGGTGGGATTGGGCGCAGGTATTCTCACGTCGCTCATGCTATCGGCACTGCATGCCTATGCCTGTGTCACCCATAAAGGAAATCAGGTCGTCTCGGGTATGGCCATTAATATTGTCGTCGCAGGCCTGGCCCCGACACTCGGATTCGCATGGTTTAAAATGGGGGGACAAACCCCCTCCCTGAACGGAGACGCGAGATTTAGATCTATCGAGTTACCGTTCGCGGAAGCTGCGCAAAATATCCCGGTTATCGGTTATATTTATGCTGAACTCATATCCGGCCATAATATCATCGTTTATATGGCAGCGGCGGCAGTCCCGATTACCGCCTGGATACTTTATCGAACACGTTTTGGATTACGGGTTCGTGCCGTTGGGGAAAACCCGCATGCGGTCGATACCGCAGGAATATCAGTGGATTTGATGCGGTATAAAGCTCTCGCCGTTACGGGCTTTATGTGTGGTATTGCAGGTACATATTTGTCTACAGCCCATGGTGCTGGATTTATCCGGGACATGACAGCGGGAAAAGGGTATCTTGCGCTCGCAGCATTGATTTTTGGCAAATGGAAGCCCGTCCCGACCCTTATTGCCTGCTTGTTATTCGCCTTTACCGATGCCGCGCAAGCGCGGCTGCAAGGCGTTGAATTGCCGATTGTTGGTACTATCCCTGTACAATTCATACAAGCGCTCCCATATATACTAACTGTTTTGCTCCTCGCCGGTTTCGTTGGAAAAGCCCATCCACCCAAAGCCATTGGTGAACCTTACATCAAGGAAAGATAATGACACTTGATCCACATGCTGCCGCTGATTTTGTTAAAGAGGCGGCAGAAGGCTTCGTTCCCCGTGTCGGGATAGTTCTTGGCTCAGGTCTTGGCGATCTGGCCGATAAAGTTGAGATAGTCGCAGATCTGAACTACCAGGACATCCCGGATTTTCCGCAGTCAACTGTTGAAGGACATGCCGGTAGATTGATTTTGGGGCGCCTGGGCGGCATGCCCGTTATCTGTATGCAAGGGCGCATTCATTACTATGAAGGTGTTGATCCAAAAGACCTCGCCATCCCTATTCGCATGCTGAAAATACTCGGAATTGAAATCCTGCTTGTCACGAATGCTGCCGGGAGTTTTCGCAAGAAAATGGGGCCGGGCAGCTTGATGATGCTAAGCGACCACATTAACTTCACTGGATTAAATCCCTTGGTTGGTGAAAATGATCCGGCATTCGGCCCTCGTTTTTTCTCCATGGAAGAAGCGTATGACCCGACATTGCGAGAGCATTTAGCCGCTGTTGCAAAGGAACTTAAAATCGAGTTGCACGAAGGTGTATATCTTCATTATCTCGGCCCAAATTTCGAAACGCCAGCTGAAATCAAAGCTTTTAAAACGCTGGGGGCTGACGCTGTCGGTATGTCAACGACGCCTGAAGTTCTTGTTGCACGTCATTGTGGACTGCGGGTGGCCGCCATATCCAACATTACAAACCTGGTTGCAGGGATGAGTAAAACAAAGCTTAGTCACGAACAAACACTGGAATGTGCTAAACTGGCAGCGGAAGATCTGGAAAAGCTTGTGATTGTTTTTCTGGAGACTTTGAAACGTGAATTGTTGAAGGCACATTTGCGGAGTACGGAAAATGGCAACGATTAGTCAACTGAAGAAGCCAAACCAAGATCATGCGCGCAATGCCGGTGTGCCACTGCGTCTCGATTTACTGGAAGATGTCCGGATCAACCTCAGTGCCGTCGAACGCCGCGCCAGCACCTTAGGGGGCCGCCGTAGTGTCAAGAAAGAACACCAGGCTGCTTGGCTCCTGAAAGCGATCTCTTGCATGGATCTGACAACGCTTAACGGTGATGATACGGCAGGGCGGGTTAAACGTTTATGTGCTAAGGCACGCCAACCGGTCCGCCCCGATATTCTCCGCGCTCTGGGCATGGAAAATCGGAATATCACAACGGGTGCCGTTTGCGTCTATCATAGTATGATCGAAACGGCCGTCGAAGCCCTTGAAGGCACCGGTATCCCTGTTGCCGCTGTTTCCACCGGATTTCCAGCCGGTCTCAGCCCCTTTTCCTTACGGGTTAAGGAAATCGAAGCGTCTGTTGCCGCTGGTGCAAATGAAATCGATATTGTGATAACCCGTGGTCATGTGTTAACGGGAAACTGGCAAGCTCTTTATGACGAGGTCAAGACATTCCGCGCAGCTTGCGGGGAAGCGCATTTAAAAGCAATCCTGGGAACTGGCGATCTTGTTACCTTGCGAAATGTGGCCAAAGCGAGCCTGGTTGCCATGATGGCGGGCGCGGATTTCATCAAGACCTCAACCGGCAAAGAAAGCATAAATGCGACACTGCCCGTAACGCTGGTCATGATCCGTATGATCCGGCAATATCTGGATATGACAGGGCATAAAGTCGGGTATAAGCCGGCAGGTGGAATTAGCGTGGCCAAAGATATCCTGAACTACCAGATCATGATGAAAGAAGAATTAGGTAAGCCATGGTTGCAACCTGATCTGTTCCGCATAGGCGCGTCAAGTTTGCTCGGTGATATTGAACGACAGCTAGAACATCATGTGACAGGCCGATACTCCGCCGATTTCCGGCATCCCATGTCTTAAAGGACATTTGTTATGAGCATTGCAGAAATATTTGACACCATGGATTACGGTCAAGCGCCTGAATCCCGGGAGCTTGCAGTTAAGTGGCTGTCCGATCATCAGGGGAAATTTGACCTTTTCATAAATGGAGCTTGGGCGAAACCAGGCTCAAAGAAATGGTTCAATAGCGTAAACCCCGCGACAGCGCAGTCATTGGGAAAAATTGCCGCAGCAAATGGAGAAGATGTCGGCAAGGCCGTGAAAGCAGCCCGCAAAGCCCAAAAAAGCTGGCAATCAATAGGCGGTCATGCGCGCGCTCGGCATTTATATGCGCTTGCACGTGCGGTCCAGAGAAATGCCCGTTTACTGGCAGTTTTGGAGAGCTTGGACAACGGAAAACCCGTCCGGGAAACCCGTGATATCGATATTCCTCTCGTCGCACGCCATTTTTATCATCATGCCGGGTGGGCGCAGCTGCAAGATCAGGAATTTCCAGAATTTGAGCCCATGGGTGTGATAGGCCAGATCATACCCTGGAATTTCCCATTGCTGATGCTCGCCTGGAAAATCGCACCTGCTATCGCCGCCGGAAATACAGTGGTTCTAAAGCCGGCAGAATATACTTCCCTCACCGCTTTATGCTTCGCAGAAATCTGCAAAGATGCCGGATTGCCGGATGGCGTCGTTAATATCGTCACTGGTGATGGCAAAACCGGAGAGCATCTTGTGACACATCCGGATGTCAATAAAATTGCCTTTACTGGCTCAACAGAAGTCGGTCGTCGCATTAGAAATGCCACGGCAGGAAGTGGAAAACACCTCACTCTAGAACTTGGGGGTAAGTCCCCATTTATTGTTTTTGAAGACGCTGATTTGGATAGCGCCGTGGAAGGCGTTGTCGACGCAATATGGTTCAATCAGGGGCAGGTTTGCTGCGCCGGTTCACGCTTGCTTTTGCAAGAGGGTATCGCCGACAAAATGGTTGTAAAGTTAAAAGAGCGTATGAAAACATTACGCATCGGCGATCCGCTCGACAAGTCAATCGATATGGGAGCGATTGTTGCCCCTGTTCAAGTTAAGACCATAGAAAAACTGGTGGAAACAGGTCAAAAAGAAGGTGCCAAAATGTGGCAACCGGATATTGACGTACCAGAAACCGGATCTTTCTATCCCCCGACCCTTTTTACGGAGGTGCAGCCTGCGGCGACAATTGCCCAGGAAGAAATTTTTGGCCCTGTCATCGTGACAATGACCTTCAGAACTCCTGATGAAGCGGTTCAAATTGCCAATAACACCCGGTATGGTTTGGCAGCTTCAGTCTGGAGTGAAAATATTAATCTTGCCCTCGACATCGCGCCTAAGCTGGATTGCGGTGTTGTTTGGATTAATTCAACCAACCAGTTTGACGCAGCCTGCGGATTTGGCGGAAACCGGGAATCCGGCTATGGCCGTGAAGGCGGACATGAGGGCATGCTTGAGGTTTTAAAGCCAAAAACACACCTGAAACCAGTTCAGAACAAGAGGAAATCTCAGCGAAAAGCGACTCAATCTGGGAGCCCCTCTACCTTGCCTTCACTAGATAGAACCGCAAAACTATACATTGGCGGCAAGCAAGCTCGACCCGATTCAGGCTACAGCTTGCCGGTACTGTCTGCTTCAGGCCAAAAAATAGGGGAAATTGGTCATGGCAATCGGAAGGATATCCGCAATGCTGTTGAGGCTGCGCGCAAGGAAAGCGCATGGACAAAAATCAACAGTCACGGGCGGGCGCAAATTCTTTACTATTTAGCCGAGAATCTTGATGCGAGACGCCAAGAGTTTGCAGAGCGCCTTCAGACAACTACGGGCGTCAGCTCAACGCTTTCCATTGATGAAGTGAACGCCAGTATAAACCGACTTTTTTCCTATGCAGCCTGGGCTGATAAATATGAAAGCACTGTGCATTCACCTCCTTTACGCGGTGTCACATTGGCGATGAAGGAGCCCATTGGAACCATTGGCATTATCTGCCCGGATGAAAATCCTTTGTTAAGCCTCATTTCACTCGCCGGCCCTGCCCTGGCCATGGGCAATCGGATTGTCCTGATCCCGTCGGAGAACCACCCGCTCTGCGCAACAGATCTCTATCAGGTTCTGGATACCTCAGATTTTCCGGCCGGTGCCTTTAATATTGTGACCGGATACCACGAGGAGCTCGCGCAAACACTTGCGGAGCATGATGACGTGAAATCGGTCTGGTACTTTGGCTCGAAAGAAGGAAGTGCAGCGGTCGAAGCTGCTTCTGTCGGAAATATGAAGCGGACTTGGGTGAACCATGGGCAAGCACGTGATTGGTTTAACTCTGCCCACGCGGAGGGGCGGGAGTTTTTACGCCACGCGACTCAAATCAAAAATATTTGGATCCCTTACGGCGAGTGAGGCGTAGAAATTATGAGCCAGCCACAACATTTTATTCCCCAGGAAATTATCCGAAAAAAGCGCGATGGCGGCAAGCTGAGTGAAGCTGAAATCCAGTTTTTTGTTGACGGCATAACAGATCATTCTATTTCAGAAGGACAAATAGCCGCCTTTGCCATGGCCGTCTTTTTCCAAGGGATGTCCATGCAGGAGCGGATCTTCCTGACGCGGGCAAAAACCCATTCAGGACATGTTATGGACTGGTCGAAAGCGGGACTGGGTCGTCCTGTAGTCGATAAGCATTCCACAGGTGGTGTCGGCGATAAAGTCAGCTTAATGCTTGCTCCGATAATAGCAGCCTGCGGCGGCGCCGTACCCATGATTTCCGGGCGTGGCCTGGGTCATACAGGGGGCACCCTCGATAAACTGGATAGTGTACCGGGTTATAATACTTCACCCAGCCCTGAGCTCCTGATGCAAACCATCAAGGATGTTGGATGTGCTATTATTGGTCAAACCGAAGATCTGGCTCCGGCAGACAAGAGGTTTTACGCAACACGGGATGTAACAGCCACCGTTGAATCGATACCGCTAATCACGGCTTCAATTTTATCCAAGAAACTTTCGGCAGGTCTCGATGCACTGGTGATGGACGTCAAGTTCGGTTCCGGCGCCTTCAAGGACAACTATGATGAAGCAATGGAATTAGCTCGCAGCATCGTCACTGTCGCGAATGGATATGGTATGCCTACAACTGCCCTCCTCACTGATATGAATGAAGTTCTGGGGAAAACAGCGGGAAACGCGATCGAAGTAAGAGAGACAATCGATTTCCTGACGGGCAGAAACGTGGACGCCAGATTGTCGGAAATTGTAATTGCCTTATGTGCGGAGATGCTTGTTCTTACAGGCCTTGCGGATGAAGTCTCCGCCCCTCATGCAGTAACCGGTGCTCTTTCCAGTGGCACCGCCGCCGCTAAATTTGCGGAAATGATTACAGCGCTTGGAGGGCCCCCGGATCTCATGGCCAATGTGGATCAATATCTTCCTCTTGCTCCAATCCGGCGGCAAGTCATTGCTCCCAAGCGAGGTTATTTGGCAAAAATGAATGTCCGCGAATTCGGTGTCGCCGTAATTGATTTGGGGGGCGGCCGACTTCGTGCCTCTGATGAAATTGATCATAGTGTTGGTCTTGGTGACATTGCCGGCCTCGGTGCAAAACTTGGCCCAAGAAATCCGGTCGCAACAATCTACGCCAAGAATAATTCCGATGCAGATAAGGCGGAAAACCGTATTCTGTCTGCGATTACGATCTCAGACGAAGCCGTCACCGTTTCTCCTGTTATCCGGGCTCGGCTGACGAAGGAGGATTTATGACACGCGCAATAATCATTGTCCTGGACAGTTTTGGGCTGGGTGCCGCGCGGGATGCTGACCTTTTTGGGGACATGGGCGCTGATACTTTCGGCCATATCATAGACGCGGCAGATAAAAATCAAGCCGATGCAGACTATCGAGAAGGTCCACTCAAGCTTCCGAACCTCCAAAACCTGGGTCTCTTTGCCGCCCATGATGCTTATCATGGGAATCAACAAACAAACCGTGATTTCAGTGGCCTATATGGTGTAGCCAACGAAAAAAGTAAGGGCAAGGATACGCCCTCGGGACACTGGGAAATGGCAGGCGTACCTGTTCTTTTTGACTGGGGATATTTCCCCAAGACCGTTCCTTGCTTTCCGGAAAACTTGACGCGATCTTTGATCGAACAGGGAAACATTCCAGGTGTGCTTGGCGACTGTCATGCCTCGGGAACGGAAATAATTGAGCGCCTTGGTGCTGACCACCTAACAAGTGGTAAGCCCATTGTCTATACATCGGCTGACAGCGTTTTTCAGATTGCAGCCCATGAAGATAGCTTTGGCTTACAGCGACTATATGATTTATGTGAATTGGCTCGAAATCTCGTGGATGATTTCGAGATTGGACGTGTAATCGCCCGCCCTTTTACAGGGGAGCCCGGTACTTTTACACGAACAGCAAATCGTCGTGACCTGGCGGTCCCTCCTCCGGAACCGACCTTACTTGATCGCTTGACATCCAATAACCGGCAGGTAATTTCAATTGGCAAGATCGGAGATATCTTTGCTCACCAGGGTACAGGTGAAATTGTTAAAGCGGCAGGTAATATGGCGCTGGTGGATGCAACCTTGGATGCTCTCGACCGGGCAGAGGACGGAAGTCTGATTTTCACCAATCTTGTCGATTTTGATCAATCTTTCGGACATCGTAGAGATGTGCCCGGATACGCGCATGCACTGGAGGAATTTGATGCCCGGCTGCCGGAAATAGAAGGAAAACTACGAGCGGGTGATCTGGTCGTGCTCACTGCCGATCATGGATGTGATCCGACATGGCCGGGGTCAGATCATACCCGTGAGGTGGTTCCCATAATTGCATTCGGTCCGAATGTCATTGGCCACTCCATCGGAGAGCGCAACACTTTTGCCGATATCGGTCAAAGCATCGCCCAACACCTGGCCATACCTCCATTATCGAATGGCACATCCTTTCTGGAGAAATAATGGTCAAAAAAGCAGAATTACATGTTCATTTGGAAGGGACAGCAACACCTGCGCTTGTAAAAAAGCTGGCAGCAAAAAATGGCACATTACTGGATCCGACAACTTTCAAGTCCGATGGGGAGTTTGCCTGGACAACATTTTGGGAGTTTCTGGACTGCTATGATAAAGCTGCAGCCGCGATCAAATCCAAAGACGATTATCGTCTGATTACATATGACTATCTTGCACGATGTGCCCGCGAAGACGTTATTTATGTCGAGATGTTTTCATCCCCTGATCATGCGGCGCAAGCCGGTATGAGTTATGCGGATCATCTGGAAGGAATTGCCGCAGGCATTGAAGACGCTTATCGGGAGTTCGGAATTATTGGCCGTATCATTGTGACGTGTGTCCGGCATCTCGGTCCGGAAAAAGCCTTGAAAGTGGCAACGGAATTTGTCAATAATCCCCACCCTTTCGTCGTTGGTTTTGGTATGGGCGGTGATGAAGCTCAATTTCACCCCAGAGATTTTGCCCCGGCTTTTAATCTTGCGTATCGTGCGGGATATCAAACAACAAACCATGCTGGCGAATTCGGCGGACCAGAAAGCATTCGAGCTTCATTGGATTATTTGCCAACTTCACGGATCGGACATGGGGTACGCGCAATAGAAGATAGCGAGCTTCTCGAAGAAATTGCAGATAAGCAAATACCGCTGGAATTGTGTCCAGGAAGTAATGTTTCAACCGGACTTTTTAAAAGCCGACAATCGCATCCCTTTGGAGAAATGATGAAAGCCGGTTGTGTCGTCACTTTAAGCTCAGACGATCCACCCTTCTTTGCGACTTCAGTCGGATACGAATATGAACAAGCCGCAAAGAACTATGGCCTCGACACAGGAGATCTAGAAGGAATTACGCGAAGCGCGATACGGGCAGCATTTTGCGATGACACCTTAAAAGAAAAGTTATTGGAGTTGATTTAACGCTCACCTTCAATTTTTCTTTTTTTCCGCCGCGGGTGGATTTTCATCAATGGTTATTTTTATATTTTTCGGATTTGATTTATTAAAGCGTTCAAGTACCTCTTCGGTGATATCCATCTGATTGTCAAAAAAGACGGTTTTCGCTCGGTCAATTCCAACATTTACACCTTTTTCCTTACTAACAGCTGCAGCCTGAACAATAATCAATTCACGTAAATGTAGACGTACGCGCTGAATGACCTGATTGAACTTTCCACGCAGAATCTGAGATTCACGCTGCAGGTTTTGATGCGTGATATTCAGTTTTTCCAGCTTCTTTTTATACGCGTCCGGCGAAATAATCGCCCGCTGCTTATCAAGCTGCTCTTTTTCTTTTTTTAAATCCGCACTTCGCTTCTTTAGATCCTCATCAACTGTTTTGAGTTTTTCTTCGATTTCCGCCTCCGCGGCTTTTGTCGGCTTGGAATGTTTTAAGATATAACTGATGTCGACGACTGCAATTATCGCCTCCGGCAATTTCGTTTCCGCCAATGCAGCAGAAAAACCTGCCCTCTCTATTTGATAGGAAATAACAATAGCGAAGGCGCAAAAGCCAAGGATCGCATTTCGAAATATATTAACCAAAATTCGTTCCCTCATCGAAGGTAAGTTACGGAATATCATTCTTGTACCGGCAATCAAACTAGCAAATAGGTATCTATTTTAACAGCTATTTCAATAGTGGCTTCAAAGTTCACCATACAGGCAGAGGGGGAGGAAACCTCCACCGTAGCACCCAACGGCTAACTTAGTATGAACCCGGCGCGCGGAAAATGAATAATTACCTCTCCAACTATGTCATTCGTATGACGGATTGCAACTTCCTGTGTCGTCAACGTCACCAAGTTTCCAGTGACAGGTATGCGTCCTGAATCATTCGGTGTTATTGTCACTTGTTCGCCTTCGCCTAGTCCTTCGGTGCTTTGGATTTCTCCGACAAATGCTGAAACATCCTGCTTTTTAGCAATTTGCAATGCTTCCTTTGACGTCATATCCGACTGACGTCCATGGCCGAAATCAGCAACTCGGGCCATCCAGGCGCTCAAATTCGGAAATTGTGCGATTATTGCTTTTGCATCTGGAACACGGCCCGCAAACCAGAGATTAAAGTACATATTGAAATCAACCAGGCTCGCTACGTCCCCAAGGAAGTAAGTGCGCTCGTCCGCAAGGCCCTGCTCAGCCCAATCCAACATGGAAGAGAATTGTTGAAAGGAGAAAGGCAAACCGGCCTTCATTCGCTCGATGTTTATATTTCCACCAGAAAGTTCAGCCCGATCTTTAATGAACTCATCGGGTAACTGATCTCCGAAACTGCCAAAAACGATTGCAACACAAACACTAAATAACGCCTTGTCAGTAAAAAAGCTGGTTCCCCAACCTAGAAAATCGCTTCCGTCAGGAAAAAGGCTGGGTGTTGGCTTCCGTGCTTCAATTTCTCTAATGATGATTTGAGTGTCACAATAGATATGAGCACCAATCTGCAGGACGGGCGTTTTACGATAGCCGCCAGTAAGCGGCATGACGTCAGGTTTTGGCATCATCCTCGGGATTTGCACAGACTTCCATTCAATGTCTTTATAGCCAAAAATGGATCGAATTTTTTCGGCAAACGGGGAGGGTTCATAATGATGAAAAATTAATTCAGACAACAGATTTTTCCTTTTTGATTATAGAACGCCCCACGCGTATTAGTTCCTATCTTTTCCAGTCCAGAATTCCAAATACTCGTCAATGGGTTCGTTAGGAAGGATGGGTTTTTTGCTGGCGGTCCCCAAATACAGGAACCCAACAATTTGATCGTTACCAGTCGCGCCTAATGCTTCTCGGACATGTTCATCAAAACACGGTGCCCCGCTACGCCAGATACCGGCATACCCCAGCGCATGAGCCGCTATCATTATATTTTGGGCAGCAGCACCAGCGGACAAGACCTGCTCAACATTGGGAACTTTTGGGTGTTCTTCAACTTTCGCGATGACGACTATTATTAATGGCGCTCGTAATGGTTTTCCGCGTGTCTTCTCCAGCATGGCGTCACTTGCTTTCGGGTCACGGATCCTCAATGCTTCAACCATGACATCGCCCAGCGCTTTTCGGGCGTCATTTTCAATAATTAGAAACTTCCATGGGCGCAATCGACAGTGATCCGGCGCACGCGTTGCAGCTTGTAGCAAAATTTGGATCTCATCAGGGGAGGGTGCCGGAATATCCAGCATGGCAGACGATTTCCGGGATAATAAAGCATCTATTGCCTCCATTTCCTTAAGCTCCTCTCACATCCCTCATATACTTCAATAATAAACCGAGCTGTACATATCAGAGTTTTGATCTCCCTTGTAAAAATATTTGTGGCGTCAGGCTATAAAAGGGACAAAACAGGCACGAAGCCAACCAAGTATGCAAAATTAAACAGAAACAACTATCAAGTTGTCAACTTACGCTGCAATTCTTATGTTTAAGGCATCGGGGAATTTATGATGATACTAGCCAGAAACTGTTATCAGTTGTCTCAAATCAATTTTCGTCGATATAGAATCCGGTAAAGTGACAAAAGAAAAACAAGCAAATTTAGGAAGAACCCATGTCGATCAAAACCATTCTGCTCCATCTGAACAATGATCCGCAATTGGAATCTCGGATTGAAACTGCTCTTAATCTGGCGGCACTTCATGGCGCCCATATCAAAGCACTATATACGATCGCACAAGTTACTGTGCCAACATCATTCATGGGATATGTTCCCCCGGAATTTATCGAGCAATCGAAAGTAACTGAGGAAGCACAAGCTGCTGAAGCCAAGGCAAAGCTTGAAAAATTATCAAGCACGGCTGGACAGGAAGTTGAGGTTGTTGTTGAAGAAGGGTATGCCCCGGATTTGATAAACGAACATGCTGTCGCCGTGGATTTGGTCATTGTTGGGCAAGGAGATCCTGATGCCGATAATAACATGCAAAGCCAGTACATCGCCGACGAGCTCGTAGTAAGCTCTCCCCGCCCCGTCCTCGTAATCCCTTATGCTGGTGAATACGCTAAATTTGGAAAGCATGTGTTGGTGGCGTGGAACAACTCTCGTGAGGCTTCGCGTGCCCTGCATGAATCACTTCCATTTTTAACGAATGCCGACAAAGTCACACTTCTCAGCGTAAATGCCGACGAAGATGAAAGCTATGAAACAGACCATGTCCTTGCGCATCTAAAGCGACATGGTATTGAGGCTACTTTCAAGGCTGGTGTCTGGCCTGATATTAAAGTCGGTGATGCACTCTTGGATGCCCTGGTTGATTATAGTGCCGATATGCTTGTAATGGGCGCCTACGGACATAGTCGCCTTCGCGAAATGATATTGGGTGGCGCAACCGAGAATACGTTAGCACATATGACAGCACCGGTTCTATTTGCTCATTAGGAATTCAGTTTTTTTGCCAGCCTTTAAGGAGTAATGGCAGCTTTTTCAGTAGCTTGCCATTTACCTTGCGGGAGATTTCTCAAGCGAAATTTTCCAACCCTTTGCCTGATGAGACGCAGCGTCGGTAGTCCAACAGCAGCTGTCATACGCCGGACTTGTCTGTTTTTTCCTTCGGTGAGTGTAATTTCTATCCAGCTCGTTGGTATGTTTTTTCGTACTCTAATAGGTGGAACACGAGGGGCTAGCTCCGGCTGGGGCACCAATCGGGTAACATGACAAGGTTTGGTTTTGTAGTTTCGTATTAAGACGCCCTTTGCCAATTGGGCCAATGTTTGGTCATCAGGAATACCCTCAACCTGCACCCAGTAAACCCTCTCATGCGCATTGTCCGGATCAAGCAATTTCTTGATAAAGCGCCCATCATCGCTCAGGATCAATAGCCCTTCGCTATCTTTGTCGAGCCGTCCCGCAGCATAAACGTTTTTAGGCAGGCCGAATTCCGCCAGCGTTTTTTGCCCTGCTTCACCCGTAAATTGACTGAGGACACCGTAAGGCTTATGAAAAGCGATATAATTTGACATTTGTTTCTTAATAACCAGTTTTAGAGTATTCAAATAGATATGATTGCGAAAGAATGCATGTAATCAAATCATCATACAAAGTCAGGCTATTTTTTACCTCAGGGAATTTAATTCTGACATATTTCTCTATTACAGAAAAGTTTAAGGGGTTCACGATAATTTAGCTCTCAAGTTATCGAAATTTTAGGTAATTCACGTCATGCTGTTATGCGATTTGAAATAGCGGCATTATCGCTATTGAAAAAAATCTAGGATATGCGGTTTAAATGGTCGAGAAATCTAATGCTATTGTCCGATTTATCGGAAAACGAGAGGAAGATGCGCAGCAGCTAAGCTGGCTCCTCTCCAATACTGCGCCTATGCATTTTTCGCTTGAGCACATTCATGACTTACAAGAATTTATGGATAAAGGTACCAGCCGGGACGGAGACGTCATACTTTTGGATGTAACTCAGGACGCGGAATGTCAATTTGAGATGATGACGGCACTTCATCAGAAAATTTCCAATTCGCCAATAGTCGTGCTTACCGGAGACAATGAGGAAATCGGCCGCGAAGCAATCCGGCGGGGCGCTCAAGACTACTTGGTCAAAGCTCAGCTAACAACAGACACCATGTCTCGCAGCCTTCTCAACGCAGTCCAGAGGCACGAAATTCATCAACGGGACTCGCAATCAGCTCCGTTGCTTGATTCCGCAACTGCTGTTCTCAACCGTTTACCCATGGGAATAATTTTAGTTACGGCAGATTCAAAAATTCTCTTTTTTAACGGCAAGGCTAAATCTTATCTGGAGAAATCCGATGGTCTTGTTGTCGGGCCGGATCGCATTTGTCGTGCCACGCTTCCTGGAGAAAATAAAGCACTGTCAAAATTGCTCTCAGAAACCCTGTCGCCCTCTTCTGAAAATAAATCGGAAGCTGAATTCGCTATTTCATTAACCCGCATGGAAAATGATTCACCTCTGAATATCATGGTCGCGCCTATTGGAACAGGCGTCGCTGGAAAAGGAGCTGTCCTATTCGTTTCTGACCCAGCTGAGCCGGTTGAGCTTTCCGTGGAATCCATTTGCGGGCTCTATGGCCTTACCCCGGCAGAGGGCCGTTTAGCTTTGGGGCTTACCAATGGCCACACGCTGGATGATTTAGCAGAAAAGTGGGGCGTCAGTATGCATACAGTCAGATCCCAACTGCGGCAGGTCTTTCGGAAAACAGATACCAGCCGTCAGAGCGAAGTTGTAAAACTTATACTCACCGGCCCGGCGGCATTGCAGGCTTCCTCTCTCCTCTAAGTCGCCATCCTACTTTTTATCTTCAGCAGTATTCGGTTTCTGGGAGAAATATTGCCATTCTTCACGACCACCGCGGTTCTCGAGAAAATTTATCAAGGCACTGACTGTTTTCCGATCAAACCGAATATCCGCGTCCTCCAACAAATGCCGGACAGCAGCACTGAAGCCCAGAGCATTTCTATACGCCCTCGGGCTCACCATTCCAACAAACGCATTTGCAACAGCGATAATCCGAGCGGCTTCACCAATTTCCTCTCCCTGCAGACCTCTCGGCTGGCCAGAGCCATCCCAATTCTCTTGAAGCTGGCGTAACGTCGCGGCGACTGGCAAATCGAAGTCAACTTCTTCCAGTAAATCTGCACTCGCAACAAGACTATTGCGAATTGTATCCATTTCCTTATTCGACAGGTTTTTCGTTTTTGTTAATAGATCCGGCGGAACAAGTATCTTTCCGATATTCATAAGATTGCCAGCAATATCAACGGTACGGATTGTTTCCTCGGAAGTCTTCATTTCACCGGCGATCGCAACGGCTACTTTAGCCACACGACGTGACTGGTCCGCCGAAAAAGGATCTCGACGGTCAACAAATGCAACTAACGTTGAAACGAGACTGCGCAACACGGCTTCGCGTCTTTCCCTCTCCTTCACAACATCTGTGATATCTTGAAAGACAGTCAATACCTCTTTGCTAGCCCGCGCCGACCGTAAGGGAATAAAATCTGACTTTATGATCTGATTTGCGTCACCTTCGGAAAGATGTGTAATCATAGACCGCGGCTGAAAGTCGCCACGGACTAAATCAGTCATTTCGATGATTTCCTTCGCATGAACAGGTCCCAGAACACTAGCAACCTTTTTACCAAGCATTTCTTCTTGAGATAATTCAGCGTCATCCGCAGCCACGCGATTGGCAAATGTATATTTATCTTCCGCATCAAATACGGCAATGGTTGTAGGTTGCTGGTCAGTTACGATCTTGAGAAATTCACTTCTTTCCTTTAAATGCTCTGCTGCACCCTTGTATCTGGAAGCAAGCTCCGATGCTCGAATTGACGTTCCGTGACGCCATACAGCAATCACGGTAACTGCAACGCCAACAATGAGTAGGATAAATATCCCAAGCATTGTGGATAGTCTTTCTTCCGTTTCCGCCAATGCCTCTTGTACTGCAACAGTTCTTACGAGAAACCAAGGCGCGCCCGATAAAGCACGTCCTGTAACCAGCACATTATTTCCCAAATAATCGTTGGCGGCAGCAAAATCACCTGGATGGTCAACAGCAAACGCGGCTGCCAGTGTGTCCTTAAGGCTCAGTTTTCTCTCCAAAGCTCTTGTTCCATCCGCCAATGGAGAAATATACTGAACCAAATTGCCCTCGCGCCGAACCAGATAAGTCTCTGCGGTTTGCATTATGTCTCCGGGCTGAAACAACAACGGGTATAGCGACGAGCTGACGGTACGAACGCCCACGACAAAGCCAATTACTTCCTGACTAGATTCCTCTCCCTGCACAGAAAACACAGGCCATACATAGCCCATAGTCGGATCCCCGCCAATTCCTTGGTACATTTCAATGAGCGCCGGCTGGCCACTGCCCGCCTGCGCCATGGCAGCCCGTATATTCGGGTTAAGCGGCGGCATATTTCCACTGGAAACCAATAGACTGCCGGTTTTATCTGTAAGCGCGATACCTGCCCGGCCTGGACGGGTTACGTTGGCTCTTATCTCTGGTTCCTCCGGCTCCCAAAAGCCACTGATGACGGCCTGGTTATTCAATAAATTAATGAGATATCCAGCTTCAGGAACATCTGAAATAGCATTCCCATTCTCGTTTGTTTCGATCACCAACTGTGTCAAGTAAACCTGCAAAGAAGCATTATTTGCCAACGTACCGATCGCTTGTTTCTGTTCACGGAGCCATTCCTCAACACTCGCTGCCCGACTCTCTGCGACAATGCCCAATCTAATCTCCCAATTCTGAAGATCACGATCTCGTTGTTCATCTATAAACCTGAAAGTGCCCCAAATTCCGGCGACGACAACCGCTAAAAGCAAGACAATACCAATTGCGACAGATGTATATGCCTTGTTTTTTCCGTTACTTTCGTCGTCGAATTCTGACATTCCAGACCTCTATTATGATACTAACGCAAGTAGAATGCCGCTAAACCCTTTAAGATAGGTAAATTTTTATGTAGTTTTAGGCAATCCGCAACACTCAATTTGCGCCTTAATTCATACAAATTTTAGTGTTTATTAAGAGTTTATTGTCCATACTATAAAAACTTATATGCCCGCATATTGCGCGCGCTACATTGAAAGACCAAGTTCAAAAGTAATGACCGGAATATTATTAAAATTTAGAGTGTCCATTTTGGCACTTGTTCTTGGTAGTGCCTTGCTTGTTAGCCCGCTTGCAACGAATGCGGAAGCGGTTGGACTGTTTGGTTATCGAGCAACACCCTATGACGGCTTAAAACCTTTTCCCAAATGGCGGCAGGTTCTCAAAACCTACAAAGAAGAGCCTGGAGACTGCCAGTCAGGAAAGTACAATAGATGTGCGCATCAAAAATGGCTGGCATTGATTGAAGATTGGAGAGAGCTGCCAAAGCAGGAGCAGCTTAATCGTGTTAATCAACATATGAACCTATTTCGGTATATTTTGGATCCAGTGAATTGGGGGGTTCGCGACTACTGGGAGATACCGAAGGAGTTTTTTGCCCGATTTGGCGATTGTGAAGACTATGCCATAGTAAAATATTTCACACTGCGAGCATTGGGGTGGTCCGCAGAAGATATGAAAATCGTCGTTTTGCAGGACATGAACCTTGGTATTGCCCATGCCATACTCGTTGTGGAATTTGATGGAAAAAATCTTGTACTAGACAATCAAATTGGGCAAGTTGTAGACGCCAAACGGATCAAGCATTATCGTCCAATTTATTCTGTAAATGAAATTGGATGGTGGCGTCACAAAGAACCATAATCAATAAAACACTATGATACATGGCCAAAAACCATTTGGATTTAAGTGGCCTAGCCCTTACTTCCCGGCAAAGCCTCTTCCGGTAATATAACACCCAATGTTGTATTCAAACGCCCCATTGTCGCCAGCAGTCGATATTTGGAAAAGAGTACCGAGTATTCCACTGTTACCAATGAAGTCCGAGAGTTGAACAATTCGTTATCTGCATCGAGCAAATCAAGCAAATCCCGTTGTCCAATCTGGAATTCCTGAGCGTACGTAGAGGCGACCTGACCATTCGCCACAACCTCTTCAGACAACACGACAGCGCGTGCCTGTGATCGCGCCATAGTACTCCAGCTTCTACGAACCTCTTCTTCAACTAGACGGTCAAATCTTAATTTTCGCTGTTCAGACTCGGATTTTCTAGCAATTGCTTCTTTTTCCCGGCCAATATCAATACCGCCGCGGTAAAGGTTATAGTTCAGGCGCACCATCGCAGAAAAATCGTCATTATGACCGTCAATCCCGTCTATGTTGTTATCTGCCGATCCACCGACCTCAAGATTAACTGTGGGATAGAAATTTGAATTGGCTGCATCGATCTCTGCTTGAGAAGTTTTGACGTCAGATTCCGCAAACTTAATATCTGGATTTGTATCAAGGGCGATGGCAACAATATCATCTATATTTTCGGGCAATGTACCATCACTAAACTCCGGCAATTCCAGGTTTATCGGATTAACACCAACAACCCGCAAATAGGTAATCTCGGAGTCATCGAGTGCACGTAAGGTTTCCACCAATGTATCCTGAGCGGCAGCCAAACGAGCTTTAGCCTGTTGATCATCTCCAATTCCGCTTTGCCCCGCTGCCACTCGATCTTGAATTTCGGCGAGAGTTTGACGATGTTTTTCAACATTTTCCGTTGCCAGCTTTACTATTTCGAGACTACGCAAAGTGTCCAAATAAGAACGAATAGCGTCGAGGGCAATTGCCTCAGCGCGTTCCTTTACCCGATAGGCTGCGCTATCAACGCGGTTTTCCTGCCGGTCAACTTCGGCCGCTCGAAACCCGCCATCAAGTAACGTTTGCGATAAAATGAGACTGGATTCTGTTCTTATCAGCTCTTCATTATCAATTGTAACAGTGTCAGTCCATTCCCAACCAGCGCCCGCGGCTAAATCCAGTGACGGAAGATAAAGACCTTCAGCCTGGCGTAATTCCTGATCAACAGCGCGGCGGTTCGCCGAAGCTTCCGCGATTTCCGGGTAGGTGGAGACTGTCATTTGCACAGCTTCTTTAAGCGTCTCAGACTGCGCTGTGCCAGTAATCAGTAAGCTCCCAAATACGGCTGTCAGAACACTAGCGGAAATTACACGCCTCGTCCTTGTTGCCCTACTTTTGAACGTCATTCCCCTCTCCCAATCATCAAACATTTTTTTTGTTTATAGAAACCGACGGCAATTATCAATAATTCTTCCAGATCCGACCTGTACAATCTGAAATAAAATTTCAATTTTCCTAAATCTATTACAATTTTGCGGCAAGACAAGCCGACAATCAACCGTATACGTACAAGTCGTTTATTTAAAAACCCCCCTTAAAGCCAGCTGTGGCGGAAATAACACAATAATAAAGGCTGAACTTCTGCATTTTTAATACCATAACAATCACACCTCATCGGAGCTGTGCCCATAATTGAGGTTGGAAGGCTAGTTTCAATCGAAAGAATCAGTTATGGTTAATTTTTACTGAAAATTTAACGAAAACACTTCACCTTTTATCGAACGGGTAGCTAATTAAGTAAACGCCTAACATTATGTTCTTTAACTGTAAAATGCTCTTATTAAACGTAAAGGAAGATGTCAAAAAGAAACAAAAAATTAACCGGTTTTTCACTAATCTAGTGTTGAATTAGTTAATGAAAATTGTGACATTTTTAGCAGACTTGAAAAGTGGGGCGAACTTCCGTTCTTCCCGATGCCATCAAATGGCCCGATTGTCGACCTAATTAAGCACAGAACATTGACATGCGGTGGAACTGGAAAATTGGTGTTAATTCTCTTGGTTTCTGTGGCAATAAAAGCGAATAGCCTGAATTGGAACGATGGGCATGACGGACAACAAGGATAGCTCTGTGACAGATGAAACCAAAACTGGCCACATGGGCATAAAAACTGCTCAAGAACTGTTTGCGCCTAGAGACGGAGAGCAAAAACACGTCGACCCAGCTACCCTTTCAGCGAATGCAGATAATCTTCCAAATTCAGAAGAAAAAATCAATGGAAATGAGACGAAAGAAAATTGGAAAATTAACCTATCGGAGGTCAGCCGAGCAGATCAGGATGCGTTACTTGGCTGTCTTACCACTCTTACAAAAATATTTGACAGCCCACGCACCGCAGATTCATTGATTTATGGGCTTCCGCTCGAAGACAGCAAACTAACACCTCAACTTTTTGTCCGCGCGGCACAACGTGCTGGTATCAGCGCACGAATATCCAATCGGCAGCTTGCAAAAATCCCTGACGTTGTCTTGCCGTCTGTTGTTTTGTTAACAGACCGTCGCGCCTGCATACTGCTGTCGCGCAAAGAAGGCCTTGCCGAAGTAATTTTTTCAGATACTGGCGAAGGAAGCCAATCCATTCCTTTGGAAGATCTGGAAGCCATGTATGCAGGGTATGCCATTCTAGTCAGGCCCGCCTTCAAATATCGGGTGGATAAAGATGAAAGTCTTACACCAAGGAAAGGATCTTGGTTCTGGGGGACTATGTGGCAATTTTGGCCAACCTATCTTCAAGTTATTATTGCCGCTTTTTTGATCAATAGTTTTGCTATTGCAAGCCCCCTATTTATCATGAATGTATATGATCGAGTAGTTCCTAATAAAGCCATTGAAACGCTCTGGGTGCTAGCTATCGGTGTGATCATCGTTATTGCATTTGACCTGCTCTTAAAATCATTGCGCAGTTATTTTGTCGATAATGCGGGAAAACGTGCTGATGTTTTACTTTCGAGCCGAATTTTTGAACAGGTTCTCAATATTCAAGTTAAAGCCCGACCAGCGTCCGCCGGAGCCTTTGCTAATCACTTGCGAGAATTTGAAACCCTGCGGGATTTTTTTACGTCAGTAACAGTGACAGCACTTGTTGATCTTCCTTTTCTCGGCATCTTTCTCTTTATTATTTACCTCATTGGAGGGTCGGTCGTCATTATTCCGGCAATGGCGATTCCGGTAGTTCTACTCATTGGTCTTTTTTTACAATGGCCGATGCGGCATGCCGTATCCAAATCCGCAGAAGAGGCCTCCATGAAACATGGAGTGATCATTGAAACCATCTCTGCACTGGATACAGTAAAGAGTATGGGCGTCGAAGGTCACATGCAAAAGGAATGGGAACGGTTTGTTGGTAAGACTGCACAAACGAGTGTTGCAGCTCGTTTCTTCGCTGGTTTGGGCATAAATCTTTCTGCAGCCGCTATGCAGCTAGTTACAGTAGGTGTCGTGGTTTACGGTGTAATATTGATGAGTGAACCGAATTCAGCGATGACCGTCGGAGCATTGATTGCCTGTACTATCCTGACCGGTCGAACAATGGCTCCTCTGGGCCAGATTGCTGGTTTGCTTACGAGGCTAAATCAAGCAGTTGTCGCCCTAAAAGGTTTGAACACCATTATGGCCCTCCCGGTTGAGAGAGCTGCAGAAAAACGACATCTTAGCCGCCCCAATATCCAAGGCGACATCGAGTTTCAAAATGTTACTTTCAAATATCCGGATACAGACCTTCCCGCGTTAAGCGACATCTCGTTCAAGATTAAAGCTGGAGAAAAGGTGGGGATTATTGGCCCTGTTGGCTCCGGCAAAACCACAATTTCTCGACTGTTGATCAATCTCTATGAACCAGATGAAGGGGCCGTTTTAATTGATGGCACGGATATTCGCCAGATTGATCCGTCAGATATTCGACGGAGTATCGGCACCGTCATGCAGGACATTACCTTGTTCCAGGCGACTGTTCGGCAAAACATTACCATGGGGCATCCTCAAGCCGACGACGACATGATTTTAAAAGCTTCTCAACTTGCCGGAGTACATGATTTTGTTAGCCGGCATCCGCATGGATATGACCTGCATGTGGGAGAAAAAGGTGCAACCTTGTCAGGAGGCCAAAGGCAAAGTATTGGCCTTGCGCGGGCATTGCTGCCAAATCCGCCCATACTTATGCTAGATGAACCAACAAGTGCAATGGACTTGAACTCAGAACGGCGTTTTATCAATCGCCTGGAAGGCTTTGTTGCAGATAAAACACTCCTGCTGGTAACCCATCGGACATCCCTTTTTTCTCTCGTTGACAGAATTATCGTGTTGGGGAACGGAAAGATCGCCGCAGACGGTCCGCGAGACGAAATATTGAAAATTGGACAGCAAACCAAACACAAGGCGCAAACGGTTAAGGCGACGACAGTGCAGGTATCAGGAAAGAAGGATATCTAATGTCAGATAAATTGAAATGGAATGATTCAGACTTTGCGTCAGATGTGGTTGCTGCGAAAATACAAGGACCGAACCCTCGATCCTTTCTTCTGCTATTCGGTATCGTTGCCTTTTTTGTCGCCGCTTATGTTTGGGCCGACCGGGCTGTCCTTGACGAAGTAACCCGTGGAGATGGCAAGGTAATCCCTTCCAGTAAAGTCCAGGTTATCCAAAATCTTGAAGGCGGCATCCTGGAGGAACTGTTAGTTAGTGAAGGTGATATTGTCGAAAAGGGGCAAATACTGCTGCGAATAGATGATACAGGATATTCATCACGTGCTGGCGAAATTGAATCCAATTATCTGAATTTAATGGGCAAGATTGCACGTCTTGAGGCGGAAGCATCTGGATCAGGAATTACCTTCCCTCCCGAACTTCTCGCAGAGCGACAAGACATTTCCATCAGCGAGCAAGATCTCTTCAATGCTCGCCAGTCAGAACTTCAATCGCAAATTTCCATTCTGCGGCAACAGGCCCAGCAACGCAGTCAGGAAATTCAAGAAATTAATGGTCGCCTCAAGCAATTGCGCACCACCCTTGCGCTCGCGAACGAAGAAAAATCAATCACGGAACCACTTGTAAAAAAAGGTATTGTGCCAAAAGTGCAGTTTTTGCAATTGAAGCGAGAAATAAATGAGCTTCAGGGTCAAATTTCGGCATCAAACCTAGCATTGCCGAGAGTTGACGGCGCTCTTAAAGAAGCCAATCAGCGCATAGAAGAAAAGATCCTTACCTTTCGAAGCAAGGCCTCTCAAGAGCTTGGAGTCGTAAGAGCAGAATATGAAGCTGCACGTCAGGCCATATTAGGTGTTGCAGATCGGGTCGCCAGAACAGATGTCCGATCTCCAGTAAATGGCGAGGTCAAAGAACTTAAAATTCAAACAATCGGCGGCGTTGTGAGGCCCGGCCAAGACATTGTCGAGATTGTCCCTATTGATGACTCATTATTGGTAGAAGCCCGCATTCGACCTTCTGACATTGCCTTTCTAAGGCCTGGCCAAGAAGCGACCGTAAAAATCACAGCTTATGACTTTTCAATTTATGGAGGCCTGCCTGCAAAGCTCGAACGTATCAGCGCCGACACAATTGTCGACGAACAAACCGGAGAGAGTTTTTATCAAATTATTGTACGGACTGATCAGAATTATCTCCAACGCGGGGAAAACACTTATCCAATAATTCCAGGTATGGTTGCTTCAGTTGATACATTAACCGGCCATAAAACCGTTTTGGACTATATCTTGAAACCAATCCTGAAAACCCGAGACTCGGCCTTAAGAGAACGCTAATGCGCAGCTTTTCCAGATTTTCCTGTTTATCTATAGTAACTTTGTCAGCGACACTATCGCTTGCCCCAATGAAATCGGCATATGCCGACGTTAATGTAGATGGGTTATTCGGAACTGTCGAAATTGCCTCGGATAACCTAAGCGCACTGCCTCAGTGGAAACGAGTTATCGAAAGCTTTGAAGAAGTTGCCATCGAAGCGAAAAAATGCGATCTCAAGATTGAGGACTGCTATTCTCAACAAATGACACTTTGGCGTGCGAAAATCAACGAATTACGGACGTCGGATAAACGTGTCCAAATTCAGCAAATTAATCGATTTTTGAATAGTTGGCGGAAACGCACTGATACGGAAAATTATGCAGTGAGTGACTATTGGGCGACACCTCTTGAATTTATGGAAAATGGGGGCGATTCAGAAGATTTCGCCATCATGAAATATATCAGTCTTAAAGAGTTAGGCGTGCCGCCATCAGACATGCGAATTGTCGTAACGAATGATGTTTTGCGCAATAATGTACACACTGTTCTGAGTGTTAAAACAGGCGGAAAAATATACATTCTTGACGATCTCAATGACAGTATATTAAGCGAGAGCTTCACTCCATATTATCTACCGCTCTATTCGGTGAACGAACAGAACAGGTGGGCTCATATACCAAAAGCGGTCTCAGTCGAGCAGGCTTCACAAGGAACAACGCAAAATGACTGACACTGTTACAAAACTTGAATTGAATAGTTTTCTGCCAAGTGAAGCTCCAGAGAGTGGGCAACATATGAATAGCAATCCATGGAAAATTGGTGGAATCCTGTTGGCTGTTCTTCTTATTCTTTCTTATTTTGCCGCCGATTACGCCATTGAGATCCGAAAAAAGGAACTCATATCAGAATTGCAAAACAGGATGGAAATTACAACAGCCGGTGAAGCAAAAGTCATTGAAACATGGCTCAATGTGGCTTCAGAACAAGCAGGTAGAATTGTCAACAATGAGCTTTTTCAATTGTTTGCAACGGAAATTAATTTAACTAAAGGCCAGGATCTTCCTGCACCTTTGAAGAGTCAACTTCCCTATATGCAGGGTGCAATAACTTCCTTTGTCCAACAAAACTCCCTTTTGGGCGCTTATATGATTGGACAGGACGGGAGAGCATATTTGGCGTCAGGTGGTGCTCCGTCGCTAATAGATACACAACGAAAAATAGCTGTTCAGCAATATGCCAAGAATGATGTGACAATTACGCCTTTCAGGTCGACAGATCACGGATTAGTCTTTGACCTGCTCATACCCATTAAGGCCGCCCAATCAAATGATCTGGCAACTGAGGCAAATATTGTCGGAGTGCTGCTTTTGACCATTACAGCGTCTGAACAGTTGGTTGGGTCTTTGGACCCCTCACCTTTTTCGTTGGAGCCCGTGAAGGTAAGATTATTCCAGTTCGAAGAAGGCGAATATATAGAACTATTCCCATCGAAAGCTCCCTTCGTTTCACCCGAAGCTGATCAAAATCTTTCCTCCGAAATGGTACCTTTTAAATCCTGGGCGGCAAAAAATGGTGATACAATCTATTCCGCAAGCCACGCAGTCAATGGCACCTCTCTTTTCGTTGTCGAACAGGTGGCAGGCAAGGATGCTCTGTCGAGCCTAAAAACCTATTCCCTGTTTATAATAGGCTTGGCACTCAGCTTTATTATTGTGATTATCAGTCTGTGTTTAGCACTATGGTTGATTTTGAGAAATCAAAGCGCTACAGCGCTGGCGACACAATACAAAGACTTTGCCACTCAGATTAATGTGCAGCGGCGTCTTTTGGGTAGTATCAATAATACGATTGACGAACATATCAGCCTTTCAGATCCCGAAGGACAGTATATCTACGCCAATCCGTCTTTTGCACGCCTTGTCGATACTCCTATCAGGGCAATACCGGGGAAAACGGATCGACTGTTATTTGGTGAAAAAGTTGCACGGGAGATGGCTGAATATGACAGAAAAGCGATTGCAACAGAGCAAACAATAAACGCATTTATCGACATAGAAACAATGCAGGGTGTGCGGACTATTCGAATAGCTAAATCCCGCTTTCTCAACGATGACGGCAATTTTATAGGCATCGTAACAGTGGGTAGCGACGTTACAGAATATGTTGAATTTCAGCGACGCAAAGAAGAGATGGATAAAAAAGCCATTACGGTTCTGGTTCGTATGCTTGAAGCAAATGATCCTTATCTAGCAGATCACTCTAACCGTATGGGACATCTGGCCGAGCATATTGCAGAACAACTCGATCTTCCTGTAGAAACACGACGTATTATCGAAACAAGCGCACATTTGTCTCAGATTGGAAAAATCTCGATTCCCAGAAGCATTCGGGAAAAGGAGCGCCGTTTAAATGCTCAAGAACAAAACATTATGCAGGAACATGTGTTGGTTGCTGAAAAACTGTTACAAGAAGCAGAAATCGAAACACCAATTTTGGAAGCTGTTACACAACTTTATGAGCGCCTAGACGGCTCCGGATATCCTAACGGATTAGCGGATGACGAAATCGGAATTTCCGCTCGTATCCTGGGTATGGCAGACATTTTGGTAGCCCGCATATCACCGCGAGGTTATCGCGAAACCATTGGAATTGATGAGGCGTTACGCGTCTTTAGAAATAACCCGGAAAAATACGATCAAAGAATTGTTGCAGCAATGACAGATTTTTTCGAATCCAAAGCCGGTGCTGAATTCAGGGCAATGATGTCTGTTCAATCATAAAAACAGAAGTATCAAGATTCGTCAGAAACAATATTTGATTTCAATAGATCATCTGATTGATCATTTAAATCATCCAGGCCAGACGGCATAGCGTTGATATCAAGGTCCTGGCCAGAAACCGTTAATACTCCACCACCATTTTCATGCGCCGTAAATTCCATAGAGTCGACGCCATCTTTTGCAGCAATATTCAGAGCATCGAACAAAGCATCTAAATCGACCACTTCATCTAGATCAAGATCTAAATCTATTGGCAACGTCTGTTCTGCATCATCTTCAATCATCTACAAACCTGCTCTCCATTCGAAAAGAACGATACTCATTTTTACGTTCATTCCTTAAAAGTGCGCCAAATCGTCTCATAATTGACGGTTTGGCGCAGTATACCGTGTAATGACGGTTAAATCGACTGTTTAGAAAATAAATTCTGTTTCAACCTCATTAACCTAGCGACCAGAATTCAGTAACACATCCCTCATATGAGGTATTAATCGATAAATTTCTGTTATTTTTCATAAAATTGTATTTTTAAGGCAAGTAAGCATGAATACTGCTGCGAAATTGATCGGATGAGATAGCTATTCCGAGAACATCACGATTGCCTGGCTTGTATGTTGCAACATGAAGGCCCACCAAAGAGAATTCTGAACCATTCTTCATAAAGATGGGAGATCCTGAATCACCGTTTGTTGCATCACATTCGTGAAGAAGAATAGTCGCAATAGTATCGCTTTCCTTTTCGATACCTGCAATTCTACATCCATCATGGACAGTCAGCATGTGCGGAATATCTTTACTGTATCCCGCCTGAACAAAAGTAATGTCAATTGCTGGATCATCCATTTTACTCACTGGAATGTAGCCAAATTTTTCGCCCAGAGGCTCTTTGAGGGTTGCAATCGCCCAATCTTCAAGGATTTCAGGCTTTCCATGATTTTTACCTGGAGTGCGATTTCCGGAAAGCACGAATTTTTCAACTTTTGAATGCGCCAAATAATTGCCACGCTCGTA
Source organism: Sneathiella marina (assembly GCF_023746535.1). Classification (GTDB taxonomy): domain Bacteria; phylum Pseudomonadota; class Alphaproteobacteria; order Sneathiellales; family Sneathiellaceae; genus Sneathiella; species Sneathiella marina. Next base: position 1,018,589 of record NZ_CP098747.1, on the reverse strand, counting down.
TCCTGCTACGAAGTGAATGTTCTCCGGGCTCGCCCACTTTCGAAGCCGGTTATCCCAAAAACAATGAGCCGCTGTTATCACTTGTGCAGGGCCGACCAATACACCGGTACAAAAATTTCCTGATCGGTTTAAGCGGCCAACTGAACGCCAGGGATACCTGGATATATCGACCCGAACTCTATCATCCGCCCCTTTGATCCCCGGGAGTACTAGTTTCGGCTCAGTTGGTTGATGCTGTTCATTTGCCATTGTAAGAGACGTCGCAATCGAAGCGGCCACGCAGAACACGCTTAAACTGATCCAATGAATTAAGCGATGCATAGTCCCAAGTCCATCCTCAAGGATTGTCGGCACCCGATCAATAGAGTGGACCCAAGATCGCTGCCCATATAATGGCCATTTTTATCTTTCATAAACGTCATCAATATAATCAACAAATTAACTAATATCTGTTAGATTGACTGTACCGAGTTGCCTAAACATCATTCAACCCTACACCAAAATTAGTAGTTTAAATGCACCAACTTACTGATATTGCGATTATCGCTACTGTGGCCCTCGTTCTTGGCATGATTATGACCCACATCAAGCAGCCGGCGATTGTTGGCTACCTGCTGACCGGGATGGTTTTGGGACGGTCTGTGTTTGGTTTCGTTGAAGATCGCGCAAATGTCGAAATTTTGGCGGAACTTGGTGTCTTGCTATTGCTGTATCTCATTGGGATGGAGCTCAACCTCAAATCCTTTATGCGCATATGGAAAACGGCTATTGGGGGTGTATTTCTTCAAGTCGCCATTGCTTATGGCATAATGAGCCTACTTTCCTGGTATCTTGATTGGCCCTGGCAATTAACCCTATTGTTAGCTTTCAGCCTGTCCATCAGTTCGACGGCCGTTGCTGTAAAGATCCTGGAAGACATAGGAGAACTTCACCAGAGAACCGGTAATATCGCGATAGGTCTTCTGATTGCGCAGGATCTTGCTGTTGTTCCAATGTTGCTCATTATTGGGAGTTTATCAGGAACTGAGCTTAATATTCCCATACTGATACTCACTATCGCTTTGGCTATTGGTTTCCTCATTGCTCTTATCCTTTTCCTCAGCCAACGCGAACGCGTCCATCTTCCCTTTCTCAAAGCAATTTCAGGCAACGCGGATTTACTTCCGCTTTTCGGAATAGTCTTTTGTTTAGGGATGGCCGCTGTAAGCGGTATGGTAGGCACATCACCTGCATTTGGCGCCTTTTTGGCGGGTCTTATTATTGGCAACAGTCAGGAGCGCGAACGTATCGTCGAGGCTACCCAGCCGATACAGGCAATTTTGTTGATGATTTTCTTTTTGTCCATCGGCCTCCTGATCGACCTGACTTATATCATCCAAAACATCGTTCTTGTCCTGGTAATGCTACTTGCTGTCATTTTAATCAAAACCCTCGTGAATATAATGATTTTGCGAGTCACAGGTGTCGATTGGCGATCTGCATTTATCGCGGGAACAGCTCTAGGGCAAATCGGAGAATTTTCCTTTTTGCTTATGGCTACAGGGGGTGACAGCGATTTCGTATCTCCTGATATTGCTCAGCTCATGATCACTGTTATTGCCTTGAGCTTGATGATCAGTCCGCTTTGGCTGCTTACAGCAAGACGTGCACAAAAACTGGCGGCTGGACAAGCAAATGATTTTCGAGCGGTTTGGGACGATATCTACGGAAAGGAGACCGTATTTTTGATGCGCGCCTCGAAAACAACTTTCGAATATTTAAAATTCAAAGCGAGCAGGCAAAAAAATCAACAGGATTATGGAAATACCCCGGACGATGTGTCAACGGAAGGCATGATGTCGGAAAACGCGGAGGCTCTTATCCAAAATGAAGATGCTGTCAGTTATCAAGCAGTACTAGAAGAAAATCGAGACAATCCAGAAGATGGAAATCAAGAGAATCCGGCTAAGAAGTAATGATTCCAGTTTCACTCAAAACAAGAGAATTGCATAATTGTATCTCCCGCTACTATAAAACAGACATCGCTGGATGAGGTTTCGTAATTCCAGATTTCGGTATTTCCCATATTTGAAATATTATCAGCTGGGCCGATTGCAGCTTGGACCGCTGATGGTGTTGTCAGGCCCAGTGTCCCGGTAATGATGTCATCCTCGGATCGTTGATCACAAGCACTAAGAAATAATGCACAAAAAACGAATAGTAGCCCAATCCTGTATGTACTCAAAATTTTCATCACCGTTCACCTTGTCAGCTAGCGCCTATCGCGCTAAATTTCGAAACTGCACAAATAGTAAAGTACATTAATTACCTTTCTCCTAAGACTTTCATAGGGACTTATCAATTTGGATCGCGTTCAAGCTATACTCGACTTTTGGTTCCTTCCTGAAAATCATCCAGAATTCGGAAAAACGCGAACAGAGTGGTTTTTGAAAAATCCAAGTTTCGATACACAAATCAGAACTCTTTTCCTTTCTGATTTGGAAGCAGCCGCAGCTGGGCATTATTTAGCCTGGACGGAATCGAAAAAGGGCTGCCTCGCCTTGATCATTTTATTTGACCAGTTTCCCCGTAATATTTTTCGAGAAAGCAAACGCGCTTTTGAAACAGATGGAAAAGCATTGGAAATTACACGTCATTTAATGGCAAGCGGGTTCTTTAAGGAATTAAATTTGGTGCAAAAACAATTTGTCATATTACCGTTTGAACATAGCGAAGATATGGACAACCAAAAACGATCACTTCAGCTATTCATTGAAACAGGAAACACCGATCTGATAAACTATGCGCAGGCGCATTATGACATTATTGAAAGGTTTGGACGATTTCCACACCGAAACAATATACTGGGTAGAACAAGCACGCCCGCTGAAGAAGAGTTTCTGAAAAAGCCGGGTTCATCTTTTTAAAATCCGTTCCAAATTGGCGTAAACCACTTTAATTAGATCAATACAGGAAAATACGATATGAGCAATCTATCCGATCAAGTCATTCTTGTAACCGGGGCCAGTCGTGGCATTGGCGCTGCTGCTGCTGTTGAGCTCGCTAAACAAGGTGCTAAACTTTGCTTGTCCTCGCGATCGGCCGCAGCATGTAGTGATACCCTAAAAATTATAAAGAATGCCGGCGGGGAAGCATTTGCGGCCAGTTGCGACATGTCAGACTATCGGGCAGTCGAAAAACTGATTTCGGACACAATGGAACGCTATGGACGCATGGATGTACTAATTAATAATGCTGGTATCGTTGATCCCATCGGGCCAATCGCAACAAGTGAACCAAAGGAATGGGCAAAAAATAGCTCCGTAAACATGTTGGGCGTTTACCATGGCACACGCGCCGTCCTACCCCATTTTCTTGACCAAAAATCTGGCACCATTATTAATATCAGTTCTGGCGCCGCACATGGTCCGATGGAGGGCTGGAGTGCATATTGTTCGGGAAAAGCGGCCGTTTATATGCTGACGCGGGCAACGGCACTTGAGACTGAAAGTGATGGGATTCGTGTATTCGGCTTTGCACCCGGAGTGGTTGATACAGAAATGCAAGTTGCCATACGGGCATCCGGTATCAATCCTGTTAGTCAAATTCCAAGAGAAAATCTTTCATCCGCAGATGAGCCGGCTATCGCCATTGCTTGGTTATGCAGCAGCGCTGCTGATGATCTCGCTGGACAGGAGCTCACAATTCGAGACGAAGGTTTGCGAAAAAGAATTGGCTTACCGGTTAGCTGAACAGCAAGTCCGTATTACTCAGGCAATCGAGAATTCATTGTAGAATTCTTGTTGCCTGAATTTCCTGCGTCCAAAAATTGTTTATTTCTTCGCCAGACACGTTAAAAATATCAGCGCTCTCAATTTTGTAGCGGCGGACAAATTCCGAGAGCAGGGAAAGTTCACAAAAATAGTCATTCTCTGTGCAAAAAAATGAGCAGATTTCAATATCAGTCATCATGTGCATTGACCTGACCATCATGATAACCCGCCATTTGTTAGCACGCGCAGACTGATCCGCAGACCGGTTCGCCAAATCTGCAAATTTTCTTGCCGCAACAAATATCTTTGACGTTGGGTACAAAATAACACTCGAGCGAACAAACTGATTTACTAGTTTTGATGTAAATCTGGTCATTATTATATTGCAAGTGCTTAGATATTTCCTGACAACAAGACGCCGACAATACACCTGCTTCTTAGGCATAAGTCGTGCGAGGGTCAAAAACCCCGGTGCGTAAATAACAAGCTGATCCTTTGAAAGAATTTTCTCCAGAAACCTGTACTCAGTCATCCAGAAATTACGCACTTCTGCACGAAGGTCAGATATTTCCAATTCAAGCTGATCCCTCAATATAGTGCGGTCATCACGTTCTTGCTCCCGATAAGCATCTGCTGCAGCTATCGAAATTTTGTGATCAATGAGAAACGGCTTTGACCAATGCAGGCGTGGCACGGCATTATCTGCCCACGCTAGGCCTTCGCGGGGTAAAAGCAGCACTGATGCACTTGTAGTAACCTTTTCAAAGGATGTCATAACTCTTCGCAATTGGTGAAAGCCAGTTAGTGACATTTCAGACGCGAAAGAGAATACCTCCGTGACAATTTAGGCAGAAATTGTCGTTACAGGCATCTGAATTGGACCATCCTTCCGTTTATTCCAGAATTGCTTTACATATGGATTATCAGTACTTGCAGCTTCTTGAACTACACCAGTCCAGACAACTTTGCCTTCATGGATCATGGCAATATGATCTGAAATAATTCGCGCGGTTAGGAGGTTGCTAGTAATTGCTACCACCGTACTGCCGAGCTCCCGTACATTATTGAAGATCTCATCATTAATAACATTACTCATAATCGGATCTAACCCAGCTGTTGGTTCATCCAAAAACAAAATTGGTGGGTCGCCAGCGATGGCCCGCGCGAAGCCAACACGTTTCTGCATACCTCCAGATAATTCCGCAGGGTATAAATCCGCTATATCAGGTGACAGGCCAACGGCCGATAGCTTTTTAGTAGCAAGTTTTTTTACCTCATTGCGCTTCGCGCCAGATTGCTGCAATAAACGAAAGCCTATATTTTCCCAGACAGGTAAACCGTCAAACAAACCAGAGCGCTGAAACAATATACCAAATTTCTTAAAAAATTCGTCCCGTTCCTGGCTGGAAAGATTGGTTACTTCCTCGCCATCTAACAGGATCGAACCGCTGTCCGGTTTAACCAGTCCCAAAATACACTTGAGAGTAAGTGTTTTACCAGCGCCCGACGGCCCAATGAGTGTCAAAATCTCACCAGATTTTACTTCTAAATTTATACCGTTCAATATGTTGACGCCGTTAAAGCTCTTATATAGGTCTTTAACAACTATCTTACTTTGTCCTGTTTGTGTCATATCTGCAGGCTACAGGATAAATTTACGAAATCAAACTTCATTCTGCTATGACAACGCAGTTTAAGTAGCGGAATAAAACATGGCAGCGCAGCGTCGTTCGACAACCTACAACAGAAGCCTTTTTCACGGCGGTGATCTGCAGTGGGCTCAAAGTTACTTCTCACAAGCAAAGGGGCCGTGGCTGGATCTCAGCACTGGAATAAATCCGCGAGCATACCCAATTCCAGCGATTTCACCGGAAGCTTGGCAACGCCTACCAGGAGGAGGAGAAGAGCAATCAATGCTAGCGGCGGCAAAAAAATTCTATGGTGCATCGCGCTCCGCCAAAATTTGCGCAGTACCGGGCACTCAATTATCCATCCAGATGATCCCAAGATTATATGCTCGTAGCCAAGTAGATATTCTCTCTCCGACATATGCGGAACATGCCGCCAGCTGGAAACAAGCCGGGCATCAGGTACGAGAAATTAGCTGCTTGAAGGAAATTTCCGAAAAAGCCAGGTTTGTAATTGTTGTTCACCCCAATAACCCGGACGGCAAAACATTTGAGAAATCAAAATTGGTCGCCCTCTCCAACCGATTGCGGTCCCGAAATGGTCAGCTCATTATTGATGAAGCATTTGCCGATACCAATCAAGATTGCTCTCTCGTTTCAGAAATTTCTCAGGACGGCCCGCTCATTTTAAAATCATTCGGCAAATTCTTTGGGCTTGCAGGACTACGTCTTGGATTTTGCCTTGGGCCTGCGACAACTATTGATGACTTGCGCCAATCTCTTGGCCCTTGGGCTGTAAGCGGTGTCGCCATGGAGATAGCAACGAAAGCTTTGCAAGACGATATCTGGATTTCACAAACACGCCGCTCCTTAAACACAGCTTCAGAGCAGCTCGAAACTCTATTAAGAGAATTCGGTTTTAATATCATTGGTAGGAGCTCACTATTTTGCTGTGTACAGATTGATTCCTCGGACAAGTTATTTGAGTATCTCTGCGAACGAGGCATCTATTGCCGCATGTTCCCGGAAAGACCGGGCTTTCTACGATTTGGGTTACCGAACACTGAAGAAGACTGGCAACGCTTTACCGCGGCCCTTTGCGGCTGGCAAAAAATGGCGCAAACACATTTATCCGATTGACAGCAGCTTCGTTCAGCCTTAGCGTCCGCCGTGATGGTTCCCAATTTGGGAGTTAAGAGGGAATGCGGTGAGATTTCACAATCAATGCCGCGGCTGTCCCCGCAACTGTAAGCGATTAGCTGACACAACAATCCACTGAAATATTCGGGAAGGACTGTGTGAGTGCCATTCGCGAGCCAGGAGACCTGCCATCTTTACTGAAACTTTTGCTGCATGACGGAGGATCATGATGAGCGTGATATCGAATAGAGTGCCGTTTAAGAGCCCTGCAGACCTCCTTGATAAGGCCCGTCAGCAGTTGGCTGTTTTATCGCCATATTCCAAATCTCAGCCCACCTCAATTATGCAGTTTGCGATGCCACCTTTTAGAGGATTTCTTAACCCATGAGCCAAAAAATTCCAGCCACAGTAATTACCGGATTTCTAGGCGCCGGAAAAACCAGCCTAATTCGCAATCTGATCGAAAACGCCAATGGGAAAAAACTTGCCTTAATCATTAACGAATTTGGCGATCTCGGCGTTGATGGTGATGTTCTGAAAGGGTGTGGCAATGAAAACTGTACAGAAGAAGATATTGTCGAGCTTGCCAACGGGTGCATCTGTTGCACCGTAGCCGACGATTTCTTACCGACCATACAAAAATTGCTCGATCGCGATGATAAGCCAGATCATATTATTGTGGAAACATCTGGACTTGCGCTCCCAAAGCCTCTCGTTCGCGCGTTTGGCTGGCCGGAAGTACGGACCCAGGTGACAGTAGACGGCGTTGTGACAGTTATCGATGGTCCAGCCTATTCGGATGGCCTGTTTGCCTCAGATCCAATTGCTGTTCAGGAACAGCGTGAAAATGATGAGAATCTTGATCATGACAGCCCATTGGAAGAACTGTTTGAAGACCAGTTAAACTGTGCAGACATGATTATTTTCAACAAATCAGATTTGCTGGCTGATCAGGATATTGAGGTTGCCACTTCTGAAATCCGCGACCGTGTCCGGTCATCTGTTAAAATGGTCAAGACAAGTCATGGGAAAATTGATGCACGTGTTCTGCTTGGACTGGATGCAGCCGCAGAAGATGACCTTGCGGCACGGCCATCTGTTCATGACGATGCCGACGAGCATGAACATGATGATTTTGACAGTTACGTTCTTGATATTGGCGAAGTCGCTTCTCTTGACACACTCCTTGCCAAACTCCAAAACGCCATCGAAGCCCATGGTATATTACGCGTAAAAGGATTTCTTTCTCTCGCTGGAAAAGATATGCGTCTCGTCCTGCAAGGCGTCGGCAATCGGCTTCAACATTATTATGATCGCGACTGGAACCCAGAGGAAACGAGAGTAAGCAAATTGGTCATTATCGGCGAACATGACATGGATCAATCGGCTATAACTCGAACGATTTTGGATTGATATGCATTTACTTGCAGCCACACCCGGCGGAATCAATGATGGTTCCGAAGCAGTTGATCTAGAACAGCAACCGGGTGACATTGTGTTTTTATCTGCTGCGGATACCGAGCTTTCCAGCCTTGCAATACTTAATAAAAGCCAGCAAAGCGAAATCTCTTTACGCCTTGCTAACAGTATGCAGCTTTCTCATAATCTGTCAGTAGACATATATGTGGAAGATGTTGTTGCGCACGCCAAGCTGGTTGTCCTGCGTTTATTAGGTGGCATTAGCTACTGGTCGTATGGTGTCGAACAAATCACAGAATGCTGCCGCAAAAATAATATCCTGCTCGCTGTGTTGCCTGGAGACGATCAACCGGATGAAGAACTCGCCGCCCTGAACACTGTATCACGCGATATTGCTCATCGGCTTTGGCAGTATCTTGTGCAAGGCGGTGGGGATAATTATGCCAGTTTCCTAAATTACACGCGCTTTTTGCTCGATGGAAGAACGGCTTGGCAAGAACCGAGGCTCCTAATGAAAGCAGGGCTCTACTGGCCCGATGCTGACAAGATTGAACTAGGACAGTTAACAAAGCTCTGGCATCAGGAAGCGCCTGTTGTCGCTATCGTTTTTTATCGAGCCCTGTATCAGGCAAATAACCTGGCGCCGGTCAATGACCTAATTTCAGCCTTACGAGAAAATGGCCTAAATCCGCTGCCTCTTTATGTAGCGAGCCTTAAGGATCCGCTTTGTGCCGAAATCGTCGCGCAACAAATAAAGGATGCCCCACCAAGCGTCATACTTAATGCAACCGGCTTCGCATTGTCGAACCCTGGTACGGCGAGAAAAGAAACTCCTTTTGACGCGGCAGATTGCCCGATATTACAGGTCATATTTTCAGGTGGAAATGAAATAGCTTGGCGCAGTGGCGTTACCGGATTATCCGCCCGCGATATTGCCATGAACGTTTGTTTGCCGGAAGTCGACGGACGGATCATGACACGTGCCGTCTCTTTTAAAGCTGATATTGGCTATGATCAGGAAACACAGACGAATGTCATCGCCTATAAATCCGTTGAAGACCGTATTCAATTTGTTGCCGACCTGGCGCACCAATGGGCGCGCCTTCGGGCAGCACCTGCGCCAAAACGGAAGATTGCTCTTATTCTCGCCAATTACCCCAATAAAAACGGCCGGATTGGAAATGGTGTCGGCCTCGATACCCCCTCAGGCACGGTTGAAGTACTCCATGCCTTGGAAGGCAATGGCTATGATGTTGACAGCATTCCCGCAACCGGGAATGCCCTCATCGAAGCCCTGTTAGAAGGCCCGACCAATAGCCATAATTCAGGCAAGCCGCGAAAAAACGGCATCAAGTTTTCGGTCAAGAAATACCAGCGGTTTTTTTCTTCGCTTCCCGAAAAAATACAGTCGGACGTATTAGAACGATGGGGTTTACCAGAAGCGGATCCATTTGCAGTGGACGGAGATTTCTTATTGTCCGCAAACCGATACGGAAATATTCTCGTTTGCATCCAGCCAGCACGCGGATATAACATTGATCCGACCGCAAGCTATCACGATCCAGACCTAGTACCCCCGCATGGTTATTTTGCCTTTTATGCCTGGTTGCGAGAGGAAGAACGGGTTCATGCTGTTGTTCATATGGGTAAGCATGGCAACATGGAATGGCTGCCAGGAAAAGCGGTTGCCCTATCACAGGATTGCTACCCGGAAGCCGTCTTCGGACCCATGGTTCACCTGTATCCATTTATCGTAAATGATCCCGGTGAAGGCACTCAGGCCAAGCGCAGAGCTGCAGCGGTAATTATAGATCATCTGACACCGCCCATGACGCGAGCGGAAAGCTACGGTCCCCTCGCCGATCTTGAGCGACTGGTAGATGAATATTATGAAGCTGCGGGCGTCGACCCCCGTCGTATTGCACTTCTGCGTCAGCAAATTCTAGAGCTAACACAAATTACCGGGATCGACATCGATTGCGGAATTGGGGAAGAAGACGCCGAGGATGATCAACTCGCCAAATTAGATAACTACCTGTGCGAACTTAAAGAATTGCAAATACGAGATGGTCTGCATATTTTTGGGCGTTCACCTGACGGACAACAACTTACAGACCTTCTTGTTGCTCTCGTCAGGATACCGCGCGGTGACGGCGCTGGTTCCAATGCATCGCTGATCCGGGCTCTGTCGAAGGATCTTGGTTTGCCTGAAAATTTCGATCCATTGGATTGCGAAATGGGAGCTGCTTGGGAAGGTGCAAAACCTGATTTACTGCAATCCGATACAATTTGGCGCTCCAACGGCGATACGGTCGAGCGACTGGAAGAGCTCGCAGGACAGTTAGTCTCTGGCCGTCAAAAACCCAACCCTGAATGGCAGGCCACTACAGCAGTTCTGTCCAATTTGAATAAATCACTTCGGCCCACCGTTGAGGGATGTGGGAAATCCGAATTGTCCGGATTACTAAAGGGGCTCGAGGGCAGATTTGTCGAGCCGGGACCCTCCGGTGCACCAACGAGAGGCCGCAATGACGTTCTCCCGACTGGACGAAATTTCTATTCAGTTGATAGCCGTGCCATCCCGACACCGACAGCCTGGCTGCTTGGCTGGAAGTCTGCCGGAATGTTGATTGACCGGTATCGGCAGGAAAACGGATCCTGGCCAAAAACCCTTGTACTTAGCGCCTGGGGAACCGCAAATATGCGAACGGGCGGAGATGACATCGCCCAAGCACTGGCGCTTATGGGCGTTCGCCCCACCTGGGATAAAGCATCCAGCCGGGTGACCGGATTCGAGATTTTACCTTCAAGCCTGCTCGATCGGCCTCGTGTCGATGTCACGCTCCGTGTGTCGGGATTTTTCAGAGATGCTTTCCCCCAACAAATGGCTTTGTTTGACAGTGCTGTTCGCGATGTTGCTTCCCTTGATGAAAACGAAACCATAAATCCTCTGGCTGCGAAAGTCCGGCTGGATCAAGCCGAGCTGGAAAAATCCGGATTGCCTTCCGACTTGGCGCGCAAACGCGCAGCTTATCGACTATTTGGTTCCAAGCCCGGCGCGTATGGCGCCGGACTGCAAGCCTTGATGGATGAAAAAGGCTGGACGAATGAAGGAGATTTGGCTCGAGCCTATGTGGCATGGGGTGGCTATGCCTACGGTGCTGGAGCGGAAGGCGTTGCAGAACATAGCTTATTTGAGCGAAGATTAAGTCAGGTTGAGGCCGTCGTTCACAATCAGGATAATCGAGAGCATGACATTCTTGATAGCGATGATTATTATCAGTTCGAAGGCGGAGTGACGGCGGCCATCCGTCACCTAAAGGGCCATCAGCCAACAGTCTATCACAACGATCATTCACGGCCAGAAAGTCCGAAAATTCGGACCCTTGAAGAAGAAATAGGCCGGGTTGTCCGCGCCCGTGCGATCAATCCAAAATGGATAGAAGGCGTCATGCGGCATGGATATAAGGGTGCGTTTGAAATGACGGCAACAGTCGATTACCTTTTCGCATTCGCTGCAACCGCAAAAGCCGTCAAGGATCATCATTTTGATGCTGTCTTTGACGCGTACTTAATGGATGAAAAAGTCCAACAGTTTTTAAAAGAAAACAATCCCGATGCCCTTCAGGAAATGGCCGACAAATTTCAGGAAGCGCTTGACCGAAAGATGTGGCTACCAAGACGAAACACAATACATAACGAACTTAACGCACTTAGACAGGAGGGAACCCAATGACGACAGATCTGTCTCCCGAGGAAATCGCCCGAGCCAACGAAAAAGCAGCTAAAAAGAAAGCGGCCCGCGATAAAATGCTGGCGACCAAGACCATCGAAAAAGGATTGCTGATTGTCCATACAGGTAAGGGTAAAGGTAAATCCACCGCAGCATTTGGGCTCGCGGCCCGTGCCATCGGTAACGATATGAAAGTTGGAGTTGTCCAGTATGTAAAAGGCAAATGGGAAACCGGCGAACGTAAAGTACTGGAAGCATTCCCTGAACTGATTGAAATTCACACCATGGGGGAAGGTTTTACCTGGGAAACTCAGGATCGCGAACGCGATATTCGCGCAGCAGAAAAAGCATGGGAAAAATCAAAGGAAATGATTGAAGCCAGTCGCGGTGAAAATCCCGAGTATGACATGGTCATCCTGGACGAACTCAATATCGTGCTGCGCTATGACAGTCTCCCGCTTGCGGACGTGATTGATTTTCTCAAAAACAAACCGGAGAACCTCCATGTGGTTGTAACGGGTCGAAACGCAAAGGAAGAACTGATCGATATCGCAGATCTGGTAACCGAAATGACGCAAATAAAACATCCGTTCCGATCCGGTGTTAAAGCGCAAGTCGGAATCGAATTCTAATGACACCTGCCCTCATGCTGCAAGGTACCGGGTCTGACGTCGGCAAGTCGTTACTTGTCGCCGGTCTGGCGCGTGCTTTCAGCAATCGGGGATTCAGGGTGCAACCGTTCAAGCCTCAAAATATGTCAAACAATGCCGCTGTCACCATCGACGGTGGAGAAATTGGCAGGGCACAAGCGTTGCAAGCCCGCGCAGCCCGCACACCTCTTCGCAACGATATGAATCCGGTCCTCCTCAAGCCACAATCAGAGAGTGGAGCGCAAGTTATTGTCCATGGCCAGATTTATGGGAATGCAAAAGCCAGGGACTATCAGGCACTTAAACCCAGATTGATGGAAAAGGTCCTGGAAAGCTTTGCCCGCATTGGCAAGGATGCAGATCTCATTTTGATAGAAGGTGCCGGCAGTCCGGCGGAAATCAACCTTCGGGCAAACGATATCGCCAACATGGGTTTTGCGGAAGCCGCAGATATCCCGGTTCTTCTTGCAGGAGATATTGATCGCGGCGGTGTCATTGCGCAAATAGTCGGGACCCATAGCTTACTATCCACCTCAGAACAGCAGCGATTGAAGGGCTTCATTATCAACAAGTTTCGCGGAGACATTTCGCTGTTTGAGGACGGACTAAAAATCCTAACAGAGAAAACCGGATTGGCTAATTTTGGCGTCCTCCCATTTTTCCGTGATGCAGATAAGCTACCTCAGGAAGATGCTTTTTCTATCTCCAATCAACCAGCCCGCCAAGATGCCATTCAATTCGCAGTACCCGTGTTCTCACGCATTTCCAACTTCGATGATCTCGATCCCCTAATAGCCGAACCGGATGTCTCTGTTCGGATGATAAAAGCCGGTCACCCGATACCGCAAGGGATGGATGTCATCATCTTGCCTGGGTCCAAAGCGACTTTGGCAGACATGGATTTTCTCCGTTCCCAAGGATGGGATATTGATATCCTGTCTCATGTTCGGCAGGGAGGAACGGTTGTCGGAATATGCGGCGGCTACCAGATGCTCGGTACAAAACTTTCCGATCCTGAGGGTATCGAAGGTGATGCGCGCACTATCGATGGTCTCGGTCTTCTCGATTTTACTACTCATCTTGGCGCGGTTAAGAAACTGGAAGAAGAGGAAGGGCTCGACCATCTGACAGGGGCTCGCATAACTGGCTACCACATGCATGTAGGTCATTGTGCCGGGCCAGCGCTTGATCGACCGATGATACAGCTTTCTTCGGGCGATGACGGCGCAATCTCTGCGGATAATCGCCTAATGGGCTGCTATTTACACGGTATTTTCGCGAACAATGAATTTCGGCATAAATTTATTAACCGGTTTAAATTAAGAAAAGAGAAGACAGATAATTTTGAATTAGTTATCGAAAATTCCTTAGACAATCTATCAGCTCATATGGAACAATTTCTCGACCTAGATCAAATGCTCGAGGTCGCCAATGGCACTAAATAAAATAATCAATCGCGATAGCAACGCCTCCCAATATCATCGCAAGCAGGGCGCCTGCCAATCGATATATCCGCAAGGCTTTATAAATGTGCTGTGGCCCAATATTTCGTCGGCCTTTTGCATTCATCCAATGATCCGCGACCTGTTCTCCATCATATTGCCGCGGTCCGGCAAGAGCGATATTCAAGGCCCCTGCCATAGCCGCTTCCGGCCAGCCCGCGTTTATGCTTCTATGGCGCCGGCCATCTTCAAGCATGGCTCGAAAGGCCGCCCGTCCATTTCCGGTTGGCAAGATACAAGCCGCAACGACGATCAAGAATCCTGTTATTCGAGCCGGCAGAAAATTCACAATATCATCAATACGCGCCGCAAATTTTCCAAAATACTCAAATCGGTCGTTGCGATGGCCGATCATGCTATCCAATGTATTGATCGCTTTGTAAGCGCACAGACCGGGCAACCCCAGCAGAGCGAACCAGAAAATGGGCGCAACAGTGCCATCGGAAAAATTTTCAGCGAGCGATTCGACCGCTGCCCTGCTCACACCACTTTCATCGAGAGTTTCAGGGTCCCGGCCAACGATATGAGAAACGGCAGTACGTCCATCTTCGAGGCTGCGATCGAGGCCCTGTGCCACGTCCCGCACATGATCAAGCAATCCACGCCAGGCGATAAGACTACTCGCCAAAATTGCCATCAAAATCATGAAAATAGAAAGATGGTTCAAGATCAGCGCAGTGAAGTATCCCGTAAGAATTGCTCCGCCAACAATCAGACCGGAAACCAGGACGCCCTCCCAAAAGCGCCGCCTGTGAGATATGTCCAATTTATGGAACAACTTTTCCAAACGCGAAATACTGTTCCCAAGAATTTCGACTGGATGAGGGATCTTTCGATACAACCATTTGGGATCCCCCACCAGAGCGTCAATAATGAAAGCAAGCAGAACGATAAGGGTCGGTGTAAAAAAAGCCGAATGCGTTGTAAAGGTCATGATGGACATCAGGGCAAGATGATACGGCATGCGATCTGCGTCAACGACGAAATTATTAGGAATGCCGCAAAGGCATGGTTACAACAAAGCTTCCCGACGCAATCAGCGAACGGGACATGGAGTGCGACATGACAGAAAAAATTGGCGTAATGGTATGCGGACATGGCAGCAGGGATGAAGGCGCCGTCACGCAGTTTGCTGCTGTTGCCAAAGGAATAGCGGAACGCTTGCCTCAATATGAAGTAGACAGCGGATTTCTGGAATTTGCGACACCTGTTATCCGGGACGGTTTGGATCGGCTACGGAACAACGGGCATACACACATATTGGCCATACCGGGCATGCTATTCGCTGCGGGCCATGCGAAGAATGACATCCCTTCGGTGCTCAATCAATATGCCGCTGAACATGACGGCTTAAAAATCTCTTACGGCCGTGAACTCGGTATCGATTTGAAAATGATCCGCGCCGCCGGTGACCGCATAAAGGAAGCTATTCAAGCCGCTGACGACAGCGTGCCACTTCACGATACTATGCTGGTGGTGGTTGGGCGCGGTTCGTCAGATCCTGACGCCAATTCAAACGCAACTAAAGTAATGCGTCTGCTTTGGGAGGGTCTGGGGTTCGGCTGGGGAGAAACAGTGTATTCCGGCGTTACATTTCCGCTTGTGGAACCCGGCCTCGAACATGCGGCGCGTCTCGGTTACAAACGTATTGTTGTATTTCCGTATTTCCTCTTCACGGGAATTTTAGTTAACCGCATCTATGATTACACAGACAAAGTGGCCGCAGCCCATCCGGAAATTGAATTCATCAAGGCGCCTTACCTGAATGATCATCCACTTGTCCTCGACAGTTTCGCCGAACGCGTTACAGAGATCCTTGACGGTACAAACAACATGAACTGCGGTATGTGCAAATATCGGGAGAAAGCGTTGGGTTTTGAGGATGAGGTCGGGCTGAAGCAGGAAAGCCATCATCATCACGTGGAAGGAATTGGAACTGGAAGTACCGAGCAACTTTCACATTCCCATGAACATGGCCACGCGCATAGCCATGATCACCCACATAATCATGAACATGGCCATAATCACGACCATCATCATCACCCTTACCCACATGCCGATCACCCATTAGGGCCGGTGACCATGAAGGAAGGCAGCAAGTAGACACGATGTACGATTATCTTCGGGCTCCGCAGGCAATTTACGAAAAGTCCTTTGCAACAATCAGGCAGGAAGTTGATTTTTCGGGCATGAGTGATCCGATGCGATCTATTGCGACCCGTATTATTCATGCTTGCGGTATGCCCGAAATATTGAACGAGCTTTCCTTTGATGACAAAGTTGCCGAAGCGGCCGTTGCTGCGCTGCGAGGCGGTGCTCCCATTCTTTCAGATTGTGAGATGGTGACCCATGGAATCATCAAACGCTTCTTACCGAAGAATAATTCCGTCATATGTACGTTAAATCAGCCCGATGTTCCAACACGTGCAGCTGAGATGCACACAACACGATCTGCCGCGGCCATAGAACTGTGGCGGGAGCATCTGGAAGGTTCTGTTGCTGTTTTTGGCAATGCGCCCACTGCCCTTTTTCATCTTTTGGAAATAATGGAAAAAGGGGCTCCTAAACCTGCAGCTATACTGGGATTTCCAGTGGGTTTTGTTGGCGCTGCCGAATCCAAAACCGCGCTTGCAGAAAGCACACTGAACATTCCATTCGTAACCCTGCTTGGTCGCAAGGGTGGAAGCGCCATGGCCGCTGCAGCCGTCAATGCAATCGCTCGCCTCGCGGGAGAAGGCACATGACAGCCTGGCTTAGCATTGTCGGTATTGGCGAGGATGGCCTGACTTCATTAAATCCTGAAGCCCGCGCTGCAATCGATGCCGCAACGTTGATTGTAGGTGGCGAACGCCATTTGGCCTTGCTTCCAGACGATGGCCGTGAACGTAAAACATGGACGAGCCCTTTAATGGATCTGGTCCATGAAATCATTGCGCGTCGCGGTGAAAAAATCTGTATTCTAGCAACCGGCGATCCACAACATTTTGGAATCGGTGTTACATTTACCAAGCGCCTCCCTACTAAGGAGGTCGCGATTTTCCCGTCGCTTTCCGCTTTCAGCCTTGCGGCCGCTCGCTTGGGGTGGGATCTATCAAGAACCGAATGCA
The DNA here is from genome assembly GCF_023746535.1 of Sneathiella marina. Taxonomy (GTDB): domain Bacteria; phylum Pseudomonadota; class Alphaproteobacteria; order Sneathiellales; family Sneathiellaceae; genus Sneathiella; species Sneathiella marina. The sequence goes on along the minus strand of NZ_CP098747.1, from coordinate 1,001,658 downwards.
TGACCTTGCATGGCCGCCCTCTTGAACTCTTGATCCCCCATTTGACGAATGGTGCTAGAATCTTAGCGCTGTCCGATTCTGGTAACACTCCTGCAAACATGGCAAAAATACTGAGCGAGTACGGCTTCGGCAATTCTGAAATGACTGTTCTTGAGCATATGGGCGGGCCAAACGAAAAAATTACGTCAATGGAAGCCTTTCGCATCGGTGACGTTCAATTCCAGGATTTCAATACTGTTGCCCTTAAATGTGTTGCCAACCCGGATACGCAGCCATTATCAAGAATACCGGGCTTACCCGACACTGCATTTATGCATGACGGCCAATTGACCAAACAGGAAATCCGAAGCGCGACACTCACGGCCTTAGCGCCACTGCCTGGCGATCTTCTTTGGGATGTCGGTGCAGGATGTGGATCGATCGGTATTGAATGGATGAGATGCCATCCTTCCAATCAGGCAATTTCAATCGAAGATCATCAAGGGCGGCTCAACTATATAAATAAAAACAAATTGAAGCTTGGCGTTCCGGGATTGGCTGTCGTTACGGAGAAAGCACCTGTTTCCCTTCAAAACTTGCCGCCACCTGATGCTATTTTCATTGGCGGCGGTTTGTCGACCGAAGGAATGTTTGAAACTTGTTGGGCCGCGTTAAACCCTGGAGGGCGGCTCGTCGCCAACGCTGTTACAGTTGAAGGTGAAACTGTTCTTTTTAATCAACATGGTTTATACGGCGGTTCATTGACGCGCATTGACGTTTCCCGAGCTGAAAAAATCGGAAAATTCACCAGCTGGAAGCCCTTTAGACAAGTAACCCAATATAGATTGGTTAAATAATGACAGGTACTCTTTATGGTCTTGGCATTGGACCTGGTGATCCAGATCTAATTACCGTTAAAGCCTTAAAAATACTTCAAGCAACCCCGGTGTTGGCATATCCCGCTCTTGAAGATGGCGATAGTCTTGCTCGTGCAATCGTTGCACCTCATCTCGTCGCACCGAAAACGGAAATTGCTATCCGGATACCAATGACCGTTGATCGCGCTCCTGCGCAAAAGGCTTATGATATCGCTGCGCGGGAAATTGGCCATCATCTCACTAGCGGTCAAAATGTTGTCGTTCTATGTGAAGGTGATCCGTTTTTCTATGGATCCTTTATGTATTTGTTCGGTCGGATCGCCGAAAAATTTCCAGTGGAAGTAATCCCTGGAGTTTCCTCCTTAACAGCTTGTGCAACCGCTTTGCAATCACCATTATCCGCTCGCAACGATGTTCTTACAGTGCTGCCGGCTCCCCTGCCCTCGGATGCTCTTGCAGCCCAATTAAACGCGACAGACAGCGCAGCAATCATGAAAGTTGGCCGCCATTTCGAGCGAGTTAGAGACCTTATTGTAGAACTGGGGTTGGAAGAAAATGCCCGATACATTGAGCGCGCCACAATGGATAACCAGAAAATTCTGCCCTTGCGAGAAGTTGCCGCCAATGCGGCACCGTATTTTTCTATGATCCTCATTCACAAACGGGGGCAAGCATGGAAGTAAATCCACCCATTGCAATTATCCTGCTTAACGAAAGCGGCCGCTCGACCGCCAACCAATTGCAAGCTCTCTTTCCAGAAGCTCTTGTTCATGGCTTAACTGGCCGTGTCGAGCAAGCAGATCTCAGTTTTCAGCAAACAGCTTTACACCTGCAAGAACTGTTTCGAACAAAGACTCCCATAATCGGTATTTGCGCTTCCGCGATACTTATCCGGTGTTTGGCGCCGGTGCTCTCAGACAAGCTTATCGAACCTGCCGTCGTTGCCGTCGCCGATGACGGTATGAATATCGTACCACTCCTTGGTGGCCACCATGGTGCAAATGATTTAGCCAAGGAAATTGCAGCTGCCCTAAAGGGGCATGCCGCCGTGACGACGGCCAGCGATGTTCACTATGATATTGCCCTTGATTCCCCACCTGAAGGACTGGCAATTGCCAATCCACAACATTTGAAATCGTTCATGGGTGCTTTGTTATCCGGTGGAAAAATCAAGCTTGTTGGCCATCACGATTGGATTGCGCATTCAAACTTGCCCTTTTCGGACGAGGGGCAGCTAAGCATTGAGATAACGACGAAAAGCCGGAACGGCAACGATCACTCCCTTATTTTTCATCCAAAAACACTTTCAGTAGGCGTTGGCTGCGAACGGAATACGGACCCGGCAGAACTCATCGAGCTGGTAAAAACAGTTCTTGACGAAAATCATTTGAGCCCGCTTTCTGTCGGCTGCGTCAGTTCCATTGACGTGAAATCAGATGAATTTGCCGTCCATTCCGTTGCTCGACATTTTGGCATGGCGCCTCGGTTTTTTGACGCTGAACAACTCGAAAAGGAAGCGCCTCGCCTCAAAACCCCGTCTGATGTTGTTTTCGCGGAAGTCGGTTGTCATGGTGTAAGTGAAGGGGCCGCACTCGCTGCGGCTGGCGAAAAGGGAAGCTTGATCGTTGCAAAAAACAAATCGAAAAGAGCAACAACCGCAATCGCATTAGCACCGATGCCCCTCAATTCAGAAAAGATAGGGAGCATTCAGGGCAAGCTCTCAGTTATCGGCATGGGACCGGGCCAAGATCCATGGCGTACGCCGGAGGCCAGCTCCCTCATCGCCGAAGCAACAGATCTTGTCGCCTATGGTCTTTATCTGGATTTGCTCGGAACGAGCATTGCCGGCAAGATACGCCATGATTATGGTCTGGGCGAAGAAGAAACACGCGTACGAGCTGCCCTTGATCTCGCAGCTGAAGGCAAGAATGTTGCCCTCATATCCTCAGGTGATATTGGGATATATGCTATGGCAACTTTGGTTTTTGAGCTAATCGATCGCGAGAAACAAACTAACTGGGACCGGCTTGAAATACAGGTGACGCCGGGCATATCAGCTTTACAGGCGGCAGCCGCGCGAGCCGGAGCGCCGTTGGGGCACGACTTCTGCACCATATCCCTTTCAGACCTCTTGACCCCTTGGGAGGTCATAGAGCGCCGGATTGAAGCCGCTGCCTCCGGTGATTTTGTTATTTCATTCTATAACCCGGTATCCCTTAAACGCCGAACCCAGCTGCATGCCGCCAAGGAAATACTGCTTCGCCATCGTCCCAAGAGCACACCTGTAATTATTGCACGGAATTTAGGGCGGGACACAGAGAACGTATCCTTTGTACCTCTGGTAGAGCTCGATCCAGAGAAAGTTGATATGCTGACTTTAGTGATGGTTGGGTCGAGCGAAAGCCAGATTACGGAAACAAATTCCGGCAATAAACGTTGGGTATATACACCACGGGGCTATGCCGGAAAAATGGACATTTCGACCCTAAAAACAGGAACACAAGAATGACCGTCTATTTTATAGGAGCCGGCCCGGGCGCGGCTGATCTCATTACCCTTCGCGGCCGTGATCTCATTGCCGCTTCTCCGGTTTGTCTCTATGCCGGTTCGTTGGTGCCGGTGGAAATACTCACTCATGCCCCAAAAGATGCGCTGATCATCGATACGGCCCCCTTAACACTTGATGAAATTATTGCGGAGATGATCAAGGCCAACGATCAGGGATTAGATGTCGCGCGCGTCCATTCAGGAGATCCAAGCCTTTATGGCGCCATAGGCGAGCAAATGCGCCGATTGGATGATTTGAAAATTGATTATTCCATTACGCCCGGTGTGCCGGCATTTGCTGCTGCCGCCGCCGCTTTAAAAACCGAATTTACACTACCTGAGGTCAGTCAAACTGTTATTCTGACGCGGACGTCAATGAAAGCGACAGCGATGCCCAACCGGGAGGACCTGTCGACATTGGGAACATCCGGCGCCACACTCGCCATACATCTGTCTGTTCGCAACCTGCGGGCCGTTACAGCTGATCTTATTCCTCATTATGGAGAGGATTGCCCCGTAGCAGTTGTCTTTCGCGCCAGCTGGCCGGATGAAAGTATCATTCGAGGTACGTTGTCAGATATCCGCGAAAAGGTACGGGCAGAAAAAATTACCCGGACAGCGCTGATTATTGTTGGGCGCGTTCTGGATGCAAAAGACTATCGAGACAGCGCACTCTATCATGCTAATCATGTGCATGTATTAAGGCCAAAACGCAAAGCCTAAAAAAAAAGTAACGCGGCATTCAGGGGGCAATTGACGATAAGATATCTTCGATAGATGTCATCGTCGTCATCCTCGGTAATATCGGCCGATCTATCATGATAACAGGAAGCTGAAGTGATCGTGCCGCGGCGATTTTGCCATAAGTGGTCGCACCACCACTATTCTTGCTAACGACAACATTCACGTGATGTTGGCGCATTAACCTGATTTCATCGGATATTTGAAACGGACCACGTTCGCGGATAAAAATGGTCTCGGATCCAACGGGCTCGAACGCTACCTTCTCAATACTCCTAACCAGAAAAAAGCGATCCGACAGATTTGCAAAATATTCCAGCTCCTGCCGGCCAACAGAAAGGAAAATACGCATATAATCTGTTAGTGCCACGGCCGCCTGCTCGATTGAAGATACCGGTATCCATTGATCCCCTGCTTCCATTTTCCAGGGAAGTCGATTGAATCGAACATAAGAAATCTCTTTTTCCCGACAAACGGTAGCAGCGGTATGGGTAATGTTGGCGGCATAGGGATGACTAGCATCTATTACCTTTTGAATATTGTTCTGATCTAAAAAAGCGGCCAATCCAGCAGCGCCTCCAAATCCTCCAGTTACAACGCGGCCTCGCAATTTGGCGGGGTTTGTTGTTCTTCCAGCAAGCGATGTAACCAGGTTTACATTCTCAATATCCGCCAATATGGCATTCAACTGACGAGCTTCCTCGGTCCCGCCGATAAGCAAAATACGGGTTTGTTCAGTCATTGCTTCGACCTGCCAATTGGCCCTTACGGTCAAATATTATCACTTCAATTGCTGTGGAACCGCCCCCAATTTCAAAAGCGGTGCTTTTGGCCTTTTCCGCCACATGGTCGGCTAAGGGTAAATTTGCTTGCCGCGCCCATTCGAGGACCTGCATCGCCGTATTTGCGGTTCGTACTTTATGAGCTAACTCTGCCGATGCCTTGAGGGTTGCCATCTGATCGGACAGCCATTCGAAATCCACGTGACTGCGGCCGGAATGTAAATCCATATGTCCTTGCGCCAGTTTCGTGATTTTTGCGAAACCTCCTGCAATGGTCAGTCTAGGCACCGGATGTTTTCGAATATACTTCAGGACACCGCCGGCAAAATCCCCCATATCCAATAAAGCGACTTCCGGTAAATTATAAAGCTCCGCAACCGCCTTTTCAGAGGTTGATCCTGTACTGGCAGCCAAATGATGTTCTTGTGCAGCTCGGGCAACGTCAATACCACGATGTAGCGACGCGATCCAGGATGCACAGGAATACGGGACTACAATACCCGTCGTTCCCAGGACCGACAATCCGCCGACAATGCCCAGTCGACCGTTCATGGTGCTTAGAGCCAATTCAATTCCATTTTCAATTGCGACTTCAATTTCTATATCTGCTGGCTGTCTCGCGGCCAAGGCAGTTTCTAATACAACCTCTCGCATCATTTGACGCGGCACAGGATTAATAGCTGGTTCACCAACAGTAATTGGCAAACCTTCGCGCGTAACCGTACCAACACCCTCGCCTGCTTTAAACACTATGCCAGCGCCTTTATTCAATTTTTTAACCGTAACCATTATTCGGGCAAGGTGAGTTACATCAGGATCATCGCCAGCGTCCTTAATAATACTGACGGACGCGTAATTTGAGCCTTTTTCCTCTGTGGCGAGTGCAAACGCCGGTTTCTGACCTTTTGGCAAAGTAATTGTAACGGGATCTGGAAATTCATCTCCAAATAACGCTGTTAAAGCCGCTTTTGTAGCCGCGGTAGCACATGCACCTGTTGTCCAGCCAAAGCGCAATTCTTTTTTATCCGGATCCGTCATATTGTTATTTATAGGCTGACATGTCACAGATGGCTAGGCGTAGACAAAATACATGTGTACAAGACAAATATGGATAGAATTTTGAAAAATATACCGGCTTTCGAACCGGGTTCTGTATGGCTGGTCGGTGCCGGACCTGGTGATGCAGGTCTACTGACCCTCTACGCTTATGAAGCCCTCCGTCAAGCAGATGTCCTTGTCTATGATGCATTGGTGGGTAAAGAAATATTGCGTCTGACCGGACCAGATACGTTATTGGAATATGCGGGAAAACGCGGGGGAAAACCTTCTGCGAAGCAACAGGATATTACCGAACGCCTGGTTACCTTGGCAAAAGAAGGTAAAAGGGTACTTCGTCTCAAAGGCGGCGACCCCTATATCTTTGGACGCGGAGGTGAAGAAGCGCTGATGCTTGCCGCACATAATATCCCGTTTCGTGTTATTCCCGGCATTTCATCGGGTGTAGGCGGGCTCGCCTACGCCGGCATTCCGTTGACCCATCGAGACACAAACTCAGCTGTTACATTTTTGACGGGGCATGATGCAACTGGCGAAGTTCCAAATGTCAATTGGGAGCATATTGCGAAGGGCTCCCCGGTTATCGTACTGTATATGGCGCTTAAGCATATTCAGGTAATTTGTGATCGCCTGATCGGGTTTGGCCGCTCCCCGGACGATAGTGTTGCTGTTATTTTCAAAGCGACAACGGAAGAACAAAAAGTTGTCGTCACTGACCTGAAAAATGCGGCACATGACGTCGCGGCAAGCGGTCTTAAACCACCCGCCTTAATTGTCGTTGGCGAGGTCGTAAAGCTGCGGCCACAATTGGATTGGTTCAGCCGCTTCCTTAATCAAGCTGAAGGAAACTGATCATGGAGGGAAAAGCCGCCCCCTCACTGATTATTGGCGCACCGGCTTCCGGTTCTGGAAAGACGACCCTTACCCTTGCAATTTTACGGGCGTTACACAATCTCGGCCATTCCGTCAGTTCTTATAAAATTGGACCAGACTATATCGATCCTGTTTTTCATCGCCGGGCATCCAATCACACTTGTTACAATATTGACCCTTGGGCCATGTCTTCCCAGACAATTACCGATATGTTTTTCGAATTATTGAAGAACAAAGACATCGCCATTGGTGAAGGTGTTATGGGGCTCTTTGATGGGGCGCAAAACGGAAGCGGATCCACCGCAGATGTCTCTGTTGCCCACAATATTCCCATCGTGCTTGTTGTCGATGCAAAAGGACAAGCCGCCAGTGTTGCGGCCCTATTAACAGGCTTTAATACCTATCGAGAAGATGTCACCATCGCCGGTGTTATTTTCAACAAAGTTGGTGGACCGGGACATGTTCGACTACTCCGTGAAGCTGCTGAAAAGGTTGGCCTTCCACTACTTGGCTGCATTCCCAAATCAGATCTTCTCGCGCTAGATCACCGACATCTGGGCCTTGTACAAGCCCGGGAAACAGTTGAGCTCGAGAAATTCTTGGACGCAGCCGCCGGATTAATTTCCACTCATATTGATTTGTTGGCGCTCTTTAAGTTGGCTCGTCCCGTTGCCAACATCACGGATAACCCGTTTACGGCTCTATCACCGATTGGTCAGCATATTGCAGTCGCGGAAGATGACGCCTTTTCTTTCATTTATCCACATGTACTCGAGGGCTGGAAAAACGCCGGTGCGGCGCTTTCTTTCTTTTCACCGCTGGATGATGAGGCGCCATCCAAAGAAGCAGATGCTATTTTCCTGCCAGGTGGATACCCAGAGCTTCATTGTGAAAAACTCGGTAATAATTCCCAATTTAAAAAGGCGATGACCCTTGCCGCGGCAAGTGGTGCAAAAATTTACGGCGAATGCGGTGGGTTTATGACCTTAGGGGATATCCTGATAGACAAAGAAGGTCATCAACATCAAATGCTCGGTTTGCTGCCAGTGACAACATCATTTGCTGAACCTAAGCTCCATCTTGGTTATCGGAATGCACGTCTGAAGAAAGACAGTTTCCTTGGACCAGACAATACACTTTTTAAAGCCCATGAGTTTCATTATGCACATATGACAGAAACATCGGCTCAATCCGCCCTATTTGACATCTCCAACGCGCGCGACGAAAATCTGGGTACAGTCGGTGCTATATCCGGAAATGTTGCAGGATCCTTCATTCATCTTATCGATAAGGCGCAAACGTGAGCGAAAAAAAAATGCCAGATATATCGCTTATCCTTGGGGGCGCACGCTCTGGTAAAAGCCGTTTCGCAGAGGATCTTGTTACGCAGAAAAACTTGACCCGAATTTATCTTGCGACAGCTCAATCATATGATGAGGAGATGGCAGCCAGAATTGCCAAACACAGAAGTGACCGGGGTAGACAATGGACAACCATCGAAGAACCCCTGGAACTCTTGAAGTCTCTGCAGCAAAATTCCTCAGTAGAAAATATAATCCTCGTTGATTGCCTGACGCTCTGGGTTAGTAATCTCATGGGCGAAGGGCTTTCTGTCGAAGAAGCTGTTGATCAGCTGATTGATGGATTATGCTGTGTTGACGGACCCGTCGTTTTTGTTTCAAATGAAGTTGGCCAGGGCATTGTGCCAGATAATGCCATGGCGCGGGAATTTCGTGATCACGCGGGCAGATTACATCAACGGTTGGCAGCCAAAGCAAAATCAGTTTATTTCATAACCGCCGGTCTTGCCCAAAAGCTAAAGTAAAATTATGACGACAGATCCCTCTCGCGATAAGGCGCCTTCTTACAAGGGAAACTGGGTCCAGGATTTTCTGGTGTCGCTGGTTTTTTTAACACGCCTGCCCATATCACTTCGGTTTTCCTTTGACATGGGCGCATTAAGAACGGCCAGCCGATGTTTTCCAATAATCGGCATTATTGTTGGCGGCCTCTCTGGTGCTGTTTTTCTGGTCGCTATTGCAATTGATCTACCTGCCCTCCTTTCCGCTTTCTTGGCTATCGCCTCCCAAGCCCTCTTGACTGGAGCTTTGCATGAAGATGCGATTGGCGATGTTGCAGATGGCTTCGGCGGTGGCACGACGCGCCTGGAAAAATTGGAAATCATGCATGACAGCAGAGTTGGAACCTACGCCGTGCTCGCATTGATTTTTGTTATTGGCATGAAGGTCGTAGCACTTTCAAGCGCAATCAGTCCGATGATGATATTTGCAATTCTTGTTTCCGCCGCCACGGTCAGCCGAGCGCTTATGACATGGGGAATGTATTTAATGCCCTCTGCCCGCACTGACGGGTTAAGCCATAGTGCCGGTCGCCCACCTATTCTGGCACCTCTTTCAGCAACCGTTATTGCCGTGCTTGTCGCCATCGTCTCATTGGGAAACCTGATAGGAGCAACAGCGCTACTGGTTGCTATAATCAGTGCCGCATTAGTGGGTATTATCGCTTACAGGCAAATAGGCGGCCAAACAGGTGACGTCCTAGGTGCTATCCAGCAAATCTCCGAACTGGGTTTCATCATTGCCTGCGTTGCAGTAATTTTATGACCTTGAAAACCTAGCCTTCAATTTTTTCCACACCATCAAATGTTAGAACAGCATCTTCGCCAAGCGTAATCGTACCTGCAGCGTCTTCAGACAGGAAGATATCCCCATTGTCTGCAGTTTCAACGGACCCACTTGTGAGATTGAGCCAATCATTCAAATCACCTGCAGGCAACCCGTCTGACAAAGCGATTGTGTCTGACCAACCACCGCCGTCTCCACCAATGAAGGTATCAATTCCACTATCCATACCAAAGAAATAGATATCGCTTCCGTCACCGCCATGTGCATAATCATCGCCTGCGCCACCGGTCATTTCGTCGTTGCCATCCTGACCATACATCCGATCATTACCGTCACCGCCGGACATCTTGTCATCACCATCGCCGCCATATAGTCGGTCTTCACCGTCACCGGCAGTCAGGGTATCATCACCGGCACCGGCTGTAAGATAATCGTTACCATCGCCGGCATCCAATTTATCATCTCCGGCGTCTCCGACCAAAGTGTCATTGCCATCGCCACCCGAGACAGTATCGTTACCTGCTCCGCCATGCAGGTAATCATTACCCTCGCCACCGGTTAGCTTGTCATCGTCATCCTGTCCATACAGCGTATCATTACCAGCGTCGCCAGTAAGACGGTCTTCGCCGTCGCCACCATACATACGATCATTGCCGTCACCACCGGTCAGTTTGTCCTTGCCGTCACCGCCGTTAAGATAATCGTCGCCGTCGCCCGCGTTTAGTTTGTCGTCACCGGCATCGCCGATCAATGTATCATTACCATCACCACCGGTGAGTTTGTCATTACCTTGGCCGCCATGCAGGTAATCATTGCCAACATCGCCCGTGAGTTTGTCGTCACCATCCTGGCCATAGAGACGATCGTTACCTTCTCCGCCCTTAAGATTGTCCTTGCCATCCCCACCGTAGAGACGATCGTTTCCGTCACCACCGGTGAGGCGGTCATTGTCGGCACCACCGTTCAGATAGTCATCACCATCCCCGCCGGTCAGCCGGTCTCGACCCGCATCACCAACCAGCGTATCGTTTCCATCCCCGCCGGTCAGCTTATCGTTGCCCGCGCCACCGTATAAACGGTCATTCCCATCGCCGCCGGACAGGTTATCTTTACCGTCACCACCATGTAAATAATCATTTCCGGCATCGCCCGTCAGCTTATCATTGCCGTCGCCACCATAGAGGCGATCGTTTCCGTCACCCCCTGTGAGGCGGTCATTATCGGCGCCACCGTTCAGGTAATCATTGCCATCCCCGCCGGTCAGCCGGTCTCGACCTGCATCACCAACCAGCGTATCGTTTCCATCACCCCCGGTCAGCTTATCGTTGCCCGCACCACCGTATAAACGGTCATTTCCTTCGCCGCCGGACAGGTTATCTTTGCCATCGCCACCGCTTAAATAATCATTACCATCCCCACCGGTGAGACGGTCATTACCGTCTTGTCCAAAAAGCGTATCATTCCCGGCATCGCCTGTCAGAATGTCTTTTCCGTCCCCACCATAGAGGCGATCATTTCCGTCACCGCCAATAAGTTTGTCATTGTCGGCACCACCGTTCAGGTAATCATTGCCATCCCCACCGGTCAGCTGGTCTCGACCCGCATCACCAACCAGCGTATCATTGCCATCGCCACCAGTGAGTTTATCATTGCCCGCACCACCGTATAAACGGTCATTCCCATCGCCGCCAGACAGGTTATCTTTACCGTCACCACCATGTAAATAGTCATTTCCGGCATCGCCTGTCAGCTTATCATTACCGTCCCCACCATAAAGGCGATCGTTTCCGTCACCACCGGTGAGGCGGTCATTATCGGCGCCACCGTTCAGGTAATCATTGCCATCCCCGCCGGTCAGCCGGTCTCGACCTGCATCACCAACCAGCGTATCGTTTCCATCACCCCCGGTCAGCTTATCTTTGCCCGCACCACCGTATAAACGGTCATTCCCTTCGCCGCCGGACAGGTTATCTTTGCCATCGCCACCGCTTAAATAATCATTACCATCCCCACCGGTGAGACGGTCATTACCGTCCTGACCAACCAGCGTATCGTTTCCGTCCCCGCCGGTCAGTTTGTCATTGCCCGCACCACCGTATAAACGGTCATTCCCATCGCCGCCGGACAGGTTATCTTTGCCATCGCCACCGCTTAAATAATCATTACCATCCCCACCGGTGAGACGGTCATTACCGTCCTGACCAACCAGCGTATCGTTTCCGTCCCCGCCGGTCAGTTTGTCATTGCCCGCACCACCGTACAAACGGTCATTCCCTTCGCCGCCGGACAGGTTATCTTTACCGTCACCGCCGTTCAAATAATCGTTGCCGTCGCCGCCAGACAGCTTGTCGTTACCTTCGTGACCATAAAGATAATCATTACCTGCATCGCCGGTAAGCTTGTCATCGCCGTCACCACCATAAAGACGATCGTTACCGTCGCCGCCAGACAGTTTGTCGTTACCTTCGTGACCATAAAGATAATCATTACCTGCATCGCCGGTAAGTGTGTCATCACCGTCACCGCCATAAAGACGATCGTTGCCGTCGCCGCCATAGAGCTTGTCATCCGACCCGTATCCGTATATCGAGTCGTTCCCGCCGTAGCCGGACAATGTGTCACTATCCTCGGTACCGTAAAGACGGTCATGCCCGTCTGTACCGTCTAGCTTTATGCCCGGTATTCCCTCATCAACATCACCAACATCAATGATAAAAACCTGTTGAGTAACCTGTGCACCATCATCAACATTTACGATCAACTGATGATCTTTTGACGTCTCATAGTCTAAGGCACTCGCCACCGAGATTTCTCCCGACGCACTGTCGATGGTAAATTTTCCGCCGGCGTCATCATCCAAACTGTAAACAAGAGCACGACCTTCCGGGTCTATTGCCGACACGGTTCCCACTATATCTCCAACAGCCGCATCTTCCGCGATGTTCTGATCATCCATGGTTATTGAATGAGGGGCTGCGTCTATCGCGTCCGTCGCCTCAACCACCAGCTCATCTTCTCGCGACAAGCCATTGAGCGTCGAAGAGAGTCCTGGCGCCGGGGACGCGGCACTTGCGCCTTCCGCTTCGCTTACTTCAGATGCCGGATTCGTTTCAATTCTTTCATCAATCCCTACACCTTCACGGGCTGCACCATTCCGCGTTTCTTCCGTATTCTCGCGTGCTCGGCCACTTGCGCTGTTATCGCCCGACGCCGAAGAAAGTTCTTGGGGTTGCGGATCACTATCATCATCTGAGCTCACGTCCTCCCGTTGATCAGCTCCCTGATTGTCCGTTTCAGACAACTGAGCGGATTTTTCGTCGTCATTCACTTGATCATGTTTGAGTTCGTGATCTTTTTTATCACCTGTATGGATCGCTTCCCGAGATCGGTCATCTACGGTTTTCATGTCCCGCATATCAATTGTTTCGGCACGGTTGCCAAGCGGATCGTAGCCGGTCTGCCCGCTCGCTTGCGACGTATCCAGGAGTGCTTCTTTTGCTGCTTGATCTATTACGACATCATCACTCATTACTTAATCCACTTATCATTAATGCCACAGATGGCCCGAGAAAACAGATGGTTTAAACCTAACCTTCTTAAATAAACCAAGCGACTTAATGCTTCTTTAATATTTAGGTAAAATTATAGGAACATCTTCAGCAATATTAAGAACTTGTTAGGGATATTGGTGTTTATTTGACCCGCAGAAATCAGGGGTTTTCCAGCCAAAAGGCCCTTGTGAACAATTTGTTGGTGAAAAAAATAAAATATGACGAAAATTAAATATTAATAGTTTTGGCTTAAATTTTACCTTCGCAACCCATTAACGGGCCGAATTTAAATGGTGAATGAATGGCGTTTTTTCAAAGGCAACGCGTAAAACCAGCTTTTCCCGGGCTGGACGACAAGCCCATGCTTCGGCAAGCCAGACTGCCTAAGCTGCGCCATGGTCGTGCCGATATAATATATGCATCCGGTGCGCTGAATGTGCTTGCGCTCGCCTTGCCCATCATGATTTTGCAAGTTTATGACCGCATAATCCCGAACAATGCGACGGAAACCCTGCTGCTTCTGGTAATCGGAGTTGGTATTGCCGTAATTTTTGAGGCCTGCTTCCGTCTGGCACGCTCCTACCTGACAGCCAGAGCCGGTGCTAGTTTTGAACATATAGCGGGATGTCGTGCCCTACATCGTACATTGGGAACCGACATCGTTCGGTTTGAAAAAGAAGCCACTGGTGTCTATCTACATCGTTTTAATGCCATTGAAAGTTTACGGGAGTTTATGTCCGGCCATAGTTTGCTGGTATTCATCGATTTACCTTTCGCCTTCATTTTTATGTTTCTTGTCGGGTTCATCGCCGGACCGCTGATTTTTGTACCGTTAATCCTGTTAGTAATCTTTGCCTTCGTTACACTTGCTGTCGGGCATGGATTAAAAAAAGCACTCAATGATAGATCTGTCTGGGACGAAAGACGCTACAATTTCCTGATAGAAGTTTTGACGGGTATTCACACTGTCAAGGGTCTTGCCCTCGAAGCACAAATGGTTCGTCGTTATGAACGATTACAGGAAACAACAGCGAACGTCATCCGCAACGTCGCCTTTAAAAATAATATAGCCCAGAGTTTAGGGACTATTTTTTCGCAGATTACATTAGTGGCTGTCGCTGCATACGGATCTGTATTGGTAATAAATGAATCCCTCACGATTGGTGGACTGGCCGCCTGTACCTTGCTTTCAGGTAGAGCATTACAGCCTTTGCTCCGGGCCATGGGTGTTTGGACGCATTACCAGAACATCAAGTTATCTCAGGAGCGGGTGAAAGCAATATTGGAACTGCCGCAGGAGAAGATTTCTGATCCGGCTGAAGAATCCAAATCACCAGCGACCGTACCAATTCCAGTGCCTCAGACAGGATCACAAATTGAACTAGAGGACGTGACATTCGGCTATGGGGGAAACACGTCTCCTTTATTCGAAAAGGTAAATGCTACTTTTACCGCTGGAAAAACAACGGCCATTTCTGGTGCCAACGGATCGGGCAAGACGACATTGCTTTGGCTAATGATGGGTTTAATTACACCACAGTCCGGCCGTGTATTGCTAAACGGGGTGGACATCGCGAAAGCAGATCCGATCAAAGTTCGCCAACATATTGCCTATTTGCCGCAAACCGGCATTGTTTTTCATGGCACGATTATGGAAAATCTTACGATGTTCCGAAGGGGCCCAATTGTTGATGAAGCAGTCAAGCAATGTAAAACTCTCGGATTAGATTCCGTTATTAAGAGACTCCCCAAAGGCTATGATACGGTCATTGGTGAAGGGGCGATGGATAGTCTTCCTGGCGGAGTACGGCAAAGAATTGCCATAGCCCGGGCAATTGTTACCAAACCCGAGGTCATACTGTTCGACGAGGCCAACACCTCACTCGATATGTCAGGAGATGAAATCCTAAAGAACGCTCTGCTTCAACTGAAAGATCAGAGTACAATTATTTTGGTCAGCCACCGCCCTTCACTCCTAAAAATCAGTGACAGCGGGTATAAAATCCAAAATCGAAATGTTGTAGCGACCCCAATTGAAAACCTTACCAGTTTCCGTCCTGCCGCAACCGCCCCCAAACTAGAAGTGGTTTCAGCACAATGACGTTTCTTTCTCCCGCCCGCAGTACACCCGGTGGCGTGAACTGGGGCCGTGAAACACAATATGCCGCTTGTATTTCTCCGCTTCTGGACGCACTTGGATGGCGCGGTGATGCGGCACAAGTTATTGAAGCCATGCCCCATTTCTCCTCGACAATGGACCTTATGGACTTCAGAAGTTCGCTGGCAAACCTCAATTTCGAAAGCAAGCCGACAAAAACAACCTTATCTTCGCTTGATCATCGGCTGTTGCCCTGCCTGTTCGATAGGAAAGATGGTTCGGTTCTGGTTCTCTTTTCCGCAGATGAAAAAGGTCTTCAGGTATTCGACGCAGCAACACAGGAATATATAGAAATTCCATTCGAAGAGGCGGAAGGTGTTCAGGGAACGGCTCTATTCTTCAGGCCTATTGATCGCGAAAAAATAGGTCAATGGAGTACGGGAAAGGACTGGTTTCAGAGTGTACTGGCGAGGTTTATGCCGCTGATCCGCCGAATTCTCATGATGACTTTTTTGCTTAATCTGCTAGCACTCGCGACGCCCTTATTCATCATGGCTGTTTATGATCTGGTGATTGGCTCCGGCTCTTTTGACACGTTGAATTATCTTTTGGTCGGGGTCGGGCTGGCCTTACTTTGCGATATCGGACTACGGTTTATGCGCGGAACAATGTTGGCATATATCGGCGCACGACTTGATTACATCATTGGAAGCGCTGTTCTCCAAAAGATCCTGTCCCTACCGACTGCACAAACTGAACGAACCTCTTTAGGCTCAAAAATGGCACGGTTCAGGGAATTCGACATGATCCGCGAATTTTTTATCGGCCCGATGGCCATTGCATTTTTGGAGCTTCCTTTCGTTTTTATTTTCCTGATCGCCATTGGCGCGTTGGGCGGAAGCCTTGTACTTGTACCAATTACCATGCTTGTAATCTATGGTTTGGTCGGCTTTGTTCTTTTTCCTGCCATTCAGCAAAGAATTACCCAAAATATTGCGAGCACAGCTTCCAAAAGTTCGTTCATTACTGAAAGCCTAAACAGTATGCGGGTTATCAAGCAAATGGGCGCTGAAGAAATCTGGCTGGATCGATACCGTGATATTTCTTCCGTAAATGCACGATCAAACCTCAGAAACGGTTTGGTTGCAGCAAGCGCACAAACATTTGCCCATGTACTGATGGTCACGTCCGGTGTCGCAACATTGGCGCTTGGTATTTCGCAGGTTTTTGACGGATCAATGAGCGTCGGGGCTCTTGTGGCGACAATGGCGTTAGTATGGCGGCTTCTGGCCCCTACTCAAACGCTATTTCTTGCCTTTACAAAACTTCAGCAAGTTGGGATCAGTGTAAAACGGTTAAATCAGCTCTTTACTATGCCCAGTGAGCATAACCCCTATACCTCAGCAGAATTAAAGGAATTTGACGGTGCAATTTCCTTTTCCAGGGTAAGTTTTCGATATTCCGCTGACCAGGACCCTGCGGTCATGGGCATCGATCTGAAAATTAATCCCGGTGAGGTGGTTGCTTTTGCCGGCGGAAACAGTTCCGGCAAGTCAACTTTAGCAAAGCTGCTATTGGGAATGTATCAACCACAAGTCGGAGGCATTACAATTGACGGAATCGATATCCGGCAAATCGACCCGCTGGATTTACGCAAATCAATTGGTTATATGCCGCAAAACTGTGAACTTTTCCACGGAACCATCCGTCAAAATCTCCTACTCGCCAATAGTGCGGCAACGGAAGAGCAGGTAGTCGAAGCTTGCGAATGGGCAAATCTTGCGAACGACATCAACGAGTTGCCCGATCAATATGAGACCCGTATTGGTGACCAGATTTTGCGGCAACTTCCCGCAGGATTCCAGCAGCGACTGATCATGGCAAGGGCATTTCTGAACAATGCCAAGATAATGATCTTTGATGAGCCCGGAAATATGCTGGACGATGAAGGAGACCAAGCCTTCTTGGATGCGATTGAACGTATGCGAGGTAAGGCAACCATTATAATTATTACCCATCGTCCAAGCCACATGCGGGCCGCGGATAAAGTTGTGTTGTTAAAAAAGGGAATGGTAAGGGCAGTTGAACCGGCCTCAACCATAATTCCCAAAATTATTGAAGGTGTGTAATGGCAAAACCATCAGATAACGAGGGCACAGAGCCCATTGAACAGACAACAGAAAAACTCGTGTTAAACAAGGGGAAACCTTTCAGCAACCGCCTCGGGCTCTCTATCATGCTCGAAGAAACGGGCGCGACCCCGTTTTTGCGGGCGGCTATGCTGTTCGGCTTTGCCATTATTGTTGCCTTCGTCGTTTGGGCAAATTTCGCGGAAATAGATGAAGTAGCTGTTGCCTCGGGTAAGGTCGTCCCCTCTGGTGCCGTGCAAATATTGCAACATATCGATGGTGGCACCATCAGCGATATTGCCGTCAGTGAAGGGGAGATTGTTGAAAAAGGCCAGGTGATTGTACGTCTGGACTCCACGGACTTACTGGCCGAAAAGAACCAGATCACAACACAGCTGGTCATCCTTAAGATGAAAATTTCCCGACTTGTGGCTTTTACCAGCAACGAACCAATGAAATATTCGTTGGAATATGACCGATACCGCCCATTTTTGGAGGAGCAAGAGGCGCTTCTGGAGGCACAACGTCTCGATCTTAAGAACCAGGTCTCCATTTTAAAAACACAGGTCGAGCAGCGTAAATCTGAAAAAGCCCTTTTGAAAACCCAACAAATTGTCTTGGCAAATCAGGTGGCGCCCCTTGAGGAGCAACTTAATATTCGCCGGCGCCTATTGAAATCCAGTACTTTAAGCCGGTTCGATTATCTGGAATCTGAGCGTCTCTATCTCAAGGAAAAAGGAAACTTGCAAGAGCTGGCGTTAAAATCCCGGACCGTAGATCAATCGATCGCTGAAGCGAGGAGCCGCCTCTCCGAAGTTGTTGATCATGCAAAGCGGGAAGCCCTGGACAAATTGGCACTGACCAATGCCGAAGCGGCCGAATTGGAAGAAAAACTCAATAAAATTATCAGCAAGCTTCGTCGCCTGGATATCTACGCGCCCGTAAATGGCGTCATTCAGGGGCTTGATGTAAAATCCATTGGATCCGTCATTGCACCCGGAAGCACCATCGTGACTGTTGTCCCCGTCGGGCAGGAACTCATACTGGAAGTCCAAATCCGCCCTGAGGACATTGGGCATCTGGATGTTGGTCAGCGCGCAACCGTAAAATTCGTGACGTATAATTACTCCCGATATGGATCCATTGAGGGTGAGCTTACTCATATTTCAGCAACAACTTTCCAGGATGAGCAGGGTGAGAACTATTACAAAGGCAAAGTCAAGCTTGCCCAATCATATGTAGGTGACAATCCGGACCGGAATCTGATTCTTCCGGGGATGACCGCCACGGCGGATATTCATTCGGGTACGAAAACCGTGTTGGAATATCTCCTTAAACCAATACATACGACATTAGGGCAGTCATTCCGCGAAAGATAAGTACCCCTCGGACATTAATCTGGCTTGCGCTTTTTGGCCCGGCTGGTTGCCTCTGCCTGTAACGGATCCTCCGGCCAATAATGTTTTGGATAACGGCCTTTCATGTCTTTTTTGACTTCGTTGTAGGTTGTTCGCCAGAAACTCTCCAGATCCGATGTCACCTGTAACGGGCGATGTGCCGGTGACAGCAGATGAATTGTGACTGCTACCTTTCCTTTTGCGATTTTTGGCACCTCTCTAAGGCCGAAAACCTCTTGCAGTCGAACAGACAGGACCGGAATCTGCGGATTGGAGTAATCCAGGCGAATATGTGATCCGCTTGGAACCTTAAGGGTCGGCGGCGCAAATACGTCCAGCTGTGCCGCTCTGTCATATCCAAGTTCATTCCTCAAAATGCTCGCAAGGTCAATCGACTGCAAATCCGACAGGCTCATAAGACCGACAAGATAGGGAAGGAGCCATTCTTCCAAGCGCTCAGCAAGCCCTTCATTTGAAAAATCCGGCCATTGTTCGTTTGCCTCGTGATACCTCGCGAATACTACTCTGTTGACCAGCGATCTGCTTGCATCGTCCCACGGTAAAAGCTGAAGACCTTTACTTCGAATAACCGCCACAAGAGCAGCAGAAATTTCTTCAGATGACGCATCTTTGAGACGGGTGCTTTGTAAAATCAGAGCTCCAAGGCATTTTTCACTCACCGCTTCAATACGCTGCTTCTTCTCGTCCCAGTAAACCTTCCGACGCGTTTCAAATTCAGGCTCAAATGCTTTTTGAATGTCCGTATACGACAACGCAGCTGCTAAATAAATCCTGGCATCGCTGCCTTTACCGTCCACATCCGCTGCCACTAAATAGGGCTCGCCCAGGAGCTTATCATTTGCATCAAGTCTGGCGCCCCTGCCACCGGACAAGCGATAGTTCAACTGACTCCTGTTTCGCAAATCGCCAATACGGTCGGGATAGGCAAATGCGAGCAATAATCCCGCTTGATTTATGTCATATTTTCCATCTTGCTGTTTCAGTCGGCGCATCAAATCCTTGCTGGCCCGATCTATCTGCCGGATGGCCATATCATCAACGCCTGGACCAGAAACAGATTTCTTTCGCCGATAACCAATAAGCAAGTTCAGCCGATCTTTTATGTCTGAACTTGGCGCGTCCCGATTCCGGCGCAAGATGTCGCGTTCCGACAACAGGCTGGCAATATCACATGCCAGTTTGGAAGCTGAATATTCCGCAGATTTTATAACCATTGTCGACAGTCGCGGATGTAAAGGCAGCCGGACGATCTGCTTGCCAAGGGAGGTAATGTTTTTATTCTTGTCGAGTGCACCAAGACTGATGAGCAAGGCGACGGCTTGCGCCATGGGGCCTATGGGAGGTGGCGTCATCCAGGGAAGTTCTCCAACATCCTGAACGCCCCAATTGGCAAGTTCGAGCATCAATGTACATAAGTCGGTGGTCAGAATTTCCGGCGGTGAATACTCAACAAGACTACGGTCTTCAGCCGCCGTCCATAATCGATAGCAAATTCCGGCCGTCAACCGGCCTGCCCGTCCCCTACGCTGGTCTGCGGAAGATCGGGAAACCCGCGTTGTTTCCAGTCTGCTCATCCCGGAGTTAGGGTCAAATATAGGGGATCTCGAAAGACCTGCATCGATAACAATTTTAATACCTTCGATGGTCAAGCTTGTCTCAGCAATATCTGTTGCCAGCACGACCTTTCGCACGCCGTCAACCGACGGGCGCAATACAGCATTCTGATCCTGCTGACGAAGATTTCCATATAGCGGAAAAACGATGAAATCACCCGGCTTATCAGCCTTCTTGACCAGCGATTGCACCCGATTTATTTCCCCAACGCCGGGTAAAAAAACGAGAATATCCCCCGCCTCCTCCGCTAAAGCCATATCGATAGCCCGCGCCGTTTTTACTTCCACACGATCTTTCGTCGGCTTCGCCAGGAAATGTGTCTGAATTGGAAATTGACGCCCCTTACTGGAAATCACGGGAGCGTTTCCAAGGAGGGCAGATAACTTTTCGGCCTCAAGTGTTGCAGACATGATGAGGATGCTCAAATCATCCCGCAGTACTTCCTGAATCTGCCGGGACAAGGCCAGCCCCAGATCCGTTTGCAGACTGCGTTCATGGAATTCATCAAAGATCAGTAAATCTATTTGAGACAATTCAGGATCAGCCTGCAACCGCCGCGTAAGAACGCCTTCCGTTACGACTTCAATACGTGTTGTCGCGCTAACCTTACTATCAAGCCGAACACGATAGCCTACGGTTTCACCCACTTCCTCACCAATCATGTTTGCCATTCGCTGGGCTGACATGCGTGCTGCCAAGCGCCTCGGCTCAAGCATTACAATTTTTTTCCCGCGCTTTAGAAACTTGTCCAGCAAGTATAGGGGCACAAATGTTGTTTTCCCTGCACCAGGATCTGCCTGCAAAATAGCAAGATTGTTCGTAGAAAGCGCATCAGAAATTTCATCTAGCACGCCAACAATAGGAAGGCTGGAATTTCGGAAAATCTCCTTCATTTGCTACGGCTAAATCTCATAAACAATTGGCCAAGAAGAGGGAACAAGCAAAGTGTTGCGCCTCCAGCGAATATGGACCCAATGACAATTGCGCCGCCAAACCGGGTTGTTGGCGGAAAACCTGAATAGGCGAAAATAACAAAACCGATCGCTATAATCCCGCTTGACGCCAATACCCCCGGTGTTTGTTCCTTTAGGGCTGCAGTCCAGGCATCCCTGGTTTTCGATATTGATAACCGCTGCTTTACGGCGATTGCCAAATGTATGAGGGCATCTACAGCGATCCCGAAACAGACATTGGCCGCAGGCGCCGAGATAATATCAACCGGGACCCGCAGCCATCCCCATCCACCTAGAATTGTTAGCGGGATTAAGGCGGCCGTTGCACCCATGGCCGCGGTTAATGCCACGCTGCGGGTAACAATAAACCCAATGCCAACAAACAAGGCAAGAAGCGCAATAACACCCGTGCTCAGACTACTGGCAACAAGATCGGAGAGGCGGCCTTGTAAAGCATAGACACCACCTGTAAGACTGGTTTCAAAGCCCACATCATCGACAATTGCCTGCAATTCGGTCGTGACAGAATTCCGGTCCTGCAAACGCCCTCCTTCTTTCATTCTTAGAATATAGAGCGTTTGGTTTCTGTCCTCAGTTAGAAAGCTTTCCGCAATTCTCTGGTTAAAATCTGAAGACAAGAGGCTAATTATCTCACGCCAAGGCAAAATGAAGGCCAGCGGATGATTATTGGCTTCCGCCATCAAAGCTGGCAGGGAAATAACCGTGCCGACTTCCTTATGGGCGAGCAATGCATTATGCAATTTCCACATGGCCTCATAACTGGATTCGTTATCAAGACTGTTACCGTTTTTCATACGAACGACCAGCGACATGGGGCTGCTCCCGCCATTGGCATCGACGAAGGTAAGACCTTCATGAAGTTCGCCGCCCTCGTCAAAATACGAAAATAAACTCGGGTCCGTATTGAGCCGTAACAAGCCGGGAATAGATAAAATAGCCACAGCCAAAAGCAAAACAGCGGCGGAGGCACGAAGCCAGGAGGCCCCCTTCGATTGGTGCGTTCCTGGTCGGGATTTATTTTTGGCTGGTCTTCGAGTGGCATATAGCAAGAAGGCCGGGTAAATTAAGAAACTGCATAAAAGAGCGGAAAAGGCGCCTATCATCCCGCCTCCACCGAGTTGTCTAAGGGGTTCCGCTGCGACAAAAAGTAGTGTGGCAAACCCCAATAAGGTAGTGATCATGCACCAGAGAGAGGCTTTAAAGGTTTTCAAGACAGCCTGCCTGACGGCCTCGAATTTTTGCTCAACCTGTATTTGACGCCAATTCGATGTCAGGTAAATCAGCTGCGATTGAACCAGCACAAATATAATAATGGCAAGGTTTGCCGTAAGAATTCCCATGGGCTGACCCAACAATTGCAACATAATTAGGGTCAGGAACACAGCGCTAATGCCACTGACCGCCGCGCCAAGTGCAATCATCGGAGAGCGAAATACCAATAACAGAACCAGGGTAAAGATTGCCAATGCGGACGAGCTGAAGATCTTGATATCATGCACAAGACTTCGCCTGATTTGATCAACAATATACGGCATTCCGGAAAGCCTGATCTGGAAACTTCCCTCTGTATCAAACAATCGGGTCGCCGCTTCCACTTCGGCGACCAGATTTTCAGGTGCCGGGCTTTTGACGAAGGCTATAATAAGCGTTGCCTCCTCTCCCTCGCTGATAAGCAGGGGGCGCCAAAATGGGCTGTCCCGGGCCTCATCAATATTACCCGGTCCATCGGCAACACTAACAATACGTAAAATTCCGTCAATTTTCCCCATATCAGCGCTCAAAGCCGTTAATCTGGAGAGGTATTTTTCTGAGCCAATATCATCGCTGGCAACGCTCACGATCAAAAACTCATCGGAGGGGAACAAGGCTCGTATCTGTTCCGACTGTGCCAAATCCGGATCGTTTGATCCGAAAAAGAAATCCGGTGTAACTTGCGGGCGCAAATCGACGAGGCTGATGAAAAGCGTAAATATCACGGCTGCCAGGCACAAACAGCCGGCTAACAGCCGGGCCTCCAGAGATAGCGAATAAGAGCCCATATGCAGGTCAATTCTCCTGTGGCACAATGGCCTTTGAACTTTGTTTGCTCCATGCTGAACTCGGGAACAAAAGGAACAGCGCAACTCATATGTCGGTAATTATATCTGAAATCGAAGCACATGCACGTGCGGCGCTGCCTGCGCTAGATAGCGAAATCTACGATGGTTGGCAATTGCGCTTTGCCAATGGTCATACGCGCCGTGCCAATTCCGTGAATTTTACCGGACAAAGCGCACTGCCCTTGGACGAGAAGATTTCTCATTGTGAAGCCATCTACAGGCAAAAAGGCCAACCCTGTCATTTTCGGCTGACACCGCTTGCCAATGGCGATTTGGATGCTGAACTTTCCTCTCTCGGTTATTCTCTTTCAGATCCAACGGATGTTTTGGTTCAGCCCCTTATGGCCCCCCCCGTTAGCAAGGAGGATGTCGAGGTTGTCGTTGAAAAAAAGGCCTCGATCGAGGGTATCAACGCAATTGGCCATCTAACGAATTTGTCACCCGAATCACGAAATACTCTTGGCCAGATGATTGACCGGTCCGAACATGAGATCTTATTTGCAATGGTAAAAAACGGGAGTAATACCGTCGCCGTTGGACTTGGCGCTTTATCTGCGGACTATTTGGGACTCTTTGAATTTGCGACCAGTCCAGATCATCGGCGATTGGGATATGCTGCTGCTATCGTCAACAGATTGATTGTCGAAGCCATAAATGCCGGGGCGAAGACCGCCTATCTGCAGGCTGTTCAATCAAATATCGGCGGGAGACATTTCTGGGAAAATATGGGCTTTAAGACCTGCCTATACAGCTATCATTATCGCAGCAAATTATAAGTCTATCCAGATTTCAGGTTCGTCGAAGAAAAATTCATCACAGTTGGGTCCCTCCCCGCCGCGGTCGATGACGAGAAAGTCACTGACGGCCTCCAGGGCGAGAACAGGGTGATGCCAGGTCCCCGCATGATAATTAACGCCCTGATCACCCCGCGCCGAGAAAATCTTCAGATCATCAACGGATACAACGTCACCCCGGGGCGCGACTGCAACCAGATAGGGACGATTATTGAGCGGTACAAATGCCTGGCTACCGACCGGGTGGCGTTCGACCATTCGTATGTTGAGGGGATAGCTTAACGGCGTAGCCCGAAAAATATTAACCAGCGTTCGGGCTCCGGCATCAAGCTGAACCTCAGCAAGGTCATGAAAACGTTGGGTCGAGCCATTATTTATCGGAAAGAAATCTGACCCTGACGTTTCAATCACATCGCCGTAAGGTGCGAAGGATTCCTTTGTAAGCGGTTCGATGGATAATTTCATGATTTCCTACCTTGAAATCCTGCCGAACATGCGCAGGCGGCTGACGCCACCATCGGGAATGATATTCAACCGCACATGGCTTATGGGGCCAATTTCCTGAATTTCAGAACTGAATTTATGGATGTTATCCATGGATAGTTTTTGCTCGGGCAAAAGCGTTTTCCAGAACATGCTTTGCGTAACCAGCGATTCATCAGTTCCAGCCGTTACCATCGCCGCCTGAAGGGAACAGCTATCTGGATAATTCCCTTTAAAATGAGCTGTATCCACTTCTATTTCAGAAATAATCCCCGGATGGCCAAGCGAAACGATTGCCCAGTCATTACCTGGCTCCCGGCGCCTGCGTGTCTCCCATCCATCGCCCATATCCACACCGCGGCCCGGCGCAAGGATATTGGAAGGCGATCCGAAATGCTGATCGCTGGCGACAATGCCGCGCCCCCCATTTACAAGGGCCGCCAGGTCGATGGTTTCGGTTTCATCGCGGCTGTCCCAATTGCACTGGACCTGGCCATAGACACGTAGCCTGGCAACTCCGCCGTCCGGATAAATATTCAAGCGCAGATGGCTCCAGGTGCTTTCGTTCCCTATTGCTACAAGATGATGGCTGTTTCCCTGCAGCGTAACCGAGCTCACAACCTCCGTCCAAACTGTCGTTCCATCCGGTTCACCCTCCACAAAACACGCGTCAATCGAGGCTGCAGGCGGAAAGTTACCCGTAAAATGGCTGGTATCAATGTTTACGCCATGAAGGATTCCCGGAAGAGCCAGCCGGACAATACAGTGATCAAAGCCTTCTCCGCGCTTGCGGCGGCTTTCCCAGCCATCCATCCATTTACCGTTATCATCATATTTTCCCTCAATGAAAACGGGATCAGCAGGATCAATCAGGCGCGACTTATCGGCAAAAAAATCGTCTGTCGCATAGGTTACTTCAGCGCCCAGTCGGGGCGATGCCAAATTCGTGTATTTCGTTACAAATTCAGCTGTCTCTGAGGATACCAGTGTCATTTAATTCTCCATCCGTACGGTTTGTACGGTTATGTTACTACATTTCCAATAGTCGAAATCTTGCAATTTTATCAATTTCCAGCAATGCAGTTTTGAATTCCTGGTCTGGATTATTGCCAATACGTGCTTCAAAGCCAGCAATGATTTCGTGCCGGTTGCTGTTCTTGACCGCCTTAATAAAAGGAAAGCCGAACTTTTCTTTGTAGGCGTCATTGTACGCCTGAAATTTCTCAAATTCTTCTGCCGTGCAATCTCCCAGTCCGGCGCCAGACTGTTCCGTGGTCGATGCCGCCGTCAATTCGCCACGAACCGCGGCTTTGCCCGCCAGATCCGGATGCGCGTTTATAAGGGACATTTTTCTCTCTTTATCGGCGCTTTCAACCACCTTTGCCATATGTTCCGCCAAAGTTTCAATGACGTCATGAACAGGCGTAACGCCTTGGTTCCAGACAGCTTCCGCTACCCAGGGGGAATGTTCATAAACGCCACCAAAGGCCTCGATGAAGGTTGCCTTGTCCATGGCGCTCGGACGCTTTTTAAACTCGGTCATAGCTATTGTGCTCCTGACGGAGCTGGATGCTGGTCATGCCAATGCCGTGCAATTTCAAGCCGGCGGCAAAACCAGACATCTTCATGACTTTTGGCATATTCCAAAAACCGCTTCAGGGCAGCGATACGTCCGGGCCGTCCGACAAGGCGGCAATGCAGGCCAACAGACATCATCTTTGGTGCGTCAGCCCCTTCTTCATACAAGGTGTCAAAGCTGTCCTTCAGATAGGTGAAATACTGCTCGCCACTGTTAAAACCCTGCAAGGAGGCAAATCTCATGTCATTCACATCAAGTGTGTAAGGGATGATCAATTGGTCGCGACCTGCCTCTCGTATCCAGTAAGGCAGATCATCATCATAGGCATCCGCGTCATACAAAAAGCCCCCCTCTTCCGCGACCAGCCGCCGGGTATTCGGGCTGGTCCGGCCTGTATACCAACCCAGAGGGCGCTCTCCGGTCAATTCGCCAATAATATCGATTGCCTTCTTCATATGCTCGCGCTCAACGGCTTCTGGCACATACTGATAATTGATCCAGCGATATCCGTGGCTGCAGATTTCGTGGCCGGCCTCAACGAAGGCCTTGGCAACATCCGGATGACGTTCCAGCGCCATGGCAACGCCGAAAACCGTCAGCGGAATATCAAATTTCTCAAATAACCTCAACAGACGCCAAACACCGGCCCGGCTTCCATATTCGTAAATTGATTCCATGCTGATATGGCGCACATCTTCAAGTGCCTGCGCACCCACGATCTCCGAAAGAAACGCCTCCGAGGCTGCGTCACCATGCAGGATGCAATTTTCGCCCCCTTCTTCATAGTTCAGCACGAACTGCACTGCCAGGCGCGCATTTCCCGGCCATTTCGGGTCCGGTGGATTGGCGCCATAGCCGATCAAGTCGCGGGGATAATCTGACATTTCCGACATTCTTACAAAGTCCTAGTTTTCTGGCGTCTTGGAAAAAACAGCATATAAGTCACTTTTCGGCTCACCGCCGTTTAAATTGAGCTGATCTTCACATGCCTGAAGATGGGCCAGCATCAAAGCCGCTGCCCTGTCCTCGTCCCGCGCATCAATGGCGTCGATAATCTCTGAATGCTCGTCACAACTACACGCCGACAAATTTCCTTTTTGATATTGCACAATGATGAGGGAGTTACGGGAAACCAGTTCTTTTACATATGCGGATAATGTCTGGTTTCCGGCAATTGCCGCCAGTTTTAAATGAAAGTCGCCCGACTGACGGACCCATGTCTTATGATTGCCCCTATCCAGGCTCTTTTGTTCCTGGGCAACCATCTCCCGTAAATCCTTGATCTCAGCGTCCGTGTGCTTATTGACGGCCAGGCGGATAACGCCTTCTTCAATCAGGCGCCGTGCCTGCAGGACTTCGCGTGCCTCCTCATGGGTGGGTTCTGCAACAAAGGCGCCCCGGTTTGGCTGGATTTGGACAATCCGTTCATGAGCCAGTTGCTGAAGAACAATCCTGATAATACTCCGGCTGACGCCAAATATCTCTCCCAGGGTGTCTTCCGACAATTTGGTTCCCGGTGCCAGCCGCTGCTCCAGAATAGCTGTCAGCATTTCTTCGTAAATGCGGACATTCTGCGCCGCCTTGCGAAGCGGTTGTTTCTCGGGTTCCAGGGCGGTTGATGGGGCGCTGCTGCTCATGTTTATTTCCATTTTCCTCTTCTTCTTCCCTTTCGTTATACAATAAAAATAATAATTGTACACACAATATGCAAAAATATTGTTCACAAAAATTATAATATATGTAGACAATAAATTACTCCTCGTGCTAGGAGTCACTTAGACTCGCACTAATTCGGGCCGAGTTGTAGGGAGCAACATGGGAAAACTGACAACACATATTCTGGACACATCAGCCGGAAAACCTGGAAAGGACATCCGGATAGATTTGTTCGCGGTTAATGCCGGAAAGCATGTGCATCTCAAAACCGTCACAACCAATGAAGACGGGAGATGTGACGCGCCCCTGCTGGAAGGGGAGGAATTGAGAACGGGTCAGTATGAACTGGTATTTCACGCCGGTGACTATTTTGAAAATTCGGGGATCGTGACACCATCACCTCGATTTCTCGATGACATTGTTTTGAGATTTGGTGTCTCAAGCGCAGACGAGCATTATCACGTACCACTTCTCGTCTCACCTTATAGTTATTCGACATATCGCGGGAGCTAGAATAGCGCATAAGCAAACAAGAACAGGGAGGAAGCCGGCTTAATCGGAATAATTCGAAGGGCACAGGCGTCCAATAATGGGGACAGACACATGAGCGAAATTTCATCAAACGCGTCCGCGGCAGGATCAGGGGCCACCGATGTCCGGGATCCGAACCATATGCCACCAATTGGCCAGGCAATTCCACTTGGCATTCAGCATGTCCTGGCCATGTTTGCCGGAAATATCACCGTTCCCCTTATTATTGCCAATGCGGCAGGGCTGGCCGGTGCCGACACGGTATTCCTCATCCAGATGTCCATGCTGGTCGCCGGGCTGGCGACATTGTTGCAGACCATCGGCATCGGCCCCATCGGCTCTCGCCTGCCCATAATGCAGGGGACCAGTTTCGCCTTTCTGCCGGTTCTTATTCCTGTTGCCAAAGCCGCAGGCGGACTGGCCGCCCTGCCGGTTATTTTCGCGGCGACCCTGGTTGGCGGTATCTTTCATTTTCTGATCGGAACCGTCATTGGACGTTTCCGCGGCATCCTGCCGCCGCTGGTGACCGGACTTGTGGTCATGACCATCGGTCTGGCGCTGATCCCGGTCGGGGTTGAATATATGGGCGGCGGTAAATTCGCCAAATTTGTCACCAAGGACTTCGGGGCCTGGTACCATCTGTTCCTGGGGTGCCTTGTCATTGTCAGCATCCTGGCGGCCAAGTTCCTGACGAAAGGGATCGCCTCAGCCTCCGCTATCCTGATCGGATTGGTCATTGGCTATCTGGTGGCCATCCCCATGGGTATGGTCAATGCGGATAAAATCACCAATGCGGCCTGGTTCTCAATTCCCGAGCCGTTGAAATACGGTTTCGATTTCACCAGCGATCTCGCCATGACGGCGATCATCGGCATGTGCCTGATGGCGATAGTCTCGGCAATCGAGACTGTCGGCGACATTTCCGGAATCACCAAGGGCGGTGCCGGACGTGAACCCACAGCCAAGGAGATTTCAGGCGGCACCATGGCTGATGGCCTGGGAACTGCGATTGGCGCGGTTTTCGGTTCCATGCCCAACACATCTTACAGCCAGAATGTCGGGCTCATTTCCTTCACCGGCGTCATGAGCCGCCATGTGGTAACCATCGGCGCCATCTTCCTCATTCTCGCAGCGTTTTTCCCGAAAATCGGAGCCATAGTCGCCGCCATGCCCAACGCGGTTTTGGGCGGAGCAGCCGTTGTCATGTTCGGTATGATTGCCGGCGCGGGACTTAAGCTGTTGAGCGACGTTGACATGGATCGTCGGAACATGGTGATTATTGCCCTTTCGCTGGGTGTCGGCCTTGGCCTGAAAGCCGAACCCGGCGTGGTTGCCGCCCTACCGGTCTGGGCGACGATGCTATTGACGTCCGGTTTATTCCCGGCCGCTTTTCTGGCCATTTTCCTGAACCTGATCTTGCCGAAACATCTCGAAGAGATCTGAAATAGAAACAAGCAAACCCTTTGATTTTAGCCCGAGCGCTATAGCTAGACAGTAAGACCCGGAGAAACAAATGAGACAAACACTACGCTTCGTTCACAGAGGTGAAATCGTTGAGATGGAAGATGTCGATCCGACAAAAACCGTCTTGAATTTCCTCCGCTATGAACAGGCGCTCACCGGGACCAAGGAAGGATGCGCGGAAGGCGATTGCGGTGCCTGCAGCGTCGTTGTCGGTGAAATCGTTGAGGGAGACTTGCGGTATCAGGCGGTCAATGCCTGTATCCAGTTCCTGCCCACATTGGACGGCAAGGAGCTGATAACAGTTGAAGACCTGAAATCCGAAGACGGCGGCCTGCACCCGGTACAAGAAGCAATGGTGGCCCGTCATGGCACCCAATGTGGTTTCTGCACGCCGGGTTTTGTCATGTCGATGTTCGCGGAAATGCATTCCAGCGACAACCCCGATCGCGGCCATATCGACAATGTGCTGGCCGGAAACCTTTGCCGTTGCACCGGATATGGCCCAATAATTCAGGCAGCCCAGGATATTGCCGCAGACAAGCCCCGGGACAAATTCCATGAACAGTCAACAGCAACGCTTGAATTATTGGCCAGGCTGGAAAATGATCCGGGCCTGCACCTGTCCTTTGACGGCCGTCAGTATTTCGCACCAAAAACCAGTGCCGACCTAGCTGAAATTCTGGGCAAAAACCCGGAAGCAACAATTCTCGCCGGTGCGACGGATGTCGGCCTATGGGTCACCAAGCTGCATCGTGAACTTGCAACCGTTGTCTATGTGGGCCAGATCGCTGAACTGAAAACCATGTCGGTTGACGAAGGCGAACTCAGCATCGGTGCCGGCGTCACCTATAGTGAGGCCTGGGCGACAATTGCCTCTCATTATCCCGATTTCGGTGAATTGATCCGCCGTATTGCGTCAACCCAGATCCGGAATACAGGCACCATCGGTGGCAATATAGCAAATGGCTCGCCGATCGGGGATACGCCTCCGGCCCTGATTGTCCTCAATGCCCGGCTGCGGCTGCGATCTGCCGAAGGATTCCGCGATATTCCACTGGAAGACTTCTTTATCGAATATGGAAAACAGGATCTGCGGACGGGCGAATTTGTCGAACGGCTCTTTTTACCCCTACCTGAAAAAGACACCCGCTTTTCGACTTACAAGATATCAAAGCGCTTTGATCAGGATATCTCGGCGGTTTGTGCGGCATTCCATTTATCGCTCAATGACAATAAAGTTGACGGCATTCGTATTTGTTACGGTGGCATGGCCGGAACCCCCTTGCGCGCAAAGAAAACAGAGGCAGCGCTGCTTGGACAGGACTGGTCGCTTGACGCCGTTGAACGGGCCATGCGGACCATGACAGAGGATTACCAGCCCATGTCTGATATGCGGGCCAGTAAAGACTACCGGATGATGAGCGCCCAAAATCTGTTGAAAAAATTCTTTATTGAAACAACCGCTCCAGACGTCAACACCCGCATCGTCGGAGAAGGGAGCTTGGCCTATGCATAACCCCTCCCCTGCATCCGAAATCAAGGGCACCGTTTATAAGGGCCTTGCCCATGACAGCGCCGCCAAGCAGGTTGCCGGCGAGGCTGCCTATATCGACGACATCGCCGAACCCAAAGATATGTTGATGTTGTATGTGGCGCAAAGTGAAAAAGCACATGCGCGTGTGCTCAAGCTTGATGTCTCTGCTGTCAGGACCGCTCCCGGTGTTGCCGCTGTTCTTACAGCCGGCGATGTGCCCGGTATCAATGACGCCTCCCCCATTGCAGGTGATGATCCTTTATTCGCGGAAGGTCTTGTCGAATGTGTTGGCCAATCCCTCTTCGCGGTGGCCGCCGACACCCTTGAACAAGCCCGGTCCGCAGCCGGTCTGGCGGTTGTTGAGTATGAAGAGCTTCCGGCACTGCTGACGGTCGAGCAAGCCATCGCAGCGGAGTCCTTTGTCCTGCCTTCTCGGGAAATAGTCCGCGGCAATCCGGCTGAGGCCATCAAGGGCGCCCCGCATCGGATCAGCAAGCGTATGGAAATTGGTGGACAGGAGCATTTCTATCTGGAAGGCCAGGTGGCGTTTGCGATTCCCGGCGAAGATGGCGACGTTTTCGTTTATTCGTCGACCCAGCATCCGACAGAGGTCCAGCATAATGTCGCCAAGGTCCTGAAAGTCGCCGATCATTCCATTATCACCGAAATCCGCCGTATGGGGGGCGCATTCGGCGGCAAGGAAACACAAGGTGCCTGGTATGCGGCCATGGCGGCATTGGCCGCCGTGAAAACCGGACGCCCTGCGAAAATCCGGCTGGATCGTGACGATGATATGGTCATGACCGGCAAGCGTCATGATTTCGTCGTCAATTTTGAAGCCGGCTTCGATGATGATGGCCGTATTCTGGGGGCGGATTTTGTCTTTGCCTCACGATGCGGGCGCTCCGTCGATCTGTCAGCCTCCATTAATGATCGCGCCATGTTTCACGCGGATAACTGCTATTTTCTGGAAAATGTTTCCATCATCTCTCATCGCTGCAAAACGCATACCGTCTCCAATACCGCCTTTCGCGGATTCGGCGGGCCACAAGGCATGCTGGCACCGGAACGGATGATGGATGCCATTGCGTCTTACCTGAAAAAGGATCCTTTGGAGGTGCGTAAAATCAATCTGTATGGCAAGACAGATCGAAATGTTACCCCCTATCAGATGACCGTCGAGGACAATGTGGCACCGGAAATAATCGACGCGCTCGTCGCCTCTTCCAATTACGTGGCCCGGCGTGAGGCCATCCGCGAATTTAACCAGACCAGCCCCGTATTGAAAAAGGGTATTTCATTGACCCCGGTGAAGTTCGGCATTTCCTTTACGGCCACGCATCTGAATCAGGCTGGCGCCTTGTTGCATGTGTATACGGACGGCAGTGCCATGATCAATCATGGCGGAACGGAAATGGGGCAGGGCCTTTATACAAAAGTCGCACAAGTTGTTGCGGAAATACTGCAAATCGATGTGGGCAAGGTCAAAATTACGGCCACACGGACGGACAAGGTGCCAAACACGTCCCCCACAGCGGCCTCATCCGGATCAGACCTAAACGGCAAGGCAGCCGAAGCGGCAGCAAAAACAATCAAGGAGCGGCTTATTGCATTTGCCGCAGACCATTATGATGTAGACGAAGAAGCTGTTGTCTTCCTCCCCAACCGGGTTCGCGTTGGCCCGGAAGAAATGGCTTTTAAAGATCTGGTGCAAGCTGCCTATATGAACCGGATTTCACTGTCCGCGACAGGATACTATCGTACACCAAAAATCCATTATGATGCCGCCACC
The DNA here is from genome assembly GCF_023746535.1 of Sneathiella marina. Lineage (GTDB taxonomy): Bacteria > Pseudomonadota > Alphaproteobacteria > Sneathiellales > Sneathiellaceae > Sneathiella > Sneathiella marina. The sequence goes on along the minus strand of NZ_CP098747.1, from coordinate 968,441 downwards.
TTATCCGGGCGCCCATTTTACTATTTCGCCTATGGCGCGTCGGTCTCAGAAGTTGTCATCGACACGCTGACAGGTGAAAACAAGGTGGTCGCCGTTGATATTCTGCATGACGCGGGCAAGAGCCTGAATCCGGATATCGACAAAGGCCAGATCGAAGGCGGATTTATCCAGGGCATGGGCTGGCTGACAACGGAAGAGCTGTATTTTGATGCGCAGGGCGTTCTTAAAACCCACGCGCCTTCCACGTATAAAATTCCGGCCTGCAGTGATCGGCCCGAGATTTTCAATATGGAGATCTTTGAAGATGGCGTAAATGTTGAGGATACAATTTTTAAATCCAAGGCAGTCGGGGAACCGCCCTTGATGCTCGCCATCTCCGCGCTTTCGGCAATCACCGATGCTGTCAGCAGTGTATCGGATTATGAACAATATCCCGATCTGGATGCCCCGGCGACGCCCGAGCGGATCCTTATGGCTGTTCGCGACATGCAAAAGTCGCGACGTAACCCGGCAACGATTGAGGCGGCTCAATGAGTAACTGGCCCGGCATATTGACAGCTCTCGACGGCTTCGCGGAAGCCGCGGTCCTTATCACGGTCGGAGAGGTAAAAGGATCAACGCCGCGCGAAACCGGCGCCACCATGCTGGTAACCGCAACTGCCCTCATAGGAACCATCGGCGGCGGCCGGTTGGAATATTTGGCCATAGAAAAGGCGCGGTCCCTGCTTCATATGTCTGGCGAGAAGACTTCTCTCCGCCTTCAGGTTCCCTTGGGGCCGGAACTCGCCCAATGTTGCGGAGGACATGTGGATATTCTGATCAGTCGGCTAGCTGAAAATGATTATATCAATTTTAACCGGTTAAATAATAATTATTCAAAATCCGTGCTTTTGAGCCATTGGACCGGCGATGAATGTCGCCGGCAGCTCCTGTCCGCCAGTGACACCACCCTGTATCTGGACAAGCCGTTGCAAGCTGCAATTCATAGAAAACTGACGGATCCGGGTGCGGAAATCGTGCCGTCTTCCAGCGCAACGGAGGCATCCTTCAGTCTGGTTCAGTCGATGTCCAGCTCGGAGTTTCATGTAACGCTGTTTGGCGCCGGGCATGTGGGCAAGGCCGTGGTCGCCGCGCTCGCGCCACTGCCCTGCACGATCACCTGGGTAGATGAGCGGGCCCATGAGTTTCCGGCTGCAATTCCGGACAATGTGGTAAAGCGGGTGACAAGTTCAGCGACTGCCGAGGTTTTAGCGTCACCGGCCGGTGGATATTTTCTGGTAATGACCCATAGCCATCAACTGGATCTGGAGATCTGTGAAGCGGTATTGAGCGAAGCCGGGGAAAGCTATCTGGGTCTTATTGGATCGGCGACGAAAAAGAGGAAGTTCGAGAAGCGGCTGGCGGTTCGGGGATTGAGCAAGGACGACATTGCCCGGATCACCTGCCCCATCGGGTTAAACGAGCTTGGCGGCAAGCGCCCGGCTGAAATTGCCCTCAGTGTCGCGGTGGAAATTCTCATTGAGGTACAGAAACAGGAGCGGGAAAAAGCGGTTCCTGACACACAAGGCGCCCAGGCGCAGAAATAAGGAAAATGGCAAATCCATAAGCCGAAAACCGGCACCTGATTTGCCCTTAAGAGGGAGAGTTGAATGACAAGTAGCAGCGGAACCATACCGCAGCTTGAATTGAAGGGGATAACGAAACAATATCCCGGATGCCTGGCCAATGATCATATCGATCTGAAAATCATGCCCGGTGAGATTCATGCGTTGCTGGGCGAAAACGGGGCGGGCAAAAGCACGCTGGTGAAAACCATTTATGGCGTGTTGAAAGCCGATGAAGGGGAGATCTTCTGGGAAGGCCAGCTGACGGACATTCCCAATCCGCATACGGCGCGCAAAATCGGCGTCGGCATGGTGTTTCAGCATTTCTCCCTGTTCGAGGCCATGACGGTGACGGAGAATATTGCGCTGGGCATGTCGGGCAGCCAGAACATGAAGGAGCTGGAAAGCCGCATCGTCGAGATTTCCAACAGCTACGGGTTGCCGCTGGATCCGGCGCGTCAGGTGCATACCCTGTCCGTCGGTGAGAAGCAGCGTATCGAGATCGTCCGCTGCCTGTTGCAGAACCCGAAGCTGCTGATCATGGATGAGCCGACATCCGTTCTGACGCCGCAGGAAGCGGACAAGATGTTCGAGACCCTGCGCCGGTTATCGTCGGAAGGCGTGTCGATCCTGTATATCAGTCACAAGCTTGATGAGATCAAGGCATTGTGCCACAAGGCGACGATCCTGCGCGGCGGTAAATATATCAGCGAATGCGATCCCACCCAGGAAACCGCGAAAAGCCTGGCCGAGATGATGATCGGCACGGATCTGAAAGCGCCCGAGCATCATGACGTGGCCGAGCAAGGCCCGGTTCGCCTGCAGGTACGCAATCTTGGCGTCGATGCGGATGCGGAGTTCGGGGTTGATCTCAGCGGCATCAACTTTGAAGTCAGGGGCGGAGAGATCCTGGGCATCGCCGGGGTTGCCGGCAATGGCCAGATCGAACTGCTGTCGGCCCTCAGCGGCGAGACTGTGGTTGCCGACCTTGAGGCTGTAAAGCTGGACGGCCAGTCCATGAGCCGCCTCAACCCGTCGCAACGGCGGAATCTCGGGCTGGCCTTCGTCCCCGAGGACCGCCTCGGCCATGGCTCGGTGCCGGAAATGATGCTGACGGAGAACGCCTTCCTCAGCGGCTACAACCGCATGAAACTGATGAGGGCCGGCTTTATCGATACCGGCGCCACATCGCGCTATGCCCAGGAGATTGTCGAGCAGTTCGATGTCCGCACGCCAGGCATCAACCATACGGCGGACAGCCTGTCCGGCGGCAACCTGCAGAAATTTATTGTTGGCCGCGAGGTGCTGCAAAATCCCGATGTAATCATTGTCGCCCACCCCACCTGGGGTGTGGATGCCGGGGCCGCCTCGGCGATCCATCAGGCGCTGATCGACATGACGGAAAAAGGCGCGGCCGTCCTGGTTGTCAGCCAGGACCTGGACGAGCTGTTCGCCATCAGTAACCGCATTGCGGTGATCGCCGAAGGCCGGCTGTCACCCACCCGGAATATTCAGGATATCAGTATTGAGGAAATCGGCCTGCTGATGGGCGGCACCCATGGCATGGGTGAAACAGGAGGGCAGACCCATGTTGCTTAAAATCGAGAAACGCGCCGAATATTCGCGCGCCATGATCTATCTGACCCCCGTCTTCGCCCTGATCCTGACCATGCTGACCAGCATTGTGCTGTTCCGCCTGCTCGGTGTCAGTCCCATGGAAGCGCTCCATAATTTCTTTATCCTGCCGATCAATACGGAATATGGCCTGTCGGAGCTGTTTGTGAAGGGCACGCCGCTGATCCTCATTGCCATCGGCCTGTCGGTGGGCTTCAAGGCCAATGTGTGGAATATTGGCGCCGAGGGCCAGCTGACCATGGGCGCCATCGTCGGCAGCAGTATCTTTATCTATTTCCATGACATCGACAGCATTTTTCTGCTGCCGGCCATGATCCTGCTGGGGGCCATTGGCGGCGCCCTCTGGGCGGCCATCCCGGCTTATTTGAAAACCCGCTTTAACGCCAACGAGATCCTGACCAGCCTGATGCTGGTTTATGTGGCGATCCTGTTCCTGTCGGTACTGGTACACGGGCCGTGGCGCGATCCGGACGGGTTCAATTTCCCCGAATCCCGGACGTTTAGCGAAAGCGCCGATATGCCGATCCTGATGGCCGGAACAAGAATGCATTTCGGCACCCTGCTGGCCCTGTTCGCGGTCATTGGGGCCTGGATCATGATGTCCAAGACCCTGATCGGTTTCCAGATCAAGGTCATCGGCTCCGCCCCGACGGCGGGCGGATATGCGGGCTTCAGCCAGAAAAAGATTATCTGGTTCGCGCTGTTGTTTGGCGGTGCCATGGCCGGTATCGCCGGCTTGTCGGAAGTCTCCGGCCCCATCGACCAGATCCTGCCCAGCATCTCGCCGGGCTATGGGTTTACGGCAATTATTGTGGCCTTCCTCGGGCGGCTGCATCCGGTCGGCATCCTGTTTGCGGGACTGCTGATGGCGCTGACGTATCTTGGCGGCGAAACCGCCCAGATCAATCTCGGCTTGCCGGTGGCAGTCACCGGCGTGTTTCAGGGCATGATCCTGTTTTATCTCTTGGCGTGTGACGTTCTGGTTCACTATCGCTTTCGTTGGAATAGCTTTGGAAAGGCAGCGTCATAATGTCTGGATTTGATTGGATCGTCCCGGTAATTCTTACCGTCATCACCGCAGCAACACCGCTGGTCTTCGCCGCCATCGGGGAGCTTGTCACCGAGAAATCAGGGGTTCTGAACCTGGGCGTTGAGGGCATGATGCTGGTCGGCGCCGTGACCGGCTTTGTCACCGCAACCGTCACCGGCAACTATTTTCTGGCTGTCGCTCTCGCCGCCGTTGCCGGAGGATTTATGGCCTTCCTGTTTGGCATCCTGACCTTGTCCCTGATGGCCAATCAGGTTGCCACCGGCCTTGCCCTGACCCTGTTCGGGGTGGGATTGAGCGCCTTGATGGGGCAGGAGTTTGTCGGCGAGCCCGTCGCTTCCCTCTCCAAACTCAACATTCCCGGGATTTCAGATATTCCCATAATCGGCCCCATTGTGTTCGGTCAGGACGGATTGGTTTACCTGTCCTTTGTCATGGTCGCCCTTGTCAGCTGGTTTTTATACAAGACCAAAGCCGGGCTTATCCTCCGCGCTGTTGGTGATTCTCACGATGCGGCCCATTCCATTGGCTATTCGGTCATCGGAATCCGGTATATGGCGGTTATTTTTGGCGGTGCCATGTCGGGCATCGGCGGGGCCTATCTGTCCCTTGCCTATACGCCCATGTGGGCGGAAAACATGACGGCAGGCCGGGGCTGGATCGCCCTTGCCCTGATCGTTTTCGCCACCTGGAAGCCCGGCCTGGTCCTTGTCGGTGCCTATATGTTCGGCGGGATCACTATCTTGCAGTTGCATGCGCAAGCAGCTGGTCTAGACTTGCCTTCACAGGTCTTATCCATGCTACCCTATCTGGCAACAGTCCTTGTACTGGTGCTGATATCAAAAGACCAATCTAGAATAAGAAAACATGCACCGGCCTGCATCGGAAAGATCTTCCATCCTGCGGCCTAGAAGAAAGAAACAAGAAACGTTTATTAAACAGAGGAGAACGTAATGAAACTAAAACATATCTCAACCCTGCTGGGGGCAGCCGCCGTTGCCGCCAGCATGCTGACCGGCGCCAGCGCCAGTGCAGAAGACAAAGTCGGTTTTGTCTATGTGGGCCCAGTGGGCGATCATGGCTGGACCTACCGTCATGACCTCGGCCGTCAGGCCGTACAGAACGCGCTTGGCGATAAAGTCAAAACCACGTTCGTGGAAAGTGTGAAAGAAGGCCCCGATGCGGAACGGGTCATTCGCCAAATGGCCGCCGACGGCCACAAACTGATCTTCACCACCTCCTTCGGATATATGAACCCGACCTTGAAAGTGGCGAAACAGTTCCCCGGCGTCAAATTTGAACATGCCACGGGTTATAAGCGCATGGACAATGTCAGCACCTATTCCGCCCGTTTCTATGAAGGTCGCTATGTGGTTGGTAAAATCGCCGGTAAAATGACCAAATCAAACGTTATCGGATATGTCGGTTCCTTCCCGATCCCGGAAGTTGTCCGGGGTATCAACGCGACAATCCTGGCGGCCCGCAGTGTTAATCCTGATGTGGTTGTCAAGGTCGCCTGGGTGAGCACCTGGTATGACCCGGGTAAAGAAGGCGATGCGGCCAAGGCCCTGATCGATCAGGGCGCCGATATAATCCTGCAGCATACAGACAGCCCGGCGCCGTTACAGGTGGCAGAATCCCGTGGTGTCTGGGCCGTCGGCCAGGCATCTGATATGTCCAAATTTGCGCCAAAAGCGCAATTGACCGGCATCATCGATGACTGGGACGGGTATTATGTCGCCCGCACCAAAGCCATTCTTGACGGCAGCTGGAAGTCAGAAGACACCTGGGGCGGTTTCAACACCGGTCTGGTTCAACTGGCACCTTATAACAAGGCGATCCCGGCAGATGTCATTCAGCTTGCAGAAGACACACGCAAGGGCATTGAAGACGGATCGATTAACCCGTTTGCCGGCCCGTTCAACAAGCAGGATGGTTCCGTTGGCGCAGCCGCCGGTTCCGCCCTGGATGACGGCACGTTGCTGGGGATGAACTGGTATGTTGAAGGCGTTGAAGGTCAACTGCCTAAATAAACCGGAAGACTGCGATTATGACCCCGCCGATCTTGAATGGGTCGGCGGGGTTATTATTTAGGCCCTAAAGGATGAGGAGAAGGATATGCAGGATTTAAAGGCTTTCTATACGGGCATGCCCAAAACGGAACTTCATATGCATATCGAGGGCAGTCTTGAGCCGGAACTGATGTTCGAGCTGGCCGCCCGCAATAACATCAAACTGCCCTTCGCGACTGTTGAAGATGTGCGAAAAGCCTATGATTTCTCAAATCTTCAGGATTTCCTCGATATCTATTATCAGGGCATGGGGGTTTTGATCACGGAGCAGGATTTCTATGATCTGACTTGGGCCTATCTGACGAAAATTCACGGACAGAATGTTGTCCATACAGAAATATTCTTTGACCCGCAGGGTCATACCGATCGCGGGGTGTCGTTCGAGACGGTGATCACGGGTATCAGCCGCGCACTGGAAGAGGGGCTTGAAACCTACGGTATTTCATCAAGACTGATCATGTGCTTCCTGCGTCATCTGAGCGAGGACGCCGCCTTTGCAACCCTTGAACAGGCGCTCTCCCATAAAGACAAGATTACGGGTGTGGGACTGGATTCTTCTGAACAGGGTCATCCCCCGTCGAAGTTTGAGCGGGTTTTTGCCGCCGCCAAGGAAGCCGGGTTTCTAGCCGTTGCCCATGCCGGCGAAGAAGGCCCGCCGGACTATGTGTATGAAGCGCTGGATCTTTTGAAAATCGACCGGCTTGATCACGGCAACCGGGCTCTTGAGGATGACGCCCTTGTCCAGCGCCTGATCACGGAAAATATGGCGCTGACCGTTTGTCCCCTTTCCAATTATCATCTGGCCGGTGTGTCCGATATGCGCCAGCATCCTTTGCGGAAAATGCTCGATCTCGGCCTCAAGGCAACGTTGAATTCGGATGATCCGGCCTATTTCGGCGGCTATATGAACGAGAATTTTGAGGCGGTAGTTGAGCCCCTTGGCATGACGCGGGAGCATATCCTCGCCCTCGCCCGCAATGGCATTGACGCCAGTTTTACCTCCGTAGTACAGAAACAGGAGCTGCAGGACCAGCTCAGTGCCTATGTGGCAGATTATGACGCCGCGTAGCATCCTCCATAAGGGCGAAAGGGTCACCCTGCCCTTGTATCTTGATTATCAGGCATCGACACCGCTTGACCCTAAGGTGCGGCAGCAAATGGCCCCGTATCTCGACACCCATTGGGGCAATCCCCATAGCAGCACCCACGGTTTCGGCCATGACGCGCGCAAGGCCATTGCGGGTGCGCGCCAGCAGATTGCCGGTCTTTTGGGCGCCGACCCGCAGGAAATCATCTTCACCTCCGGTGCGACGGAGGCCAATAACCTGGCCTTACTGGGCCATGTGCGCAGCCATGTCGGTGCCCGCCATGTGATATCGGTTGAGACGGAACATGAAGCGGTTCTGGCCCCGCTTTCTCAGCTGGAAGCCGAAGGGGTCGCGGTGACTCGCCTGCCGGTTGATGCCCGCGGCGGGCTGGATCTGGATCAGTTGAAACAGGCGCTCCGCCCGGAAACCGTTCTGGTCTCGGTCATGATGGCCAATAACGAGACCGGTGCTTGCGCGGATCTGGAGGCCATAGGCCGGATTTGCCGGGGTGCCGGGGTCACCTTTCACAGTGATGCGGCGCAAGGGCTCGGTACGAAAGAGCTGGATGTCAGGCAGACCGCTGTTGATCTGGTCAGCCTGTCCGGTCATAAAATTTACGGCCCCATGGGAATTGGCGCCTTGTATCAACGGGGCGGCTGTGCCCTTACCCCGCTCGTCCATGGGGGCGCCCAGGAAAAGGGCCTGCGGGCCGGGACATTGCCGACGGCGCTCTGCGTCGGATTGGGGGCTGCCTGTGCCTTGCTCGCCGACCGGCGAGAGGCCGATGCCGAGCGGATCCTGGCCCTGCGCCAGCAGCTTGTGACCGGCCTCAAATCTGCCCTCGGAGAAGCCGTTCAGGTAAACGAGGATGCGGCCCGGCAAAATCCCGGATGTCTCAGCCTGCGCTTTGACGGGATCGAGGCGGAGGATCTGCTGCATGCGCTCCCCGATCTGGCGCTGGCCACCGGATCGGCCTGCACCTCGCGCGATGCCCGCCCCTCCCATGTGCTGCTGGCCATGGGACAAACTGCCGTGACTGCGGCGTCCACTTTGCGCCTGGGCATTGGCCGGGAGACAACAGCGGCGGAAATTTCCTATGTGCGTGACCAGCTGGTGGCTGCCTATCCGAACCTTTCCGGGTGATGGGGGTCCCAGCTTTTAAAGGCGCCGACCAGATGATCGATCCAGATACGCAGCCGCGGGGACAGAAACGGGCCGCCGGGAAACACCGCCCAGATGGGGTGGGAATCGGGCGGGTATTCCAGCATCACCCGAACCAGCCGGCCGGAATTCAGGTGCTCGATGATTTCCCAGACGGACTTGACCGCCAACCCCCTGCCCTCCAGCACCCAGTCGGTCAGGACATCTCCGTTATCCGTGTCCAGGTTGCCCTTTACCGGCATGGTGACCAGACGGCCGCGTTCAATGATCTGCCATTGAAACTGGGTCGAGCCGGGAAAGCGCAGCAACAGACATTTATGCTTGAGTAAATCCGAGGGGATGCGCGGCGTGCCGGCGCGGGCCAGATATTCCGGCGTGGCGCACATCACCCGATGGTCATGGGACAGCATCCGGGCCTTCAGGGTGCTATCTTCCAGATTTGCCATGCGGATTGCCAGATCCACCTTGTCCTTGACCAGATCAATCAGCCGGTCCGTCAGCTGCAAGCGGAACTGCAGTTCGGGATGATGCTCGGCAAAGCGCGAAATCACCGGCGCCAGGCAGCGCCGGCCAAAGGCCACCGGCGCCGAGATGGTGATGCTGCCGCGCGGGTTGCGATCGGGCGGGGCCAGCGCCGCCTCGGCATCCTCCACATCCTTCAAGATGCTTTTACAACGCTCGAAATAGACCAGCGCCTCTTCCGTCGGCACCACCTGGCGGGTGGTCCGGTACAGCAGGCGGGTGCCGATTTGCTGCTCCAGTTTGGCCACCCGGGCGCTGATCACCGCCGTCGATTGCCGCAACTCGCGGCCGGCCTGCGAAAAACTCCCCTGCTCGACCACGGCGACAAACGCCGCCATATTCACCAATGATGCCATCTCCCTCACTCCTCTTCCTCTTAGCTACCTCTCCACCGCAACACCCCAACTCAAAGGAGACGGCCAAACTCAACAGAGACGCCCTCACGCCTCTTGCTCTTCGCTACCTCTCCACCGCAACACCCCAACTCAACGGCAACGCCCCAACTCAACGGCAACGCCCCAACTCAACGGCAACGCCCCAACTCAACGGCAACGCCCTCACGCCTCTCTCTTCGCTACCCCAGACCACCGCAACGCCCTCACAACCGGTCCTCTTTGCCAGCAAAAAACACCCATACACATAATAAAACCAACCCAAAAGCACCCACTATTATCAATATTTTATTTATAGTATATCTTTTTTTTGGTGGTTTTGTAGATAATAAGAAGTCTCTATGATCGGGTGTTCGAGGGTGGGATGATATAACGGGGTACAGGGGGACAAGGGTCATGGCAGTGGAAATGATGGAATGGGTGCAGCTGGCTGTTCGCTGGATTCACATGATTACGGGGATCGCCTGGATTGGCGCCTCTTTTTACTTCGTCTGGCTCGATATGAACCTGACCCCCCCTGAACAGGACGGCTACAAGGACAAGGCCGGCGTCGGCGGCGAGCTGTGGGCCGTGCATGGCGGCGGCTTTTACGAGGTACAGAAATACCGCGCCGCACCGCCGCAAATCCCGCCCGTCCTGCACTGGTTCAAATATGAGGCCTATTTCACCTGGATCAGCGGCTTTATCCTGCTGACCATCCTGTATTATTTCGGCGCCGAGATTTACACCATCGACAAAAGCGTCGCCGATATCTCGGTTGATGTGGCGATCCTCATCGGCATCGGCTCCATCGCCGGCGGCTGGTTCGTCTATGACATGATGTGCCGCTCCCCACTGATCAACAACCAGGCCGTCTTCGGCCTCATCCTGTTTATCCTGCTGACCGCCACTGCCTGGGGCCTCGCGCAGGTGTTCACCGGGCGCGCCGCCTATATCCATGTGGGCGCCATCATGGGCACGATCATGGCCGCCAACGTGCTGGTCATCATCATCCCCGGCCAGACCAAGATGGTCAATGCCGCGAAACGCGGCGAGCCGGCCGACCCGCTGCCGGGCTTATGGGCCAAGCAGCGCTCCCTGCATAACAACTATTTCACCCTGCCGGTGCTGTTTATCATGATCAGCAGCCACTATCCCATGACCTATGGCAGCAGCTACGGCTGGCTGTTGCTGGCCGGCATTGCCCTGGTCGGCATCCTGGTCCGGCATTTCTTCAACATGAAGAACCAGGGCAAGGCCAAGCAGGGCTTTATCCTGCTGCCCATCGCCTTCGTGCTGTTCTTTTTCATCGCCTATGCGTCAATGCCGAAAAACGACCTTGCGGACATGGCCCCGGTCCCCTTCGCCACGGTCGAGCGGATCATCGAGGATCGCTGCGCCAGTTGCCATGCGACCAACCCGAGCAGCAAGGATTTCGACAGCCCGCCCAAAGGCGTGAAACTGGAAACCGCCGCCCAGATCGCCCGCGAGAAAACCCGCATCCGCCAGCAAACCGTTGATACCAAGACCATGCCGCAAGGCAATATCACCAATATGACCGACGAGGAACGCAAACTGCTCGGCGGCTGGATCGCACAAGGCGCCAAAACCGACTAGGCAAAGGGCACAGGCAACCGACGGGGACGCCGGGCAAATCCGCGAGAATTTTTCTACCGGTTTGAGTGTGATTTGCGAAAAATTCGGCGTATAGTCGCAGGGTCGATTTATTCCTGCTGTCGGAGCGCCCCCATGCCAGAACATCCCGCGTCCCTTGACCATATGCTTGCCGCCTGGAACGAGCCGGATTCTTCACTGGTGCGCGGCCATCTGGAACAGGCCCTGTCCCCCGGTATCCGCTTTGTTGACCCATCCATCGATGTCACCGGGATCGAGGGGTTCGAGATAAATGTCCATGATGTCCATACAAAAATACCGGGCGCCGTCTACAGCCGCACCAGCGGCGTCGACTTTCACCATGGCTTCTACCGCTATCACTGGGCCATTCACCAGAACCATAAGCTGGTGATGTCCGGTTTCGATGTTGCAGAAATCGACGAAACCGGCCGCGTCGCGCTGGTCATCGGGTTTTTCGGACCTGTCCCGGAGCTGTAGGACGGGCTACAGAGCCACCGCCAGCCGTCCGTTCCCGCCCCAACCTACCGACACAAGACCCGCTTAACTGCTCTCCGCCTGTTCATGGCAGATTTGATTGGTTTCGGGAAGTGAGAGGGGTTCGCGGAGTAGGTCGCAAAAGCCGCCCTCGGCGGTCTTTCGATGATGGATACATGTTTTGCAGACCCCGAAGGGGCGCAAGCCCCTCTGGCGCAAGGATTGGCGGACCAGTTTTTCAAGGCCGACAAGCAGTGACGACATGTCCTTTTCGTTGAGCAAGGAGGCCGCATCCTCAATCGTGCTGATCTTTTGAAAAAGAGCCTGGCCCTGTTTGGTCACGGAATATGAAATGGAGCGTCTATCCCGATCCGAGCGGACCTCTTTGACCAGCCCCTTTCTGGCAAGCGCCTTCAAGGTTTGCGAGACGGTCCCTCTCGTTGCCGTCATGAAGTCGGAAACCTGGGACGGGGAACGGGAGAAGCGGTTGGCCCTGACCAGATAGGATAACGCCGTCCATTGGACGGGATTGATATCTTCCGCCCATTCGTCGGCTGAGTTGATCCGGGCAAGCCTGTCGATCAGTTCCTTGACGCGATTTTGGTCCATTTTGTCCATCCCCATATAATAGCGAGTCGAAATAATCATTGCAATGTGAAATTTCCATGCTATTAATAGCGAGTCGCTATTATTAATTTGGAGATCACAATGAAACCCCTAATCCTCACGACACTTGCCGTATCCCTGAGTATCAGTACCGCCTTTGCCGGCGGTGACCCTAAATCCCATGCTATTCATCAGGAAGGTGCGGTTAAATCTGCGGCCGACAGTTCGAAGACCGCCGCCTTCGATATTCTGGCGGCCCATGTTCACCGCACCGGCAGGACGGTGACATTCCACATGACCACCAATGGCGTTGCCGGTTCTGAAAAACCCGAGCCTGTTGGCGCGCTGGGCGGGGCGCCGGTTCTTTCCTATGTCTGGCCCACATCCCTCGACCCGTCGACCGTTGGATTTGAGGGCAAGACCGGCATATTGGCCCTTGCCGCCACAAGCCATCCGGATTTTGATGATACGCCCCTGTATGATGAGGATGGCGATGGGGATCCGGCAAATGACGGCACGAAATGGCACAGCCACTGGGTGGTGCTGACCCCGACCGAGGCCTGCGGTGACGGGGCGCTGGGCGTGCGCGACATTGCCAAGGGAGAAACACCGAGGATGCCGGCGACCTGGCCCGGACTGCCTATTTTTATCGACAGCCCCGGCTTCACACCCTTGTTTGATGGCCCGGAAGTCAAGATCAATGTGTCCTTTGCCGATGCCGACGCCGTTGCCGGTGCCGGCTATGACGGTGTCACGTCCGCGTTGAAGGTAAATGCAAATGTCCATGCGCCGCTGCTCTGCATTACGGATGTCTTTGATGTGGCGTCGGGCGATCTCAGCCTCCCCGGTAAAATCAACTAGCTTTCCAGCATGATAACCCGGTGAGGATTATTGGACCCTCACCGGGTTATTACCGGGTTGTTAGAGTCCAGTTACCGGCTCATCAAGTTTCAGAAAACATCGTCTAACTATTTCATTTGTGGCGCCATAGTTTACTCTATTGGTATCAAAGGGCTCTTTTTACCGTTATGGCCAGACGAAAAGGGATAGACGATGCGTAGTCACACACTCTCTCAGGACGGAAACTCAGATGGATCAACCGTGTTGATTGTTACTAATCATGTATTGACAGAGCATCAGCCGGCTTATGAAATTTTAGTCAAGGAGCTTCATGATATCATTCGGCAACTCCCGAATTTCCAGACGGTTGACGTTGTCCGTCATATTGCGCCTGAACAAACTGAATATACGGTCATTCTTCGATTTTCTGCAGTGGTGAATTTCACGGAAGTATGGAAATCTCCACAGATTGTGTTGAAACTGAAGGAAATTGAGAAGCTGACGGGCGAGCCGCCCAAATATGCGGAAGCTGCAGGGCTTGAGCTATGGGTGGATCATGACGCGACCGGGAAAATGGTGATCCCTCCTTACTGGAAACGTGTCGTTCTCAGCATCATTGGTGTTTATCCCATGCTTCTTCTGTTACTGGGTCTTGGTGCGCCGATTATTGGGGGGTTACCCAAACCCGTACAGACCTTGATAACTGTTGTGATTTTATCCAGCCTGCTCGCCTGGCCAATTATGCCGCTGCTTGGCAAAGCCTTGCGGCCCTGGCTTTATGCAGGATCTTCCAACAGCAGGTAGCTCAACAACATCAGAAATGACGGCGCGACTGTCTGCAAAGAGAGGGGGATGTAAATCCTCTGAAGCGTCCAGTGACGTATCAATGCCGCTCAAGACAAGGCCCCTCCCGAATATCTTTCACATATGGGCTTTGCAATGCGTTGTTCTGGGGAGCACAAGTTGGAACTCACCAGAGGGATACGCAGAAAATGATCGAAGAGCTTCTTGGCTACGTCATCAATAAAACGGGAAACAGGCGGCCGGACAAAGACTATATCAAATCCCATGAATGGAAAGATCTGGTCGGTGGTGCAAGGTTCAGAATAACCGACAAATGCGTCCATTTTCTGTTTGGAGAACTTGTCGGCAACGAGGGAAACAGGACGCAGTTCAATGACATTTTACAACAGGCCTATGACGTTTTTAAAGAAAACACGCGAAACGCCAATGAGGAGGAAATACAGGACCTGTTTTTTGAAGAAATAACCAAGCCTTACCTGAAATATATAGAAGATTTTGCAGATAACGTCTTTACAAGCAGCACGATCGAGAAATATCTGGAAAATCAGAAATCAGAAAAAGTCAGGCCCTATCGAGCAACCGCCTCTATTTTTGTAATCATCCTCATAATATTCCTGGTGGTTATGGTCACGTTACTTATAAAAGGGGCAACCGAGAACAGGATTAAAGATACTGTCGGTACTCTTATTTTAATGGGTGTCCTTGCCCTGTTATGCGGATTGGGGGGGGCCGGTATTTTGTACTATGGGTACAATCGGATGCGACCGGGACTCCAGCAATTTGTTGACAGCAAAGAACTGATCAATGCTGTGATCCGAAATCCGCAAGGGTGGATCTGGAATGCTCAAAATACGTCGGCAATAGATCTTGAGCAACTGCTGTGTGACGATCTGAAAATTGATAGCCTTGCCAGCATTGTGCTGGGCCAGATCAAGTGGCATTCAGTTTTACGCTGCTTACTTAATAACAGCTTGTTATCAAAAGAAATATCAATGTTGATTATCGAGTTTGTCTTTGACGAAAGGACGGCATTGAACAAGACAGGGTTACTTGAGGCCCAGCATATTTATCTGGAGGCCTTCGTTCCCGCAGAAACACCGCTCTTCACAATCGAAAGCGGATCCAAGCTGGAAAAGCCCGACGACGAGAAAACATCCTTCAGCCGACTGTCAAAAACCTCGGAAAACAGCCTCACAATACCGCTCCTGACGGCCACGCCTATGTCGGCTGGAACAGGGGGCAATCAGCAACCTTATACGGACATGCTGTTAATCGATCTCAAGGATTGATCTGACTTTGTTAAAATACAGCCCACAGGCGGGAGACCAGCCGGTTTTGCAGAAGGAGAACATGGCTTGACCGTAAAAACCCCGCGATGTTAAATGCCTCCCTTGGTAAGGAGATACCCGATGGTGAAAAAACGCGAGGGCGATCCATGGATGCCGGCACCGGAATATGGCCGGTCGCTGACCGGGCTTGGGGTTAATCTCCTGGTCCGCGATATTGCGCGCGCCGTGGCCTATCAAAAGGACGTGCTGGGCGCAAGCGTGGTGTATGCGGATCCGGATTTCGCCGTCCTCACGGGCTATGGCGCAAGCTGGATGCTGCATGCGGATCATACCTATTCAGACCATCCGCTGAGCGGCAGCCTCGCCCCGGGGCAGGTGCGCGGGATCGGCGCCGAATTACGCTTGCATGGCTGCGATCCCGACAGGGCAGAGGCCAGGGCGCGGGCCCGGGAGGACACGGTTCTGGCGGGTGCCATGGATAAACCGCACGGATTGCGCGAAGCCTATCTTATGGACCCCGATGGCTATTTATGGGTGCCAGATATCCCGGTTAAAGCAACCCCCGGCGGAGACGACGCATGACCTTTGAGCATATCCTGGCCTTTAATCTTGCGGTGCTTGCCGCCATTGCCAGCCCCGGCCCGGCCATGCTGGTGGCGATCCGCACCACCTTGACCTCCGGCCGCCGCGCCGGTCTGGCTATCGGGGCCGGACTGGGACTGGTCGCCGCGTTGTGGACGTTGGCGGCGCTTCTCGGGCTGGAGGCTTTGTTCAAGATTTTTCCCTGGGCCTATACGGCGGCGAAAGTCGGCGGCGCCGTCTATCTGCTCTATGTCGCTGTTCGGATGTGGGCAGGCGCCCGGCAGCGCCTTCAACCTGCCGCGACGCCCACCACGCACGCCTTCCGTCAGGGGCTGATGATCAATCTGCTCAACCCGAAGTCCGTGCTCTTTGCTGCAGCGGTCCTGATCGTTATCTTTCCCGCCGGCCTGAGCCCGATTGAAAACGCCTTTATCGTCGTCAATCACCTGCTGGTGGAGATCATTTGTTACTCTACTCTGGCCGCTGTCATGAGCACCCCCGCGATCAGTGGCCCGTATCTGAAAGCGAAGATTTATATCGACCGCGTCGCAGCGGTTATTCTTGGCCTGCTGGGCATTCGCCTGATCACGGACCGCTAGGAACATCGCGCAGCGGCAAGGCAAAGCCACCCGCGGCGGCAACCGGGACAGGGTTGGCCAGACCCATGAAATGCCGGGCATATTTGTCCGTGACATTACTCGTTTCAACCATGATACAGACATCGACCGTATTAAAGTCACGATCGATAACCGCGCCATCGCCGATGGTCGCAAATCTGGTCGAACCCATCCACATCACGCTTCAGCTCGTGACTGATCCCTGTGGGAAATGCCCCCATTTCGCCATAGAAAATTTGGTATCTTAAAGCCTGAGCCGCGTTCAGATCGGCAACGGAATGCGCCAATCGCACTTCCAGATTATTTACCCGAATTGGGTCCATTTCCTTACTCCTCTTTGCTTTTTCATGAGGAGGGTTTTCGCAATTTCCCATGACAGGTCAATGACCAAATAATGAAGTTTTTGATCAGCTTTTATGTCAAATAGATGACAGTAATCCGCCTAAGATATTGTAATGGTGCAATTTTCACACTTATAATTTAAAACTGGTTAATTATATTATAATAGTTATATTTTTCTATTCAAAATTCGAGTCCTACAGGCTAAAATCCGGACTCGGTTATTCAAGTTCTCGGCCCAAACAACCGATAGTACGACATCTTATTAACATGTCAAAAAAACAGGAACCAGTTCATGGTCATGTCGAAAAGTACGGCCTTCAATGCCATCAGGGCAATCGACTACACAGTCATCTATGTCCGCGATATGGAGGCCATGCGATCTTTCTATGAAAACATTCTGGGGTTCGAACTGCATCGGGAACTCTCGCGTGACTGGATCGAGTATCAGGTCGGCCCCAACACCCTGACCCTTGCCAATCCAAAACGGACAACGACCGACAAGCCCCTCCCGGCCGGCAGCGCGGTCCTTCAACTGGCTTTCAGGGTTTCCGTATCCAATGTTGATCGATGCGCCGATGAACTGCTCAACCATGATATTGATCTCCTCTCCCCGCCGACCAATCAACCCTTTGGCCATCGCACCCTGTTCTTTCGCGACCCCGATGGCAATGTGCTGGAAATCTATGCGGAGATTTAATCGACCAAAGCCTGATGCACCAGGGTCCGCAATTCCTTGCGCAACGGATACTGGCTGCTGGGGGCAAGCTGGGTCAGGAACAGCACGGTCATTTCTTCCACCGGATCAACCCAGAACACCGTACTTGCCATACCGCCCCAACCGAAATCTCCCACGGAACCCATCATCTGGGATTTGGGTGGGTCCAGCATAACCCAGCCGCCAAGGCCGAAACCGACCCCTTCAAAGGAAATCTCGGAGAAGACAGGCTGACCGTTATCCGCCAGATCCCCCACAAGATGATTGCGGGTCATGTAATCGACGGTGCGGGATCCCAGCAACCGCTCGCCGTTATAGGCGCCTCTTTGGCGGATCATCTCGGCAAATTTAAGATAGTCCCCGGCCGTGGACATCAATCCACCGCCACCTGAGTAGCATTCCGTGCGTCCGGCGCGGAACACGGATTTCGAGGCGGCATCAAGGAGTTTTATTTTCCCATCCGGCCCCCGGCCATAAAGCGAGGCAAACCGGTCAATCTTGTCATCGGGCACATCGAAGGCGGTATCCGTCATTGCCAGCGGTCCCAGTATATACTCATCAAGAAATGTTCGTAAGTCCGATCCGGAAATCACCTCCACCAACCGGCCGACCACATCCGTTGAGACGCCGTAGTTCCAGCGCGCGCCCGGTGTGAATTGCAACGGCAACTCAGCCAGCTTGTCGACCTGGCTTTCCAGCGTGCCACGACGGGGCCCAAAATCCATTTTGGCGGCAGCGTAGGCCTCGCCCAGTATCCCACCATTGAAGTCATATGTCAGGCCGGACATATGGGTCAGCATATGGCGGATGGTCGGCTTGACTGTTGCCGGTTCCGTATCCTCTATGGATTGGGCATTGGGCCGCAGGACCCGCATTTTCTTGAAGGAGGGAATAAACCATTCCACCGGATCGTCGAGATGGCACAGGCCTTTCTCAAACAGCATCATCAAGGCAACGGAAGTGACCGGTTTGGTCATGGAGTAAAAGCGCGCCAGAGTATTATCATTCCATGGAATATTATTTTCCATATCCGACAACCCGACAGAATTTGCATAGGCAATCTGGCCACGGCGGGCGACCACTGCCTGCGCGCCGGCCAGTTTGCCCTCCTCCACATAGCGGTTCATCCAGTCGGTAATGACCTCAAGTCGGGTCGTGCTGAACCCTTGGGATTCAGGTTTCTGCGTTACATTCATTTTTCCGCGTCCTTTTCTTTTTGTTCGTTCGGCGAAACTGTCGGGATTAAGCCTGTATCATTTTTTGTGTCTGCATTCCCAGCCCCTCGACCCCCAGGGTTACAGTCTGCCCGGCTTTCAGGTAAATCGGGTCGGGCTTATGCCCCATACCGACACCGGGCGGGGTTCCCGTTGACACCACATCCCCGGGCTCCAGGGTCATGAACTGGCTGAGATGCGAGATGATGGTGGCCACATCGAAAATCATGGTCGAGGTGTTGCCGGTCTGCTTACGGTCGCCATCAACATCCAGCCACAGATCCAGCACTTGCGGGTCCGGCACCTCGTCGGCTGTCACCAGCCAGGGGCCGATCGGGCCAAAAGTATCGTGGCTTTTGCCTTTCGTCCATTGACCGGAACGCTCCGACTGAAAGGAACGCTCCGAGACATCATTGACGGTGCAATAGCCGGCCACATAGTCCAGCGCCTCGGCGACACCGACATATTTGGCGCGCTTGCCGATGACAAAGCCAAGCTCCACTTCCCAGTCGGTTTTTTGCGACGTCCGCGGGATTTCCACATCATCATTGGGGCCATTGATGGCGGTGGTGGCTTTCATGAAAACGATGGGCTCATCTGGCGGTGTTTGTCCGGCTTCTGCCGCATGGTCGGAATAATTCAAGCCGATGCAAATAAACTTTCCCACATTTCCAACACAGGGACCGATCCTTGGATTGCCGTCAACTTCCGGTAAATCTTCGAATTCCATGGCCTCCAGGCGCTCCAGATCACCCCCGGTGAACGTATCGCCGGTGATGTCATCAATCATCCCGCTGAGATCGCGGATAACACCATCTGCGTCCAGAACACCGGGTTTTTCTTGATCTTTCGGGCCATAGCGTAATAATTTCATCGTCTTCTCCTGATCCGGGCCATGGCCCTATATTGAAATAACAATCTTGCCAAAATGCTGACCGCTTTCCATTAAGCGATAGGCGTCTTTCGCGTCCTTGAAATCCACCACCGTTTCAATGATCGGATGGATGTCACTATGGATCAAGGCGGCGTTCATACGCGCGAACATATCGCGAGGGCCTACATAAACACCTTGCAACCGGACAGATTTACGCATGATCGATGTGGGATCCATCTGCCCACCGGTCAGCACGCCAACCAGTGAGATACGTCCGCCAATGCGCACGGCCTCGACGGATTTGGCAAGGGTACCGGCCCCGCCGACTTCCACGACGACATCCACGCCGTGACCGGCCGTCAACCTGGCGACCTCTGCCTCCCAGTCCGGGATATCTCGATAGTTGATCACCTCATTGGCGCCGAGGGTTTGCGCCCGCGCCAGCTTGTCGTCGCTGCTGGAGGTGAGGATCGTTTTGATTCCCGCCGCCGCGGCCATCTGTTGCGCGAATATCGATACACCGCCGGTGCCCAGTAGAAGGGCTGTCTGACCCGCTGCGGCCCCGCCCGCTTCTATCAGGCAATTCCAGGCTGTTAATCCGGCACAGGGCAAAGTGGAGGCTTCTTCAAAAGACATGTGATCGGGGATCGGAAGCGCCCCATTTTCTTTCAAGACAGCATATTCACGGAGC
Source organism: Sneathiella marina (assembly GCF_023746535.1). GTDB lineage: Bacteria > Pseudomonadota > Alphaproteobacteria > Sneathiellales > Sneathiellaceae > Sneathiella > Sneathiella marina. Next base: position 948,257 of record NZ_CP098747.1, on the reverse strand, counting down.
ATACCGTCAATGGCGCCGCCCATGGCACTGCCCATAACATCGTCGCGAATGGGGCCGCTGTCCCAATTCTGGAAAAAGGTACCGACGACACGATCCCCTTTTTTGAACGCCGTCACGCCAGCGCCAATTTCTTCCACCAGTCCCGCCCCATCGGAATTTGGAATACGACCATCAACCGGGCCATTCTTGACCATCATCAAATCCCGGTAATTAATCGCATTGGCCTTCATCCTGACCAAAATTTCACCCGGACCCGGCTTTGGAATATCTTGATCCTTGAGACTGAGCTCATCGATACCGCCGCCGCCATGAATGACATATGCTTTCACTAATCTTCTCCTGCCTGCAAAGGCTCTTGTAATATTACTGCTTGTACTCCCGCTTAAAACGGGTAAGCATTGAATGAATAAATCCGTTTGCTGTAAAGCAATATTTCAACTCTTTCATCGTAACCGTGTCTGCACATCCTTCATGATCACAGAATACCTCCCTGAATTCAGCTTATTCCACCTCGCTGTGGTCTGTACCGCTTTGTCATTGGGCGGGTTTGTCAAAGGTGTCAGCGCCTTCGGGCTGCCGACTATTGCCGTTCCGATCATTGTCTTTTTTATGTCCTTGCCGTCGGCGGTGGCCATTATCGTTCTGCCGATGATCATTACCAATTTCGTGCAGATGATCGTCACGGGTCATATAAAATCGACGATTGCCCGGCATTGGCGACTGCTGCTGGCGGTTTATATATCGCTGCCCTTTGGCGTCTACTTGCTGTCGACGGTCAATACTACCTATTTATTGGTCAGCGTGGGCTGCTTCCTGATTACCGTCGCCAGTCTGGAAATATTCGGCATCTCCTTTGCCTTCCTTACGGATCGGGAAAAAATTACAGGACCCATAATTGGTCTGTTTGCCGGGGTTGTCGGGGGTATCACGACGCTATACGGAACACTGCCTGTCTTCTTTTTTGTCGCCCTCGGTCTGGAAAAAGAAAAATTTGTTGCGGTTGTCAGCGTCCTTCTGTTTACCGGCAGCCTTGTCCTCATGGCCAGTCTCCATGGCGGAAATTTTATCAATCCACTTGAAATTGTCTATGGACTGATAGGGCTTGCGCCCTTGTTTGTGGGCATGTGGGCGGGCACCCAGGTACGGCATCATGTGGATCAGGTAACGTTCAAGAAAATTGTATTGATATTAGTGATGCTGATCGGTGTTATGCTGATTTACCGCGCCCTCGCCTGAGACTATACTCGCCCCTCAAACTTACAAAGGAACTGACATGAGCCGAATTTGGACAATCTATCTTTCCGGAGAAATCCATAGTGACTGGCGCGAACGCATCGCCGAGGGTGTAAAAGTCACGAATTTACCGGTGGAGCTCACCGGGCCAAATACAGTGCATGCCGATAGCGACGATTGCGGTGTTGCCATATTCGGCGCCGAGCCGGACAAATTCTGGCATGACCACAAAAGCGCCCGCCTCAACGCCATGCGGACGGGGACCCTGATCCAGGAAGCCGATATTGTTGTTGTGCGCTTTGGGGAAAAATACAAACAATGGAACGCCGCATTTGATGCCGGTTTCGCCGCCGCCATGGACACGCCTTATATCACCCTGCATCCAACGGAGCATGATCACGCGCTCAAAGAAGTCAACGCTGCCGCATCAGCGACGGCCCGCACGCCCGACCAGGTAGTGCAGGCTCTGGCTTATCTTATTAACGGAACGATGCCGGCTTAAGGCGCAAGGGCTGCTTTTCGCGTTATTCCGCCGACAACTGTTCCTTGCCGCGGTCCGCACGCGGGATCGTAAAGGCAAACTCTGCGCCACTTGCCGGTTGATTTGTCACCCAGATCTCACCGCCCATAAAGGTGACAATTTCCCGGCAAATAGCGAGGCCGAGGCCAGATCCTTGTGGTTTGTCCTCACCGGTGCTGACGGATTGATGAAACTTCTCGAAGATATCCTGTGTCATGTCTTCCGGAATTCCTTTGCCATTGTCCGAAACAGTTACCAGCAGGACGTCTTCTTCCGTCGTGACGGAGACGTCAATTTTGCCCGCCGCTTTATCGCAGAAGGTTATGGCATTGGAAACAAGATTGATCATAACCTGAATAAGCTGGTCGTGATCGGCGAGAACCAGCGGCAGTTGGTCGTGCTGCCTGACACTCACATCTACATCATTCTCCTGGATTAGCCCTTCAAGAGCCGCCAGCGCTTCGCGAATTGTTGCGCCCATATCCACCTGATCGAACGACCAGTCCATTTGCCCCGCTTCCATGCGGGCCAGATCCAGCAATTGATCAATAAGCCGGGTCAGTCGCCTGCTTTCCTTGATGATCACATTCAGAAACTGCGTCCGCTCCTCAAGCGATACCTCTGGATTATCCACCAGAATTTCCCCAAATGCCCGAAGCGAGGTAAGCGGCGTCCGCAATTCGTGACTGACCATGGAGAGAAAATGATCTTTAAGGGAATCAAGCTCTTTCAGGCGCTCGTTCGCGTTCCGCAACTGTGCGGTCGCTTGCTCCAGTTCCAGGGACTTTTGTTCAAGCCGGTGACTATATTCTATCACCTGGCTGGTTTCATCGACGATGCGATAAACCTCATCCAGGCCAACAATCTCGCCTTTAACAACTGACCCCATCATCACCCGTGCGGTCGCCGAGCCAATGGCGCCAGCCAGCATTTTCTCGGCAAAATCAAGCATGGCCGCATCCGCCGACTGGTTCCGGCGAACGGTTAAACCGCGATCCCGAAGATACCCGTCAAAAGCCGCCGCCACCCGCTGTCCACCAACAAAACGACCAACCAATTGCTGCAAATCAGCGATGGTCGCCGATCCGCGCCAATAGCGACTGTCGCGCTCATCTTCCGTATGCCCGAACACATCGACGAACAACGTCCCCTGAATACGCTCGATGGCCGTTTGCTGTGATGACAAGGATACAATCCAGTACGCACCGATATTAACCAGCATGCTCCAGAACAGGGCATGGGTCAGGCGGTCAAAACCTTCCATGCCAAACAAAGCGTAAGGTTTGAGCATGGCAATGCCCCAGGGGCCTTGATCGATAAAACTAATGGGCAACCAGCCTGATTGCGCGAAAGAGGGAAGGAGCAGGGTATAGAGCCACATGATAAATCCAAGCGCCAATCCGGTCAAAGCTCCGCGATACGACGCGCCCTTCCAAAAGATCCCGCCAATAATCGCCGGAACAAATTGAGCCGCGGCGGCGAAGGATACCAAGCCAATGGTCACCAGAGAATAGGATTCACTGGCAATCAGGTAATACACATAGCCCAATATCAGAACGAGAAGAATACTGACCCGGCGGATCGTCAGCAGCAGGCCGGTCAAGTCATCGTTCTTGTTGATGTTCAGGCTTTTGGAGCGGAGCAAAAGCGGCATGATCAGGTCGTTGCAGACCATGGTGCTCAGGGCAATTGCCGCAACGATGACCATGGATGTTGCAGCCGACAGTCCGCCGACAAAGGCGATCAATGCCAAGACCCCCTGATTATGGAAAAGCGGAACGGTCAGCATAAACATATCCGCATCTGCCGTCGTGCCATCAAAGGCCAATCTCCCTGCAAGGGCGATCGGCAGCACGAATATGTTGATGACCAGCAAATATAACGGGAAAAGCCAGGTTGTTTTGCGTAAACTGGCCTCATCCGGATTCTCGACGGCGGTAATGTAGAATTGCCGTGGCAGACAAATTATCGCCGCCATGGACAGCAGGGTCATTGTCATCCACAGTTTGTAGTCACTGTCCGCATTAACCGTAAATAACTGCTCCAGCCCCTGGTTCGCCGCTTTGGAGAACAGATCGGAAAATCCATTATACACCCCGAAGGTCACAAAAAAACCGACAGCCAGAAAGGCGATCAATTTGACAACGGACTCAAATGCAATGGCTGCCACCAGCCCTTCATGATGTTCACTGGCATCAATATGACGGGTGCCGAAAAGAATGGCAAAAAGGGCAAGTGCCAAAGCGATAATAAGGGTTGTATCAATAAAGAAAATCGGATCGCTTGGCGCATTCAGCAATACGGTTTCAGAGGATCCAACGAGAATTCGAAAACTGGTTGCGATGGATTTCAGCTGCAGGGAAATGTATGGCATGGTCCCGACGACGGCGATGATCGTCACCAGGCCGCCGAGGCCAGCCCGCTTCCCGTAGCGTGAGGCAATAAAATCGGCAATAGACGTAATCCGGTGGACCTTGCAAATACGAACGATCTTCACCCAAACCATGGACCAGAGGACAAAAACGAAAGTCGGCCCCAGATAGATAGGCAGAAAATCAAGCCCCCGGTTGGCAGCCAAGCCAACACTGCCATAAAATGTCCAGGACGTACAAAAGACCGCAATGGACAATGTGTAGATATAGGGGTTTCGGGTCAGGGGTCGATTGGTTTCTGCCCGGGAATCGACGAATTGTGCAACCGCAAACAAGAGGCCGAGATACAACACAGAAACCGTAAGAACCAGGCTGCCGGACATTACGGTTTCTCCTGACTTGATCCGGGCCGTAAATCCTCAAAACCAGGCTGTTCCGGCGCATTTTTCATGAGCGTACGTCGTCGGGCGCCAATCGCCGTGAACAGAATTACCCCTGCCCAGCTCCCGAACAGATAAAGAAAGCTCATGGGGATACCGAAAACCAGGTCGCTTTCATCAAAAATTGACAGGACAGGCGGCATAAAGATTATCAGGCAGGCGACGAACAACAGGATCGACCATTCCTTTTTGCGGCCGGTCCGGATCATCTGCTTACTTCACCGTGGATACCGCCGGCTTAACCGTCACGATATCCTTAACCAATTTACCCAAAACCCGCGTTGAGAAGGGTTTCGTCACAAAATCGTCGGCGCCCAATGCAAGCGCGCGTTCCTTGTCCGCTTCCCGGCTTTTAGCCGAGAGCATAATGATTTTTACGTTCCGGCAACTGGCATTGGCGCGAATTGTTTCGCAGACGGAAAAGCCATCTTGTTTCGGCAACATGATATCCAGCAAAACCAGATCCGGCACATAGTCGTCGATGGCCCGTAACGCTTGATCCCCGTCCCGTGCAACACGCACGGTAAATCCCGCCTGTTTGAGGATAAATTGCAAGGACAACACGATATTTGGCTCGTCCTCCACCACAAGCACTGTATGCGACATGCCGTTGCTCACTCCCTCCCAAAGGTTGAGACCATATTGTTAAGGTAAGGCTTATCGCGGTCCGTTAGCGAACTTCTCTGATAGGCACCTTTTCAATCTTTCGCCTTAGTGTACCGTATTCCACGGGTCATTGTCATCGAACAATCGAAGACCCTTATGCCAGCCTTATCTGTTCATCCGATTTTCAATCAATTCATCAACCACTGCTGGATCGGCCAGAGTTGATGTATCGCCCAAGCTGCCATACTCGTTTTCCGCAACTTTTCGCAATATCCGGCGCATGATTTTACCGGATCGGGTCTTCGGAAGACCCGGTGCCCATTGAATCAGATCCGGCGTTGCAATGGGACCGATTTCCTGTCGCACCCATTTCGCAAGTTCTGTGCGCAACTCCTCCGTTGACTCCACACCTGCTGTCAGCGTCACATAGGCATATATACCCTGCCCCTTGATGTCATGGGGATAACCAACCACGGCTGCTTCAGAAACTTTATCATGGGCAACCAGCGCACTCTCGACTTCCGCAGTTCCCATGCGATGGCCGGAGACATTGATGACATCATCCACCCTGCCGGTAATCCAGTAATAACCGTCTTCATCCCGGCGCGCACCGTCCCCGGTGAAATAGCGTCCGGGGAAGGTTGCGAAATAGGTTTGGTAGAACCGCTCGTGATCTCCGTAAACCGTTCGCATCTGGCCCGGCCAGCTATCCTTGATACACAGGACACCCTCACAGGCGCCTTCCAGAACCTTTCCGTCATTGTCGACCATAATCGGGTCAATCCCGAAAAACGGCCGGGTGGCGGAACCCGGTTTTAGATCAGTTGCGCCTGGCAAGGGCGTGATAAGTATTCCGCCCGTTTCAGTCTGCCACCAGGTATCGACAATCGGACAACGACTATCGCCCACCACTTCATGGTACCAGCGCCAGGCCTCCGGATTAATGGGCTCACCGACAGACCCAAGCAAGCGCAAAGAACTGCGCGAGGTTTTCCTGACCGGCTCATCCCCATCGCGCATCAGCGCCCGAATAGCGGTTGGCGCCGTATAGAAAATATTGACCTGATGCTTGTCACAAACCTCCCAGAACCGTGACACAGTCGGATAATTGGGAACCCCTTCAAACATCAATGTCGTCGCGCCGTTGGCCAGAGGGCCGTAGACAATATAACTATGTCCGGTGACCCAGCCGACATCGGCCGTGCACCAGTAAATATCCCCATCATGATAATCGAACACATAGCGATGGGTCATGGCGGCATATACGATATAACCACCTGTCGTATGCAGGACGCCTTTCGGCTGGCCTGTCGAACCCGATGTATAGAGAATAAAAAGCGGATCTTCCGCGTTCATTTCCTCTGGCGGGCAATCGGCATCCACTTTTGCCATTTCTTCATGATACCAGACATCCCGTCCAGCAACCCAGCCGGTTTCAACCCCTGTGCGGCGGATTACGATACATGTAGTGCAATCTGGACAACTTTCAAGAGCTTTATCTGTATTTTCTTTCAACGGTATGGTTTTTCCGCCCCGCAGCCCTTCATCGGCCGTAATCACACAGTTGGACTCGCAATCACGTATTCGGCCGGCCAGCGCATCCGGGGAAAAGCCGCCAAATACAATGGAATGAACAGCACCAATTCGTGCACAGGCCAGCATGGCAACAGCCGCTTCAACGACCATCGGCATATAAAGAGTAACCCGATCCCCTTTCTTGATGCCTTGCGCTTTGAGAACGTTGGAGAATTTGCAGACTTCCTCATGCAGCTCCCGGTATGTCAGGGTTTTGTCGTCACTGGGATCATCGCCTTCCCAGATAATCGCCGTGCGATCCCCCTTGGTTTCCAGATGGCGATCGATGCAGTTATAACTGACATTCAGGGTTCCGTCATAATACCAGCGGATATGCAGATCATCCTTGTCATAGGAAACATCTTTAACCTGGGTATAGGGCTTAATCCAGTCTACGCGCTTACCATGCTCTCCCCAAAAGGCGGCAGGATCTTCGACTGAGGCACGGTACATGGCTTCATAATTTGCCTTATCAGCCCAGGCCGACTTCGCCAGCTCTGCTGGTACCGGGTATAAATCCTCAACGGTCATAATTGTAGATCCTTTCGCGATTAGGAAGCTGCGGCAATTTTTGCGGCGCCTCCCTCAATATGGGAAACTGCTTAAATTAAAAAGTTATCTCAGTGTTACCTATATCGCAACCAATACGATGATAGCCAAATCAAATTGCCAGATACTCATGCCGTAATTCTTGATTGTCCAGTACTTCCTGCGCTGTTCCGCGGAAGGCAATCTGCCCCATATCCAAAATTAAGGCTTTATCTGCAAGCTGGAGAGCCGCAACAGCATTCTGCTCAACAATAATTGTCGTAATGCCGAGTTCCTTGACTTGCCGCAAAATCTTCTCGATTTCCTGCACGATAACCGGAGCCAAACCCTCATAGGGCTCATCCAGAAAGAGGAGTTTTACATCGCGGGCTAACGCCCTGGCAACCGCCAGCATTTGCTGTTCACCGCCGGACATGGTAATTGCATCCTGATTGCGTCGTTCCCCAAGCCGCGGGAAATGGTCGTAGATGCGTTCGATCTCCCAACCTCTGGGTTCCGCGACTTGCGCCAGCGTCAGATTTTCCTCTACGGTCAGCCCGCCAATTATGCGCCGATCTTCCGGCACCAACTGGATACCCTCCCGGGCAGCCTCAAAGGCCTTTAGCGGGTGAATGGCCTTTCCGCCAAGATAGATTTCACCCTGGGTTAATCCCGGGCTATCGACACGGGCGAGCGCCCGTAGCGTAGAGGTTTTCCCGGCTCCGTTGCGACCCAACAAGGCAACAATTTCACCTTCTTCGATATCAAATGAAACGCCTTGTACAATATAGGACTCACCATAATATGCATGAACATCATTCACGCTGAAATATGGCATCTTTTCTTCGCTGGCCGACATTAATGCGCCCCTCCCAAATAGGCTTCCTTGACTTTAGGATCTTCTCGCACTGCTTCAGGATCACCGCCCGCTATGATCTGGCCACGAGCCAGAACACTTACCTTGTCCGCAAGACTAAACACCACATGCATGTCATGCTCGATGATGACTTTTGTCATGCCTCTCGATTTGATTTTCTTTAACAGGTCGATGGTTGCATTGGTATCATGCCGCGCCATACCCGCTGTTGGCTCGTCGAGCAATAAAAGCCGCGGATGAAGGATCAAACACATGCCAAGCTCAAGCCGCCGCTTATCCCCTCGCGACAAACTGCCCGCCTCTGTCATCATTTGTTCTTTCAGGCCAACATCTTCCAGAATATGCTCGGCCTCTTCCCGGATTTCACTTTGCCTACTCAATAATTTGGCCGCGTTGAATTTAAAAGCACCATCGCGATGGGAAAAGGCCGGCAACATAACGTTTTCCAGCAGCGACATCTCCTGAAAAATCTCCGGCGTTTGAAACACCCGCGCAACACCTATCTGCGCAATCTCGTGAGGTTTTTTGCCGGTCAGTTCCTGACCGTCAAAGGTCACCGATCCGGTATCAGGTTTGAGCCGGCCAATACAAACATTGAGCAAAGTTGACTTTCCCGCACCGTTTGGACCGATGATCGCATGGGTCGTTCCCTCTTCCACATGCAGATTTACGTCACCCAGCGCCTTCAAGCCACCAAAGCTCTTGTTTATGTTGTCCAGATGAAGAACAAGATCTCCCATATCGTAACCCCTACTCGCCCGTTTGATCTTGTGACGTTACGGTCACGGTTTCATTTTTCTTCGCCGATGTGAACAGCTTGAAAATTCGATTAAATCCTTCAACCAGCCCGCCTGGCAGGAAGATCACGATAATCATGAACAGCAATCCCAGGGTTAAGTGCCAGCCACTGCCAACAAACAGGCCAACGACGGAAACAAAGACATCGGCCACCGGCTCCGGCAGGAACGAGAAGAACTGCTGCAAGACACTATCGCCAAAGGAGGAGAAAATGTTTTCAAAATACTTTATCAGCCCGGCGCCCAGCATCGGCCCGATCAATGTTCCAACTCCGCCTAATATGGTCATCAACACCACTTCACCAGACGCGGTCCATTGCATACGTTCCGCGCCGGCCAATGGATCCGTGACAGCCAGAAGACTGCCCGCCAGCCCCGCGAACATGCCGGAAATAACAAATGCTGTCAGCATATAGGGACGTGTATTGAGCCCCGTATAATTCATGCGGTTTTGATTTGACTTAATCCCGCGCAGCATAAGACCAAAAGGCGATCGGAAGATCCGCATGGAGATAAAGAAACAAATCAACAGCACGACGGCGCAGAAGTAAAAGCCTGG